>VXNP01000116.1 GCA_009840525.1 Gammaproteobacteria bacterium
TGCCCCACCCTTCTCGCGCGCACCTCACGCGACCCGGAATTCCGCCTCTCCTGCGGCTGTTGCCGGCGCTTCTCCCGGCCCTCCTGCTGCCCGGCGCGGCCAGTGGACAGCTTGTCGGCGGACCGATCGTCCCTTCGGGCCATCTGCGGCTGGACATCGACGCGCACTACGTCACCTGGAGCGAGCGCTTCGGCCTGCGGTCCGAGGGGGGATCCCCGGTCGAGGAGGTGGAGCCGCTGGGGTGGAACCTGAGCAGCGACGCCCTGGGTTCGGACCGGCTGCCCGGAGCCGCGCTCACCGAGGCCCGCCTCCGGACCCTGTTCGCGAATCCCGACTACCGGTTCAACCTGGGGAGCACCAACCACCTGTTCGCGGCCCACATCCGGCGCGTGCCCCTCGGGTTCCGGCTGGGCGTATTCCCCTGGCTGACGGTGGGGGCGTCGCTACCCATGGTGCAGCGCAAGCTCGACTCGGAGCTGGTCTACACACCCGGGGAGGCGAACGCCGGTCTGGCGCCGCCCGCGTCCCTGAGGGCCCCGTTCATGGACGAATACGGGAATGCCCTTGCCGAGGCGCGCACCATCATCGCCGGCCTGTGCGGGGTGGACGAGAGCGCCCCTGAGTGCCAGGCGGGCCGCGCCGTGCTCGCGGAGGGCGACGCGCTGCTGGGATCCCTCGGGGCGCTATTCGGCGAGGCCGTTTTCTTCCCCCTGGAGGGTTCCGCCGCGGGCAAGGACCTCGCCGGCCGCGTGGACGCGGTCAGGGCCGGCCTGTCGAACATCGGTGTGACGAGCTTCCCGGCCCGGCTCCCGCTCGGCACCCCGCTCGACCGGGCCGGCTTCGATTCGCTGGTCGTCGTTCCGGTGTTCGGGACCACCGGTCTTCCCGTTGAGGACATGGACGCGCTCTGGGAACCGGGCGACCTGGAGGTCAGCGCGGCGATTCAGGTCCTGAACCTGAGCCCGCGTCCGCCGGACCTCCCGGAGCCCGGAGAGGCGGCTGATTCCGTCGGCGCTTCCGAGCAGAACTCCGGCGGCGGATTCGGGGTTCGGCTGGGCGTGGCCGGCATGGTCCGTCTGGGAACCGGCAGCCCGCAGGACACCCTCCGCGAGTTCCTGGACATGGAGGTTGCGGAGGGTCAGATGGACATCGAGGCGCGCGCCTTCGGCGGCGTCGACTGGGCGCGGCGCGTGGGGCTTACCTTCGATGTCCGCTACGGCATCGCCTCACCCGTGTACGTGCGCCGGCGCGTCGGTCCGCCCGACATGGGCTTCGCTCCCCGTCCGCCCCTCGAGACGGTGCAGTGGCAGCCGGGCAACTACCTCGAATACGCGATCACCCCACAGCTGCTGCTGACGCCCCAGCTCGCGGTCGGCTTCGTGTACCGCTCCTTCAGCCGCGCGGCGGACAGCTTCGTGGGCGAGGCGGCCGACCTCGCGGCGCTCTCGCTCGAGACCGAAGCCGAGGTGCGGTCCATGGGGGTGGACATCCGCTATTCCAGCTTCCTGGGAGGGGGCTTCCCGGTTGTGGCCCGCTTTGGCTGGGAAGCCGCGCGCAGCGGCAGCGGAGGCCGGACGCCCAGGACGGGAAGAGTGCGCTTCGGAGCGAGTCTGTTCTGGAACCTTTGGGGCGGCGGCCAGCAGTCCCCGGACGAGGCCGCTCCGACGCCGGGAGGAGCCCGTCCGGGCCGCTAGACGACAGCCCCGGCAACCTCCTGCCCCGCGACGCGCAACAGCTCGCGGGCGTGCTCGCGGGACGTCTCCGAATCCGGGTCGCCGCCCAGCATGCGCGCGATCTCGTGGACGCGCGCGTCCCCTCCAAGGACGGAGGCTCGCGTACGGATCACGCCGTCATCCGGCGAGAGCCGCTTTTCGACGAGGACATGATGACTCGCCCGTGATGCGATCTGAGCGAGATGGGTGATGGCGAGGACCTGGTGGGCCCGCCCCGTCTCCTGAAGCCGCGCCCCAACCGCGTTGGCGATCTCGCCCCCGACCCCGGCGTCGATTTCGTCGAACACCAGCGTCGGAACCCGGTCGGCGGCGCCCAGAATCGACTTGAGGGCGAGCATCACCCTCGACAGCTCCCCGCCGCTGGCGATCCGGCCGAGGGGCGCGGGCGGAAACCCGGGATTGAGCGAGGCCAGGAACTCCACCCGCTCGGCGCCTCCCGGCCCCACTTCCGGCAGCGGGCTGAGCGCAACCGAGAACGTGCCCCCCTCGAGCCCCAGCTCCGGGAACAGCGCTGTAACCCGGCGCTCAAGTTTACGCGCCGACTTACATCGCGCTTCGCTGAGGGCTGCCGCCTCCCGCTCCAGGCTGGCCCTGGTCTGGTGGATGCGTCGCTCCAGAGCGGCTATGTCGAACGAGCTGGTCTCGATCTCCTCGAGCTGCCCCGCCAGCCGGCGCCCGGTGTCGAGCACGTCCTCCAGCGCGGGTCCGTACTTGCGCTTCAGCCGGAAGATGCGGTCGAGGCGGGCCCTGACATCTTCCAGCCGGCGCGGATCGTGCTCCAGCGAGCTCGCGTAATCCCCCAGGAAGCGCCCCGCCTCGCTGGCCGCCTGGTAGGACTGCTCAAGCAACTCCGAGACCTCGCCCAGCGAGCCATCCAGGCGGATAATGTCGGCGAGTGCACCCTGCACCGCGCGGATGCGCGCCGTGACGGCGGCGTCGCCCGCGTATAGCTCCTCGTAGGCTCCCCCGGCGTTGCGCGCCAGCTCGTCGGCATATTCGAGCCGGGTCGCCTCCGTCTCGAGCGCCGTGTCCTCGCCGTCCTGGAGCGCGGCGCCTTCGATTTCGCCGAGCTGGAAGCGGATGAAGTCAGCGCGCGCCTCGAGTTCACGGATCCTCGCTTCCAGCCGCTCCCGCTCCAGCTCCAGCGCCTTCAGCTCGCGGCACAACGCGGCAACGGCGCTCGCCCGTCCGGTGGCGCGCGCAAGGGAATCCAGCAATCTGGCCTGTTCGGCCGGCCGGAGCAGGCTCTGGTGCTCGTGCTGCCCGTGCAGGTCGACCAGATGGCGGCCCAGTTCACGCAGGAGCCCCACCGTGGCGGACGAATCGTTTACCCAGGCGCGGTTGCGTCCCCGGCGCGCCACTTCCCGCCGGAGCACCAGCACGACGCCGCCCGCGCCAAGACCCAGCTCTTCGAGCTTCCCGCGGACCGGCCCGCAGTCCTCGATGTCGAAGGCGGCTTCGATCATGGCACGGGAGGCACCCACCCGGACCACCCCGGGAGAGGCCCGTTCGCCCAGCAGGCAGGAGAGGGCGTTGGCCACCAGGGACTTGCCGGACCCGGTCTCGCCCGACAGGGCGTTGAGGCCTGGCGCCCCGTCCAGGGTCAGGTCATCGATTACCGCGTAGTCGCGTATGCGCAGTTCGATCAGCATGCCTGACGATGCTCATAAGATCATGCACCTGAAGGAGATTTCAGGGCCCAATTCAACTTTCGTCTCAAGGTGGAGAAGAAGGTGTACCCGGGGAAGCGAAGCAGGGGCACGCGCACCGTGCCGGTCCGGATCTCCACGAACGAGCCGGGCACGACGGCCACAGCTTCCTGGCCGTCCACGGTCAGCACCAGGTCGCCCGATGGATCCACTTCCCTGACGATGACGCGCTCGTCCGCAGCCAGCACCAGGGGGCGCACCGCGAGCGTGTGCGGGCAGATCGGAGTCACCAAGATGCAGTCCACGCCCGGAGCGATGATGGGGCCGCCGGCCGACAGCGAGTAGGCGGTCGAACCGGTGGGCGAGGAAACGATCACCCCGTCGGCGCTGAAGCTGCCGATCTCATCGCTTTCTCCGTCATGCCCCACGAAGAGGTCGAGGCGCGAGACCCTGGCCGCCCCGCTGTTGTGGACCACGAAGTCGTTGAGCGCCACATGGCGATCACCCGCATCCCCGTACTCGTCGAGAATGGTCGCCTCGAGGGTAATACGGTAGTCGAGGGTGAAGTCGCCGCCGCGCAGCCGCTCGAACGCGGTGGCAAGGTCGGCGCCGGAAGACGAGGTGAGGAAGCCCAGGTGACCGAGGTTGATCCCCAGGACGGGAACTCCGGTTCCCGTGACCTTGCGCGCCCCCCGCAGCAGCGTTCCGTCCCCGCCGAGCGTGACCAGCAGGTCCAGCCCGGGTTCGCCTAGCCGGAGAGGGCGTACGCCCTCGGGCGCATGCGCGAGGATGTCCGGCTCGCAGGCCATCTCGATGCCGAACCTGCGCGCGAGCTCGTCGAGGCGCGCCAGCGCCGGCGCGAGCCCCGGCTGCCCGGGAAGCGCAAAGATGCCGATGCGGCGGACGGGAGGCGGCACCATGGCGTTTCGAGTGGGGCTACGCGCTCTCTCTGGTCGCCATCACGCGGATGTCGGGGCCGCGCCCGGCCAGGCGCAGGGCTTCCCGCGCGATGCCCTCCGCGTCCAGTCCCACTTCTGCAAGCAACAGCCCCCTGTCGCCGTGCTCGATGAAGACGTCCGGCAACCCCATCGTCCTCACGGTCGGCCGCGACCCCACGCGAGCCTGGATCTCGCGCGCCATGAGAGCTCCGAACCCATTGACGACGGTACCCTCCTCGACCGTCAGGATGCGCTCATGTGAGCCGAGCACGCGCTCGAGCACTTCCTCGTCGAAGGGCTTCAGGAAGCGGCAGTTGACGACGGTCGCGTCGATGCCCGCGGCAGCCAGTTCGTCGGCCGCCGAAAGCGCTTCGAGGACCATGGTTCCCACGGCGAGAATCGCCATGTCCGATCCTTCGCGCACGACTTCCCAGCTCCCGTAGGGGACCGCATCAATCTCCGCGGTCGGCGGAACCGCGGCGGGAACCGCGTCGCGCGGATAGCGGATGCTGTAGGGGCCCGCGTCGTGCGTGAGGCCGGTCTTCATCAGGGCGATGAGCTCGTCGCCGTCCTTGGGCGCGGTAACCGTCATGCCCGGAACGAGCAGCATGTAGGCGATGTCGAAGGCGCCGTGATGGGTGGGGCCGTCGGGGGCCCCCCCCCCCCCCCCCCCCCAGCGAGGGGGAAGGCCGGGATAACAGGGGGGGGGCGGGGGGGGCCAGGGGGGGGGGGCCCCCGGGGGGGGCCGGGGGTGGGGGTGGGGCGGCCCCCCGCGG
>VXNP01000063.1 GCA_009840525.1 Gammaproteobacteria bacterium
GGGTGAGGTCGGGGGTGGGTGGGGTCATGGGATGCCTCTCAACCCCACAGCGCACCCATCGGCACGGCGAACAGCCGATCACCGAACGCCGTGGTGTGATCCCCGTCATAGAGCAGGACACCCATGCGGAATCGCTTCCCGGCAACTCGGCGGAAACGTTTCAGGCCGAGGAAGTCCCTGGACGTGAGGGTCGCGCCCGCCTTGACCTCCACGGCGAAGCAGCCGCCGGATGCGCTCTCGACCACGATGTCCACCTCGACCTTGTCCTTGTCGCGATAGTGGTGGAAGGTGACCGGGTCTTCCAGCCAGCGCGCCTGCTTCCGGAGTTCGTTGTAGACGAAGGACTCGAGCAGCGCACCGAGGTCCGCCGGACGGGCGAGAAGCCTGCGCCGCGTCATCCCTCGCAGCGCGCACGTCATGCCGGTGTCGACGGCGTGCATCTTGGGCGTCTTGACCAGCCGCTTGAACTCGTTCGAGTGCCAGGCCGGCAGGCGCTCGACCAGGAAGAGTTGCTCCAGAAGGGCGAAGTACCTTCCGGCCGTCAGCCGATTCAGGCCGAGCCGTCCTCCGAGTTCGGTGAGGTTGACCAGCTGTCCGGAAAGGACGGCAACGAGCTGCAGCAGCCTGGGCATCGCTTCGAGGTGCTCGATCCGTGCCAGATCGTCCAGATCCCTTTGGACCAGCGTGTTCGCGTACTGTTGGTACCACGCCTGGATGCGTCGCTCGCTGCCTCGCAACAGTGGTTCCGGAAAGCAGCCCGTGACGACGCGGTGCACCAGATGGTTCCGGATCCTGAGTTCCCGCGCTGCCGGCGTCTCGCCTCGCAGGAGCTTTCGGAGAAAGGACGGCTTCCGTCCGGCGATCTCGCATTCGGACAGGGTAGCCAGGCGGACCGCCTCCATTCTTCCGACCAGCGCGTCGGAGACGATGGGCAGCACCAGCGCGTTAGCTGAACCCGTCAGGAGGAATCGGCCGGGGGTTCGCCGTTCGTCGATTGCCTGCTTGATCGCCAGCAGAGTTTCGGGAACGCGCTGCACTTCATCGAGCGCGATCCTCTTTGGGGGGAGGTTGCGGATGAAGCCCACCGGGTCGGCTCGCGCCACCTCGACCTGAGCCGAATCGTCGAAAGTGATGTATTCCCAACTCTCGTCGATGAGGTCCCTGACCAGGGTGGTCTTTCCCACCTGCCGGGCACCGAGAAGGAAGACGGCCGGCGTGTCCGCGAGTGCCTCCCCGACAAGACGCGCGGTGTAGCGTGGGAACATGGCAGTGCATCCGCCGGCTGGCGTGGCGCCCCGGCACGACGGTCTCCTGCCAGTCGCGGCGGGTGTGGCTTCGTCGGCGGAATCTAGCAGCGTCCAATCGTTATGGGAATAGCGTCTGATCGTTATTGAAGCAGCGTCCAATCGTTAGCAGTACAGCGTCCAATCGCCAGCCGAAGGGCGTCATCCGCCCTGCGCCACCAGCCACGCCTACGCAGCATCATGCTTGACCTGAGGAAGCTGGCGGGCGAGCCTGCAAGCGATGATCAGGTACTTGTGGCTGATGCTCCTCCTGGCTGGCTGTGGTCCGTCAACGCCAGCGCGCAGCGATGGTCTTGAAGGCATCGTTCCCGCTGGCGCGGTGCAACGTGTCGAGGTCACGCCGGACGAGGCGGCGGCGATCAGGGGACGCACCATATACGCAGGCGCGTTCATGCGCTATCACGCGTTCGTCAGCGAGACCGGCACAGTCGAGTTCTGGCACGAGGGCAGGCTCCTCGCGACGATCGACGATCGAGGGGTCATCAGGTATGCGCCGGTCGTGTTGTCGATGACGCCGGGCGCGGCGGCGGGGCGAGACGCCGGATCGGGCCTTGCTTCTTTCGACGACTCGCCTGCCCTCGCTATTGTGAAGGCAGCACAATGTCGTGCCCGCAGCAAGGAGGTCCCATGCGTTCTTTCAAGCTCATTCTCCCGGCAGCCGTCGTCCTGACGGCGGCGGCGTTCCCGTCGGCGGTGGAGTTGGCCGCCCAGACGCCGGAACCCGATCCCACGGTGGTCACCCGCCTGGAGGCCGAGCCCGCCGAGCTTTCGCTCAGGGTGGGGGATGTCGTGCCGCTGGTGGTAACCGCCTACGACGCCGCGGGCGGGTTGGTGGACATTCCCATCCGGGTGAGCGCGCCGCGGCGGGCGCTCCGCATCCGCGACGGGAACATCGAGGCCTTCGAGGCCGGCCAGTACGACGTGCAGGCGATGGTGGTGATGCCCGCCAGCGGAGCGCCGGTTGCCCAGCTCACCATTCCGGTAGTGGTGGACTGGCCGGAGGTGGCGACGGTCGAGGTGGACGCGGGCGCCGACCTGCTGTACGCCGGCACGACGGTGCGCCATTCCGCGATCGCCCTGCACGCGGACGGATCGGCGCGCCCGACCGCCGAGTTCGCCTGGTCGGTCTCCGACACCGAGGTGGCCTCGGTCGACGCATTCGGCAACGTCACCGCCCACCGCCCCGGCCCCGTCACTGTGACCGCCGTGGTGGAGGGGGTGCGGGGTTCGGCCGGGCGCACCGTGGAGGCCTTCCCGGCCACCTCCGTCCAGCTCGCCGGCGGCGGGGGCGACCTGCTCACCGGCGACGTGGTGCAGTTCACCGCCTCCGTGCTGGACGACACCGGCAACGAGGTGGCGGGCGCGCCGGTCACCTGGTCGCTCGCCTACATGCCGGACGACAGCATCGTGGCGCCCGCCGGGCCGGGTCAGGTCGACGACGGCCGCTTCGTGGCCGACTGGCCGGGGCTCTATACCGTGGTAGCGACCGCCGGCCACCTGTCGGCGCGCGAGTCGGTGCGGGTCAGCCGGCGGGCTGCCGTGCAGGAGCTCGAGATCGTGGGGCAGGGGCGGGAATCGCGCGTCTTCACCACCGACCTGTGGATCTGGGAAGGGGTCGACGGGCGCGACTACGCGCTCACGGGCTCCAAGATGGGGAACGGCGTCACCTTCGTGTGGGACGTCACCGACCCGGCCAACATCGTCAAGACCGATTCCATCATCGTCGACGCGCGCACGACCAACGACGTGAAGGCGTCCCCCAACGGCCGCTACGGTGTCATCTCGCGCGAAGGCGCCTCCAACCGCCGCAATGGCGTCGTGATCCTCGAACTGGCCAACCCCGCCCATCCCACCATCGCCTCAACCTGGGACGAGGGCGTGACCGGCGGCGTGCACAACATGTTCGCCACCAACGAGCACCTCTTCGTCCTGTCCGCGGGCGACAAGTACATCATCCTGGACATGGCGGACATCTACAACCCGCGCTACGTGGGCGAATACGACCATCCTGACAGCCGCGTGCACGACGTGTGGGTGCACGACGGCATCGCCTACTCGGCGGAGTGGGAGAACGGCATCGTCGTTGTCGACGTGGGCAACGGCCGCTGGGGCGGCTCCCCGGAGAACCCGGTCTTCGTGACCAACATCCCGCTTCCCTCGGGTCAGACGCACGCCGTGTTCCCCTACCTGCAGGAGTCCACGGGCAAGTTCTACCTCATCGCCGGCGACGAGATCGTCGGCCGCGAGGGGCTCGCCTGGGCGGGAACCGGCCCTGATCACCGTATCCAGTACGACCCGGAGACGGGCAGGGGCGGCTATCCGCGCGCCACCGCGGGCTACATCCAGATCGTGGACTTCACCGATCCCGAATCACCCGAGATGGTGGCCCGTTACGAGGTGTCCGAGTTCGGCACCCACAACATGTGGGTCGAGGACGACATCCTCTACGAGGCCTACTACGAGGGGGGTCTGCGGATGGTGGACATTTCCGGCGATCTGATGGGGAACCTGTATACGCAGGGACGCGAGATCTCCGTCTTCAAGGCGCACGATCCGCTCGGCTACATCCCCAACGCGCCGGCGGCATGGGGCGTGATGCCGTGGAAGGGCAACGTCTTCTTCGCCGACATCAACTCGGGGCTCTGGTCGGTCAAGATCCTGCCGAAGGAGCGCCCGGTCAGCTGAATCGGCCGGGCCGTCAGCGGCCCGGAGGCACATCCGCCAGCCCCGGGAGGGACCAAACCCTTCCGGGGCTGTTTCTCTACGTTCGCACCCGAACCATCAGAAACGCGCCCATCGCCAGGAACACTGCGTTGGGGGTCCAGGCCGCGATGGTGGGTGACAGGACACCCGCGCCCGCCGCCGCGCCCAGGACCCGGAAGAGGATCAGGTACAGGGTGATGGCGGCGATCGAGACCCCCGCGCCGTAGGCCGCGCTGCCGCGCTGGGACGAGGTCCCCAGGGGCAGGCCGAAGAGGACCATGATGAACGTGGCGAGGGCGAGAGCGCCGCGCTGCTCGCGCTCGACGAGGTACTCGGAGGCGCTGCCCCCGCTGCGCTCGATGATCCCCACCTGCCGGTCGATGTCCGCGCGCGTCATCTGGGCCAGGCGGTCGTTCTGGGCGTCGGACATGCGGTTGCCGGTGCGGGACGCCTCGAGCAGCTCATCGGGCCGTTCCGAGAACCCGCGCGTCTTCATGCTGCCGAACTGGTAGGTCTGTTCGCGGGCATCCGGGAGCAGGCGGCGCACGTATCCGTCGCTGAAGGTCCAGCCCGATTGGTCGTTGAAGTACGCGCGGTCCGCAACCGCGTGCAGCGAGGGTCCCGTGCCCGGCGCCGCGGTGACCGGGCGGTGTTCCAGCACGACGTCCTGCAGCTCCCCGGCCAACACGGTCAGGCGGCGCACCGAAAGGCTGTGTCCGTCCTCGGTCTGGTACACGAAGTTGATGCGCCAGTCGCGGCTGAAGTTGCGTTCCTCGAGGATGTCGAAGGCGGCGCGATTGGCGCGGGGCACGATGTCGCTGATGTAGAACGACACCCCGGCGAGCGCGACGCCCAGGGCCAGCGCCGGCACCACGAGGCGATGGAAGGAGATGCCGCCCGCCTTGGCGGCCACGATCTCCCGGTGCACGGTCATGGCGTGAATCGTGAAGACCGCCGCGATGAGCGTCGCCATCGGGAAGGACCAGAACACGAACTGGAGCATCTGGAATCCGTAGGCCCGGAAGACGTCCACCATCGGGAGCCCGCGGTCGAGGTACTCGTCGATGTTCTCGGTGAGGTCGCCGACCACGAAAAGGAGCGGCACGGCGGCCACGAAGGCCATGAATATGCGCAGGAAGCTGGCGGCGACGAGCCGGTCGAGGAGCCTCATGCGTCCGCGTTCCCCCTCGCCCGGTTCGCCAGCAGCTGCCGGATGCCGCCCCGCCCCGAATCCCGTGGCGCGGAGACGGCGCGTCCCATGCGCGAGGACAGCCACACGCCGGCGGCCAGGAAGATGGCGTTGGAGATCCACATCGCCACATTCGGCTCCAGGCGGCCCCGGTCGGCGAGCGACTCGCCTCCGATGAGGGTCGTCCAGTAGATTGCGAAGATGGCGCCGGAGAGGACGATCACGGTGCCGAGCCCGCCCCGGGGGAAGCGGATCGCGAGCGGGGCCCCCACGAGCACGAAGATGAGGCAGGCGGTGGCGATCGCCCACTTCTTGTGCCACTCCACCCGGTAGCGGTTCACGTTGAGCAGCAGTCCCTCCTCGCGCACGGCGTTGGTGCGCAGGTTGGCGGTGACCGCCTCCGTGAGCTGGTCCGGCGGGGTCAGGCCCAGATCGCCGATGATGCGGCGCTGACTCTCCAGCGCGCCGGGGGGCAGCAGATCGTCGATCTCTTCGCCTTCCACCGCCTCGAGTCCCAGGGCTTCGCGCAGCGCGCCACGGGAGCGCCCCAGGCTCGCCCGCCGCACTTCGGCCAGTTCCTCGCGGGCCTTGCGCACCTCCTCCGCCAGCATCGCCGTGGACATTTCCCGGTCGCCCCGCTGTTCGCTGTCGCTGCGCTCCAGCACGTCCGCGACACCGCGCATGGGGATGATCTGCCGGGCGAAGGCCAGTTGCCGGAAGCCGGACGGCCGCACGTCGCTCACCTCGTAGGCATTGCCGTCGAAGAGGGTCAGAAAGAGGTCGGTGCCTGTCTCGTCGAACGCCATCGTGCCCCGGTCGGCATAGATGGTGCGATATTGGTCGTATTCGCTAACGTCGAAGATGGTGACATCCTCGAGCTCGTTGGTAATCGGGTCGATGCTGTGCGCCTGCAGGAAGTAGCGGGTGGCGCCGTTCACGGCCTGGATCTCGTTGACCACCTGCTCGCGCAGGCGGAACGTGGGGCTCTTTCCCTGGACGTCGACCATGAGGTTCTTGAGACGATGATTGGACTCCGGGAGCACGCGGTCGTGCAGCACGAAGACCACGGCGGCCGTGATCGTGCCCGCGGCGAGCATCGGAACCAGAACGCGCGCGGGACGCACGCCGCCCGCGGACATGGCGGTGATTTCGTTGGCTTCCGCCAGTTCCGAGAAGGCGTAGAGCACGGCAACCAGCACCGACATGGGAATGGTGAGCGCGAGCGTGTGGGGGAGCGAGAGAAGCATGAACTCGGCATAGACCTGCCACGGCAGTCCCTTGCCCATCAGCGCGCCCATCCGCAGGGCGACCAGGTTGAGAAAGAAGAGGCCCGTGAGGACGGTGAGCGAGAAGAAGAACGGCGCCACGTGCGCCCGGATCAGATAGCGCGTGAGTATGTTCATCCGTAGCCGGTTGCGGGTTGGGCGTTGAGCGAGCCTCCCTCAACTCGCACCGTACACCGGCAGCGTGCCCGTGGTCCCGGTGGGATGGGTTGGCGGGTGGCCGCGATGCTTCCGGCGATCGGGCTCCTCGTGCCGGCGGCCGCCGCCCCCCAGGCCACTCCCGGCCGGGGCGCCGTCGACTGGCGGGGGCTCTTTCCGCCGCCGCCCCAGCTTGCCTCCACGCCCCTCCCCCCGCCGGTGCTGGTTTCCCTCGGGCTGGCGCGCGTCCCGCTGCTCTTCCCGGTCGCGTTCGATCCTGTGCCGGGCGCCGGCTCGCCATGGTTCCGGTCCGCCGTGCTCGGGCCTCCGGGCCCCGCCGGCGCATCCCTCCTGCGGCCGGGCACAGAGCTCGCGGGCCGCATCACGCGCCCCTCCCCGGAAGCGGACCCGGCGGATGCCGGCCCGGTGGGATTCCTCCCGGAGCTCCCTCCCGAGCCGGAGGCCGCCGTCATCCCCGGGGCCGGGCCGATCGAGTTCCAGGATCTGGACGTGCGCATCCTGGGCAGGGGCGAGTTCGGGGGCGACTGGACCCGCTTCCGTCCCTGCGACGCCGGCATCCAGTTGGGATGCCAGCCGGGACTCCTGCCGCGGCTCGTGCCCGAGCTCCAGTTCGGCGTCCAGATGGGCGGCACCATCTCGGAGCGGATCGTGGTGAACGTCGACTACGACCAGACCCGCGAGTTCTCGGCCACCAACAACATCAACGTCTTCTATCAGGGCGTGGAGGACGAGATTCTCCAGGGCGTCGAGGTCGGGGACGTGACCTTCGGGCTGCCCGATTCGCGCTTCCTCACCGAGGGCATTCCGGCCGGCAACTTCGGGCTGCGCGCCACCGGCCAGCTGGGCCCGGTCGACTTCGAGACCGTGTTCGCGCAACAGCGGGGCGACCTGTCCTCGCGGGAGTTCCGCCTGGCGGGGGCGGGCACCGACCGCGCCTTCGTCCAGGAAGACACCATCGTGGTCGACAACGCGGACTACGTGCGCGGCCAGTTCTTCTTCCTCGCCGACCCGCGCAACCTCTTCGACTACCCGCACATCGATGTCCTGGGGGCGGACCCCAGCACGGTGCCCTCCTCCGCCATCCCCGGGGCGGAACCGATTCAGCTCTACCGCTTCGAGAACGACCCCGTCACCCGCCAGCAGGTGGAGGGCTACATCCAGGCCGATGCCTCGGCCACGCTCGGGGACGACACGGTGACGGAATCCGGGTGGTTCCGCTACCTGCAGGCGGGCGTCGACTATTTCGTCCATCCGAGCGGCCTGTGGATCGCGCTCCGCAGCCCGCTGCGCCGCGACGAGATGCTGGCGGTCACCTATGTCACCGCGGCCGGCGACACCATCGGCGACTACAACCCGGAACGCATTCACAACGAGGGCGGCAGGCCGCGCCTCTCGCTGCTGCGCGCCTCGGAGCCCAACCACCAGCCGGGCCGGCCCACCTGGGACCTCGAGATGCACCAGGTCTACCGGGTGTCGGGCTCGAACGACGTGGAGATCCCTTCAGTCTCGCTCGATATTTCCGTCGGCGAGCTGAGCGCCGGGAGGACTTTCACCCGCGGCCTCGCCGGAGAGGATATCACCTACCTGAAGCTGCTCGGGCTCGACGAAGAATCTCCCGTCGATGTCATCGACCGTGCCTACGTCTACAAGCCCGCCGCCGACGACTTCGAGGAACAGCCGGCGGTTTCCGGCACCTTCATCATCTTCCCGACCCTAAGGCCCTTCGCCGAGCCACCGCCGATCTACTCGCTGGGGCTCTCCGCCGAGGAGACCTCCGAGATCCTTGCGGGGGACGCCAACCCGGAAATCTACGACGCAGTCGATCCCTACGAGCGTGAGAACGCCGGGCTCTACTGGCTCACCATTCCCTTCCGCGTGCGCAGCGAGGGACTCATCTCGTCCTTTTCGCTGGGTGCGCTCGGCATCCGCGACGGCAGCGAGCGGCTCTTCTTCGGAGACCGCGCGCTGGTAGCACGCGACGACTATGTCATCGACTACGACATGGGGCAGGTACAGCTGCTCGACGCGGAGACCCTCTTCGCCAGCGACCCGCAGGGGGACCTGCGTGCCACCTGGGAGCAACAGGCGCTCTTTCAGATTGCTCCGACCTCGGTCTTCGGCATGAACGCCAGCACCGCCCTCGGGGATGCGGGCGAGCTGAACTTCCTGGGACTGTACCAGCGCGAGACGGGGCTTCTGCGCCGGCCCCAGCTTGGCGTCGAGCCGGCTTCGATCGTTCTGGGGGGCCTGAACGGACGCCTGGACCTGGAGCTGCCGGCACTGGACCGGGCGCTGGACCGGATCCCGGGGCTGGCGCACTCCGGAGTCTCGCGGCTGAGCGTGAACGGGGAGATGGCGCTCTCCCTGCCGAGCCCGAACACCGCGGGCGACGTCTACCTGCACGACTTCGACTCCACGAGCGACCTGCCGCTCTCCAGCCTGAGCACGGGCTGGCGGCTGGGGAGCGCTCCGCAGTTCCGCGACGGCGCGCTCGAGGCCCTTCCGCCGGAGCTCGGCGCGGGCGACATCGCCTCCTTGCAGTGGCAGCATACCTGGATCACCGAAGGGGCGAGCGGGGACAGCACGGGCGTCTTCGAGGGCTTTCTCCCCCGCAACGACATCGACCGACAGATCAACTTTGCGGGCAACGAGTTCCGCGAGCCGGGGCTGCTGCTCACGTTCGGGGTCGGCGATGGCGCCACGGGGGGACGCTTCGACCGCAGGCGCTGGCGCTCGATCACCGCCAATCTCGCGAGCACCGGCCTCGACCTGACCCGGACCGAGTTTCTGGATCTGTACATCGCGGGGGGCGAGGAGCTCACCCTTGTCTTCGACCTGGGGACGGTGAGCGAGGATGCGCTGTTCGTGGACGCGAGCGGGCTCACAGGAGGGACCCGCGAGGGCGGAAACACGTGGGGACTCGGTGCGCTGGACCAGGAAGCCGACCCGCGCCAGGGCGAGATATGGAACGACGAGCTCGACCAGCGCGGGCTGTGGGACGAGGCGTGCCTGGCGACCCGGGCGGTGGTCTACCGCATCGGCGACCCCAGGGTCAACTGCACCCGGGGCAACGGACGTCCGGACTCGGAAGACCTGGACGGGGACGGCAATCTGGACATCGACGAGCGCTACATGCGCTACCTGGTGGAGCTCGACGGATCCTCCCCCTACCTGGTGCGCGACACCATCGAGACCGGAACCCAATTCCGCCTCTACCGGATTCCGCTGCGCGGGCCGCAGGCGATCAATCCGGGCGGGGTCTTCACCGACGGCGATTTTCGAGCCGTCAAGCACCTGCGTCTCACGATCACCGGCAACGGCGAGGGAGCGGCCGTGCTGGCGCGGATGCGCCTGGTGGGCTCGCGCTGGGTGAAGCGGGCGGGCGAGGGGGTGCTCACCGGAATGACCGGCGATGACCCGGGGACCGGGGGCGCCATTGAGGTGAGCCCGGTGGGCGCGGTGGAGGTGGGCGCCGCCTACCATCCGCCGCCCGGCGTGGTGGAACAGCTCGACGATCCCGTCAGCGCCCTGGGGGCGCAGGGCGTGGAGTTCAGCGAGAAGGCGCTTGGCATCACCTACAGGGGGCTTCCCCCCGGGGAGAGGGCGGAGGTCTATCACCGCTTTCCCCAGCGTCCCAGGAACTTCCTCACCTACAGGCAGGCGCGCATCTGGGCACTGGCGCGCCGAGGCGACTGGGGGATGGACCGTCCCACCTATTTCTTTCTGAAGGTCGGGAGCGACGAGGACAACTTCTATCTCTACCGCACGCCGCTGGAACCGGCTGTGGATCCCGACGGGACCCGGGCCGAGGACTGGCTTCCGGAGGTTCTGGTGGACTTCGACCGCTGGCTCGAATTGCGCAGCGAGGCCGAGCAGCGGCTCATCGAGGATCCGCCGACCGCGGGCGCGCCGGCTCTGGTGGTATGGAGCGCCGACTCGACCTACGCGGTGGTGCTTCAGGACCGGGCGCGCGCCCCCAATCTCTCGCAGGTGCGCGAGCTTTCGCTGGGCGTCTGGAACGAGGGCGACTTCCCCGACGACGGCGAGGTGTGGATCAATGATTTCCGTCTCTCCAGGGCCGTCACCGACCGCGGACTTGCCAGCCACCTGAACGTGGACTTGAACGCGTCCGACTTCATGACCACGCGCATCTCGGTCTCTGACCGGGGCGCCCTGTTCCGTCAGTTGGAAGGCGATCCCAGCTACCAGCGCGACCAGCAGTTGACGGCGAACTCGACGCTGCAGCTGAGCCGTTTCACCCCCGCCTCCTGGGGCATCGAGCTGCCGCTGACCGTTTCGCATACCACCTCCGGCCAGGATCCCACCTTCCTGCTGAGGAGCGATATCCGCGCCGACCGGCTCGAAGGGCTGCGCAAGGTCGCCTTCGATCGAACCCGCGTCGGGCTGTCGTTCCGCAAGCGGACGCCTTCCAGCAACCCGCTGGCGGCCATCTTCCTCGACGGGCTGAGCGCGCGCGCCGGCTATTCATCGTCGCAGTCGGCGACCGCAACCTCGGACTCGGATTCGCGCGTGGTGGACGCGCGGGTGGGCTACGACCGGGCGCTGGAGCCGCGCACCCTGCCGGTGGTTCCTGGATTCCTGGGTGGTGTGGTGCGTGCCCTGCTTCCGGAATCGCTGGAGGAGCGGGTGCTGGCGAGCCGCCTGCGCTGGAGCCCGGAGCGGATCGGGTTCGGGGCATCCTACGCCAACCAGCGCAACCAGACCTATCGCTACGAGCAGATCCTGCGCCTGCCCGGCGACTCCACCGCGACCCGCACCCGGTCTCCCCGGAGAGGCGTGGATACGGATGCGCGCATCATCTTCCGGCCCTTTCAGTCCGTGACCGCGACCACCGACTTCACTTCCACCCGCGATCTGCTGGCGCCGGAACTCGCGGTACGGGATCCGGCGGTAAGGCCGCTGCTGACGCGGGAGCGGTGGTCGCCGGGGGGCGTCGATCTGGGCTGGGAGACGAATCGCCGGCTGCGCACCAACATGCGCTGGGGACCCCGGCCCGCGGACTGGCTGCAGTGGACGCTGACCTGGACGACCACCTACAGCTCCGACCGCAACGCCACCCTCGTGCGGCGCCAGGTGGTGGAGGCCGACACGCTGCGCGACCTCCAGCGCAACGTGGGCGGACAGCGGAGCGCGAGCGCTTCCGTCATCTTCGACCCGGGGACGCTCGCCCGGGGCGGCCCCCCCAGGCCGGGCGTGTCCGACGCTCCGCCCCAGGGGACGATGCGCCGTCTCGCCGGCGCGCTCTCGCCCATCTCGGTCAACTGGCAGGACGGCCTTACCTCGCGCTTCAACCGCAAGGTGCTGGACCCGGATGTGCGGTATCAGTTCGGGCTGAGCGACCTCGACGGCTTCCGGGTGGTGGACGGGGCCACCGCGGCCACGCTCGTGGACCGAAACGGCTGGGCCACGGGTTCGGGGGTCACGCTCCTGCCGGGAATCACCGCGAGCGTGGACTATTCGGTCACCGACATCGCCACCTTCGACACGCGCAGCGACCGCGCAGCGAATACCCGCAGCTGGCCCAACATCGTACTGAGGGCGTCGTCGATTCCATTGCCGTCCTTCATGCAACCGGTGGTCGAGCGGCTCACGGTGAACTCGGGATACCGCGTCGACACCCGCCGACTCTCCTTCGGCACGGGAACCCAGCAGCAAAGGCTGCAGGAGGACGCAACCATCCCGCTCGACGTGTCGGTGCGCTGGGGAGGCGGCTTTTCGGCCAGCTACCGGACCACCATGACCCGCGGCGAGGGCACCGATCCCACCGGCGACACCCGCCGCCGCCGAAACACCCACGTCTTCACCATGAGCGGCAGCTTCACGCCCCCGGGAGAGCTGGGAGCGCGGCTGGAACGGCCGATCCAGGCGTCGCTGCGCTACAATCAGGCGGGACAGAGCGACTGTCGCATCACCTCCGGCAACGACGAGTGCGTGCCCTTCGTGGACCAGAGCAACGCAACCTTCAACCTCACGCTGGACACGGTCGTTTCCGAGCTGCAGGTCGGCTTTCAGGCCAGCTACACCAATCGCCAGTCGAACATCGGCCAGCGGCTGGGTTCGACCCAGTTCCAGATCGGCTTCTGGGGCCAGTTCGTGTACAACGCGGGAGCCTTCGCGGGACTTCCCTGAGGATGGCCGGAGCGGGCTTGCGGCTGCATTCGGCGATCCGCTGCCCGAGCGAGTGACGCGCGCTCGAGGGCAGAAGGTCCCAAACCGCCATTCCTTCGCCCCCGCCGTGGAATGATCGTCGTGTCATGACACGCGACGAATCACGCACCCTGGCGATCACGGCCGGCGTCCTCTTTCTGGCGGGCGCCGCGCGGGCGGGGCTGGAAGCGGTGCGGCCTCCCCTCGCCCTCGAGGCCGACACCGTTTCGGCCAACGCGCTGGCCGCGGATTCGCGGGAGATGGTCGACGAGCAGGAGCGGCGGTCGGCCCCGCTTGCCCCGGGTGAGCGTCTGGACCCGAACATGGCGGGCGAGGAGGAGCTCGACCGACTGCCCGGCATCGGGCCGGCGGCGGCCCGGGCCATCGTCGAATCACGGATTGCGGACGGTCGCTTCGAGGATGTCGAGGCGCTCATGCGGGTGCGCGGGATCGGGCCGGCGACGATCGAGCGGCTCGCGCCGCACCTGACCCTCGACGCGGGCGGCGGAGGACGGCCCGTGCGCGAGGCGGTCACGGCAACGCCGCGACCGGCCCGGAACGCCGCTTCGTCCGCGAACCATAAGGTGGCGCCCGCCATCGACCTCAACCGTGCCACCTCCGAGGAGCTCGAGCAGGTGCGTGGCATCGGTCCCGCGCTCGCGGCGCGGATCATCGCGCGCCGGGACGAAGTGGGTGGTTTCGGGCGGGTGGAAGACCTGATCGAGGTGCGCGGGATCGGGCCGGCGACGCTCCAGTCCATGCGCGACCGCTTCTTCGTGCGACAATGACCGACACGACCGCGGCCTTCCCGAACCCCGCATCGGGCCCGGTTGAGGACAGGCACGGATTCCCGCCCGCGCTGCGTGCGCTGCTGGAGGAGATGGTGGAAAGGGACGCTTCCGACCTGCACGTCACGGCCGGAATCCCGCCCAGGCTTCGCATCGATGGCGAGCTTGCCGACGCACGCCGCGGCGGCGCGCTTGCTCCGCAAGAGGCGGCGGAGCTCGTGGATTCGGTGCTCACCCGGGCTCGGAGAGAGCAGCTTGCAGCGGGGGGCGAGATCGATTTCGCATTCGATCTGGCGGGCATCGCGCGCTTTCGCTGCAGTTGCCACCGCCAGCGGGGACAGCCGGCCATGGCCTTGCGCAGAATCCCCCACGAGATCCCCCGGTTGGAGGACCTTCGTCTTCCGGGCGTGGTGCGCCGCCTGGTTGAGCGACCCCACGGCCTCGTGCTGGTCACCGGGCCTACCGGTTCCGGGAAGTCGACGACCCTGGCCGCCATGCTGAGCCGGATCAACGAGACCCGGAAGGGCCATATCGTCACCATCGAAGACCCCGTGGAGTTCGTTCATCCGTCCAGGGGCTGCGTCGTAAGCCAGCGCGAGGTGGGTTCCGACACGATGAGCTTCGCGGCTGCCCTGAAGTCGGCGACCCGGCAGGACCCGGATGTCATCCTCATCGGCGAGATGCGGGATCCCGAAACCATTGCGGCGGTGCTGACCATTGCGGAAACCGGGCACTTGGTGCTCGCGACGCTGCACACCAATGCGGCCGCGGCCTCGGTCCACCGCATCATCGATGTCTTCGAGTCGGGACGGCAGGCGCAAGTTCGTGCCCAACTGGCCCTGGTGCTGGAGGGGGTGGTGACCCAGAACCTGCTGCAGCGGGCGCGTGGGCGTGGGCGGGTTGCGGCGTGCGAGGTGCTCATCTGCACACCGGCGGTGCGCGCCGCCATCCGCGACCGCAAGGTTCACCAGATTCCCTCGATGATGCAGGCGGGGAGAAAGCACGGCATGCAGACCATGAACGATGCACTGCGCCAGCTCCGCATGCGCGGAGAGGTGTCCACGGAGGCCGCGATGCGGGTTTCCCCCGATCCCGCGGAGCTGCTCCGGTCGCTCGGCGACCCGCGGCGCTCCTAGCGGTCCGTGGGAAAACTCCCGGCGTTTGAGCGGGCAGGCAGATCCCGAGCGATCTCCCGGTCGCAACGGCGCCCGGGTGCCGGGGCGGTGTGGCGGCGGATGCGTTCACCGTTCCGAGACCGCGTGCCGTCGCGCGACATCGCGGTCTTCGCGCGCCAGTTCGCCACCATGATCCAGTCCGGCCTGCCCCTGGCGCCCAGCCTGGGGGTGCTCGCGGAGCAGGCCGGCAACGCGAGGCTGGCGGCCGTGGTGGGCGACGTGCGTCACGACATCGAGGCGGGCCGGACCCTTGCGGGAGCGCTCGGTGAGCATCCGGCGGTATTCAATCAACTGTTCGTCAGCATGGTCGCCGCAGGGGAGGCGGGGGGCGTGCTGGATACGGTGCTGGCGCGCCTGGCCGACTCGCTCGAAAGGACCGACCGCCTCTCGCGGAAGGTGCGGGGCGCCCTGATCTACCCGGCAGTGGTGGTGGTGGTGGCCGCCTGTGCCCTGCTGGTCCTGCTCGAATTCGTGATCCCGACCTTCCAGGAGATGTTCGCGGCGTCGGATCTGCCCTTGCCGCTGCCCACGCGGATGGTCATCGGTCTTTCGGAGAGCCTGCGGGCATTCTGGTGGCTTCCCCCTCTCTTCGCCGCGGGTGCGTGGGTCGGGCTAAGGCGCGCCCGCGCCACACCTCGCGGCCGCCTGGTTCTGGACCGCCTGCTGCTGGCTTCCCCGGTGGTCGGCCCGCTGTGTCTGAAGATGGCGATGGTCCGATTCGCCCGCACGCTGGGCACCCTGGTGGCCTCCGGCGTGGCGATTCTGGAGGCGCTGGAAATCACCGCCGCGAGCACGGGCAACCGCGTGGTGCACGACGCAGTCATGAACTCCCGGAGATCGATCGCGGGGGGGAACACCATCGCCGAGCCTCTCCGGGCATCCGGGATCTTCCCGCCCATGGTGCTGCAGATGATCCACGTCGGCGAGCAGACCGGCGGTCTGGACGAGATGCTGGCGAAGATCGCCGACTTCTATGACGATGAGACCGGGCGCTCGATAGAGGCTCTGCTGGCGGCGTTCGAGCCGGCGATGGTCACCGTCCTGGGCGTCGTGGTGGGTGGAATGATCGTGTCCATGTACCTTCCCATCTTCGACATGATCAACGTCGTGGGGTGAAGGGGGCGAGTGGAGAACTCAGCACGGGAAGGACGGCCACGGGCCTCGTGGGGCGGGCGCCTCCTGCTCGCGCTCCTGTCGCGGCTTCCGAGGGCGGTCGCCAGCCGCGGTTTCGGCCGGCTTGCGGACGCCGGAATCCCCCGCCCACTGCGGGCGACCCTGATCGGAGGCTTCGCGCGCATGGTTGGCGCACGGATGGACGAAGCCAGGCAGGCGCCTGCCGACTACGCCAGCCTGAATGCGTTCTTCGTGCGGCGGCTCGCGTCCGGCGCCCGGCAGTGGCCGTCGGATGCTTCGCTGGCGACGTCGCCGGTGGACGGCGTGCTCACCCGGCTCGGCACGGTGGAGGACGGACAGCTCGTGCAGGCGAAGGGACGCCGCTACACCGCGGCCGCCCTGCTGGCCGGCGAGGATGCCGCGGCCCGCTTCCATGGCGGGCTGTATGCGACCATCTACCTCGCGCCCAGGCACTACCATCGCATCCACGCCCCGGTCGCGGGTCGGCTCCGCTCGGCGTCATACGTCCCGGGGGGGCTCTTCCCGGTGAACGCCGCCGCGGTCGCCGAGATACCGGATCTGCTCGCGACGAACGAACGCGTCGTCTGCTCGATCGCAGGGGGTGCTGGGCGGGTCGCGCTGGTGGCGGTCGGGGCGTACAACGTCGGGCGCATCTCCACCGCGTTCGATCCGGCGTGGGGCGGGGGGGAGGGGGGCTGGGTGACCAACCGCCGCCCGCCGTCCGAGCGCCACCGGACCTACCAGCCCCCGCTCACCATTGCGCGCGGTCAGGAGATCATGGCCTTTCATCTGGGGTCGTGCGTGGTCATGCTGCTCGAGCGCGACAGCCATGAATGGGTGCCCGGCCTGACCGCCGGGCGGGAAATCCGCCTCGGGGAAGCGCTCGCGCGGCCGTTGCCTTGACCTGGGTCGCCCAGATCCACCGAGCGTCTTTCGGCATGTCCTCCGCGCGGTTCCCCGCGCGACGCGACGCACGCCACTCCGCCCATCCCGGGATCGGCCCATGTTGACCACGGTCCGCTCGCGGGGCATCCTTCCCGATTCCGACACCCGATTCGCCCCGCAGCCGAGGAGCCTCCGTGGAATTCTTTCAGACACTATCCGACCTGGGGAACCGCTACATCGTGGAGCTGGGCATCTCCGTCGGGGACGAGACGGTTCCCTTCATGGTGATCCTGCTCCTGGGCGTGGGCGTCTTCCTCACCCTGCGCCTCGGATTCGTGCAGGTGCGCAGGCTGGGCCACGGGTTCGCCGTCACCTCGGGCAAATACGACGATCCTGACGAACCGGGTGACGTCTCGCATTTCCAGGCGTTGACCACGGCGCTGTCCGCAACCGTCGGCATCGGCAACATCGCCGGCGTGGCGATCGCGATTCACTGGGGAGGCCCGGGTGCGCTTTTCTGGATGTGGGTCACGGCCGCGCTCGGCATGGCCACCAAGTTCACCGAGGTCACGCTCGCCCAGAAGTACCGGCAGGTCGAAAAGCCCGACCACGACGCTCACAAGTGGGAGGGGACGGTAAGCGGCGGTCCGATGTACTACATCGAGCGCGGACTGGGAGCGCGCTGGAAGTGGATGGCCGTATTCTTCGCCATCATGCTGGGGCTGACCGCCTTCCTCACCGGCAACGCAATTCAGGCCAACACGGTCTCCGATTCGATGCGCACCATCTTCGGCATCCCTGCCACGGTGAGCGGTCTGGTTACCTCCGGAGTGGTCGCACTGGTCATCCTTGGAGGGATTACCCGGATCGGACGGGTTACCGGAATCCTGGCGCCGGTCATGGCCGCGGTCTATTGCCTGGGCGCGCTGGTCATCCTGCTCTTCAACGCGGCCGACATCGTTCCCGCACTCGGTCTCATCTTCCGCGAGGCCTTCAATCCCACCGCGGGCGTGGCCGGGACCGGCGTGGGCGCCTTCCTCGTGACGCTGATGTGGGGTGTCCGCCGCGGCCTCTTCTCCAACGAGGCGGGCCAGGGCTCAGCACCCATCGCGCACGCCGCGGCCAAGACCGACGAGCCGGTGTCGGAGGGCGTCGTCGCGCTGCTCGAGCCCTTCATCGACACGATCGTGATCTGCTCGATGACGGGACTCGTGATCATCACCACCGGCGTATGGAACGCCCGTATCCCCACGGAAGTCACCCTGGGGGGCGGCGATCTGGGGTATGTCACCGTGGATGCCATGGGCAACAACGAGCGCGCGGACGCTCCGGCCGAAATCCGCTTCGAGAACGGAGTCCCCGCGGATCCGGGCGGCGTGCACATCGCGTGGCACGACGCATACGTCGACATGCTGTATGTGGACGAAGCGCATACCACACCCTTCACCGGAGCCGTCCTGCCGGACGAAGGCCTTGCCCGGACAGACGACGGCCAGACCTACGAGTCCCTCCACGGCGAAGCCTTCGAGAGCGGTGCGCCCCTGACCATGGAAGGCTTCCGCCGAGGATTGAGCGCGCTGGGCGACTGGGGCCACATGATCGTTGTTTTCTCGGTGCTCCTGTTTGCGATATCGACGGCGATCGCGTGGAGCTACTATGGCGACCGCTGTGCGTACTACCTGCTGGGGGCGAACGCCGTCCTGCCGTACAAGCTGGTCTTCGTCATCATGCATTTCGTCGGCGCGGTGCTGCCCCTGACGGTGATCTGGAACCTGGGCGACATCTTCCTGGCCATCGTCATCGTCCCCAACCTGATTGCGCTCTTCATGCTTGCGCCCAAGGTGGCCGAGGAGGCCAACGGCTACTTTGCGCGCAAACCCTGGCTGCGGCGGTCGGTAGCATCCCGCGAATAGGGAAACAGACGGGGGATCGGCGGAGTTACTCCCGGGAACCGAGGCTGCGTCCCGGACCGAGGGCGCCATCGCCGAACCGGTTTCGGGCGATGTCCATCACCTGGGAGATGCGGCGGGCGCGGTCCGGATCCGGATCGTCGGCTTCGGGAAGCAAGGCGAGTTGCGCGCGTTTTCCTTCGCTCGAGAAACCGCTGGCGGCGACGCCGAGGAGGCGCGCGGGAGTTCGGCGCCGCGACCGGAGTTCGGCAAGAAGCTCGCGCGCCACCCGAAGGATGGCCTGGTCCGATTCGACAGGCCGGGGCAGGGTGCGGCTGCACTGGCGGGTCGCGAAATCCCGGTCCCGGATCTTGACGGTGATCGTGCGCGCTCCCCCACCGAGTCGGCGAACGCGCCGCGCGACCGAGTTCACCTGTCGCGACAGCACCCCGTCCAGTTCATCGTCGTCCGAGAGGTCGGCGGCAAACGTCCGCTCCACGCTCACCGACTTCCGCTCTCGCACCGGGAGCGTTCCCTCGCCGTCCAGTCCCCGCACCCGGTCGTGCAGCCAGCGGGCGCGCCGGGCCCCGAACCAGCGCTCGAGCCACTCCGGCTGGACCCGCAGCACGTCGGCGACGGACCGTAGCGACCGGCGCTCGAGCGCCGCGCGGAACGCGGGACCGATCCCCGGAATGTCCTCGAGGTCGAACCGCTGCATGAACTCCGATTCCTCTCCCGGGGGCACGATGCAGACGCCCGCCGGCTTGGCGAGTCCGGTGGCGAGCTTGGCGATGAGGCGCCGGGTGCCGCCTCCTGCGGAAACCGAAATGCCGGTGCGCGCCAACACGGTGTCGCGGATGCGCCGGGCGGTGCCTTCGAAGGACTCGCCGGCCAGCATCCTCTCCGTCCCCGAGAGGTCCAGGTAGAATTCGTCGATCGAAGCCGGTCTGACCACGGGCGACAACTCTTCCAGCGCGCGCCGAACTTCCCGGCTGCGCCGCACGCACGCAGCCCTCGGCACGGGAACCACCGCGGCTCCGGGACACAGGCGGAGCGCCTGCGCGGTGGGCATCGCCGAGCGGACGCCGTGTTTGCGCGCCTCGTAGGAGGCCGACGCGACCACGCCCCGACCCTCCGGCGTCCCCCCGACGATCAGCAGTCGCCGACGTCCCGCGCCATCGGGATCCTCGATGCGCGCCACTTGCACGAAGAAGCTGTCGCAGTCGACCAGAAGAATGCGCGGCGGGTTCATCTTCAGCGTCCAGGTTCTTCCGCGGCCAGTGGTGGAACTCCGGGGCACTTGCCTGTAAGATACGATGCCGATTCCCCGACATACCACGCCTTGCGCCGGTGAGGTGCCCGGGAGAACGTCCCCTTCATACAGCGGAGCCTGCGACCATGGCCTATCCCCACGAGCTTCCGGACCTCGGTTACGACTACGATGCGCTCGAGCCGCATATCGACGCGCGCACGATGGAGATACACCACTCGAAGCACCACGCAGCCTATACCGCCAATCTCAATGCGGCGCTTAAGTCGCATCCCGGCCTCCAGGACCGCAGCGTGGACGACCTGCTCGGCAACATGGGCGACGTCCCCGAGGCCGTTCGCGGCGCCGTGCGCAACAACGGCGGCGGATACGTCAATCACGCGCTTTTCTGGGACCTGATGACGCCCGGCGGCGCGGACGCCCCAAGTGGTGATCTGGCCTCCGCGATCGAGGCTGCCTTCGGCTCTGTCGACGAGCTGAAGAGCCGGGTCAACACCGCGGCCATCACCCGCTTCGGCTCCGGCTGGGGCTGGGTGGTCGCCACCGATTCCGGCCTTGCGGTGCGCTCCACGGCGAACCAGGACAGCCCGCTCATGGACGGCCAGACCCCGATCCTGGGCGTGGACGTGTGGGAGCACGCGTACTATCTGCGCTATCAGAATCGCCGGCCCGACTATCTCACCGCGTGGTGGAGCACGGTCAACTGGGACGTCGTGGCCGCCAACTTCGCCTCCGCCGGATAGGACTGCCCGCCAGGCATCGCGGGATTCCGCGTCCGCACCGGCGCCGCTGGCCCCGCACTTCGCTCGGAAGGTATCGTCCCGGCTGGCAGTGGACACGGCCCCATGCTTCCGGTTCCGGGCCCGCCATGTCGTTGTAAACCCTTGCGGACGGGGGAGAATCGGCGTATAGAATACACCCTGCGCGCTCTAAACAAATGAAGTTTGGAGATGGTCGGAGTGGGGCGATCCGGTCACCCTCCCGCTACAGCCTGGATCTGGATGGGAGACGATGGGACGACACGGCATTCGGGCAGGAGTCCTGGTCTGCGGCGCACTGCTGGCCGCGGGCCTCGCGCCCTCCTCATCCGCAGCGCAGAGCCTCCGCGGGTCGTCCCGCTCACTGACCGCCCAGAACGCGCAGGCGCGGGCCCACGACTTCACCTACCTGCGGGACGCCGCGCATGTGCAGCGGTTTGTCGAGCTGGGCTACCTGGTGCCGCTGTACGGCAACCGGGACTATGACATCGATGACGAAGTCAGCTTCTCGTACGCCCGCCCCCAGGTTCGCACCTTTGTCGAAAGGCTGGCGGGGCAGTATCGCAGGGCCTGCGGGGAGGTCATGGTCGTCACCAGCCTGACGCGCGCGCTCAACCGGCAGCCCCCCAACGCCTCCAGCCGCTCGGTTCATCCCACCGGCATGGCCGTCGACCTGCGCCGGTCGAACCATCGTCCCTGCCGCGCATGGCTGGAGGATGTCCTGCTCTCCCTGGAAGCGAACGGTGTTCTGGAGGCCACGCGCGAGTCCCGACCCCCCCACTACCACATCGCACTGTACCCCGACCCATACACCCGCTACGTGGATGGCCTGAGAACGGGAGCCGTCCAGGCGACGGAGACCCGGGTGACGGCCGCGTCGGATGCGGCGGAGGCCGGGTCGGCGGAGGACGTCGTGGCCGTGTCTGCGGGCAGCCGATCGTATCGCGTGCGATCCGGAGACGCACTGTGGGACATTGCGCGCGCGTACGGGACGACGATCGGGGCGATCCAGCAGTCGAACAACCTTCTGGGCAGCCGGATCTATCCGGGTCAGGTTCTGACGATCCCGGCGGGTGGCGGAGTCGGCGTACAGGCCATGCACCTGAGTTACCGGGTGCAGCGGGGGGATTCCCTCTGGGACATCGCGCGCGCGCACGGAACGACGATCGCTGCGTTGCGGCAGTCGAACAACCTGCGGGGCAGCCGAATCTACCCGGGCCAGGTGCTCACCATCCCCACGCAGTTCCGGTAACGGCCATCCTCATGCGGTCGCGATAGCGGCCGGAGTGGTCCTGGAGCCGGGTAGTCCCGGATTCCACATTCGGTAGTCCCGGAACGCCATCCCCGGCAGGATCCCCCCACGCCATGTTTCATGGCATGAACGGGGGATTCACACTTTTCGAGTGCCTGGTGGTGCTGGCCATCGTCGGCATCGGGATCGCGCTGGGGATGCCTGCCCTGCAACTGCACCGTGATCGCTGGGCGGTGACTCAGGCGCGCGAAGCCAGCGCGGCTCTGCTCGCCCGCGCCCGGATCGACGCGCTGGGGTCCGGCGCTTCTCAGGTCACGATCGTGCCGGGCCGCGGGCACATTGAGCGCAGCCTCGCGGGCACGTTCCGGGAGCGTGTCGACCTGGGAGACCGCTACGGGGTTTCGCTCGACATCTCGGGGCGGGATACGCTCGCGACCATCGAATTCAATGCGCTCGGACTGGGCCGGATGGCTGCCCGTACGCTTCGTTTCGGGCGGGGCGCAACACATGCGTCGCTGGTGATTTCCACGTACGGGCGGGTATCCCGGCGGTGAGTGAGTCGAGTTCGGCGCCTCCTGCGGCGGTCGTGTCCGCGGGGTTCACGCTCGTAGAGGCCATGCTGGCCATCGTGCTCCTGTGCACGGGTCTGCTGGCCGCGGCCGCGCTCGGGACCGCATCGCTTCATTCCTGGCGGCGCGCCGGAGAACTGTCCGCCGCGGTGGTGGCGGCGGGGGAAATCGGCGACTCGCTCGGGCTCTTCGGGGCATCGGCAGGCGGGACGCGCCAATATCCGTGGGGGACGCTCGTCTGGGACGACCCGGTGCCCCTGGGAGGGAGGCTCCTGCAGGTGGTCATCCGGGCCAGCGCGCACGACACCACAAGGGCGGAGTTGCTGCGCGTCACGACAATCGTGCCGGCACCCTGACATGGGCGCGCCACACCCTCGGGCAGCCGTTTCCCGCCACGGATCATCGATCGTGGAGGCCCTTACCGCCATGGTGCTCCTGGTAGCGGTCATGGCGGCGGCGCTGCAGACGCTGACGACCCTTCGGCATGCCCTTGGGAGCGTGACAGGGGACGCGCAGGTGCGCGAAACGAGAAGGATCACGCGGTACACGCTCGCGCAGGAGCTGAGGACGGGGCTTGCCGGGATCGACTGGGTGACAGGCGCCCGAGATTCCGTTGCCGTGAGGGCGTTTCGGGGAACGGGGGTAGGTTGCGCCGCCTCCTCCCAGCCCCTATGGGCGGTGCGGTACACCGGTCTGCGCCGACCCGACCCCGCCAAGGACTCCGTGCTCGTCCTCGCCGCCGATGGGGTGTGGCGTGTCGCGAAGCTCGTTCGGGCTCGGGCCGGCGCATGCGGCGATGGCGCCGGCGGTGAGGTTTGGGAGCTGCATCCGGCCGTACCGGAGGCGGTCGTGGGACGAGTATTCGAACGGGGGAGCTACCACGTTGCCGCGGGAGCCTTCCGCTACCGTCCGGGCCGAGGGGGGCGCCAGCCGCTCACCGCGCAGATCCTGCAAACAGGCGCAGGTGTCGCCTCGGCGGTGTCGGGCCGCGGGGCGGGACTCGATCTGCGGCTGGCCTTCGGCCAGGCTCCCGTGGCGACCACAATTGACTCGGCGCGCGTGTGGCCGCGGGAGATGTGGCCGTGAGGAACCTCACCGGCCCTGGAGACGCGGGCACCGAGGGATTCGCGATCCCGTTGATCCTCATTGTGCTGCTCGCCGCGACCGCCTTCGGACATCTCCTCCACTACCTGGCGCACCAGGAACTGACCGTTGCCCGAGCAGAACGCGACCTGCTGATCGCGCGGCTCGCCGCAGAGGGCGGAGTGCGCGCGGTGGCAGGCACGGCGGCGGGGCTGCTCGCGGCCGGGGCTGTCGGGGACAGCACTGTGGTCGAGGGTGCACACGGGCAGCGAGGTGCCTATCGCGTGGCGGCGCATCGCCTTACACGCGAGATCCACCTGCTTGCGGGGGAGGGCATGGTGGACGGCGCAGCCCGCGTGAAGGTCGGGCGGCTGACCTGGGCGCTCGACGCAGGCGCCCGCCTCAGTGCTTTCCCGGCGGCGGTCGCTGCTCGGAACAGCATCGCGCTAGCGGATTCGGCCCTGATAGCGGGTGACCGCGTCACGGCTCCGCCGTTCACCTGGAGTGCGACCGAGTGCGCCGCGCAGCTTCCGGTGGCGGATTCGATCTTCCCGCATGGCGCAGTAGCCGAGAGCGGGCGCTGGGTGCCCCCGGCTGCCGCCCTCGAGCCGGCCCGGCGGCAGCGCCTCGCGTTCGACCTGAATCCGCCGTCCCCGAATCTGGGAATCCTTTCCCTCCAGGATCTGGCGGAGGTGGCGGACATCACGCTCGGTGTCGCTGGTGGCAGCACGCGCGTCCATCTCGGCAGCGGATGTCCCGCAACCGCGACGGGCAACTGGGGCACCCCCCTGAGTCCTGCCGGAAGCTGCGGGGCCTACCTGCCGGTCGTCGTTGTCCGCGGGTCGCTGGAGGTGACCGGCGGCGAGGGACAGGGGGTGCTCGTGGTGGACGGGGACGCAAGCTTTCTGGCGAACGCAACCTTCGCAGGGCTGGTGCTGGCGAAGGAGGCCGTCCGCCTTGCCGGCGATGCCCGGGTTGCCGGGTGGATCCGATCAGGCGACCGGGTCCTCCTGGAAGGACGGGCTCGAGTGGAGGCGTCCGCCTGCGCCGGGCTGCGCGCGCTCAGCCATCCCGGACTAAGGACCATGCGGGCCCTGCCGGCGGGGTCCTGGCTCGAGCCCGTCTAGGCCGATGGGCTGGTTCAGGCGCGGGCAAGTGTCCCTCGGGCTCGATGTCGGGAGCCGATACCTCAAGGTCGTGCAGATGAGCCATGCGAGGCACGCTCCCGAAGTCTCCCGGATCGCGATGCGCGCGTTGGCGGAGGGAAGCGACGATGCACGCGCCGGCGCTGTCGTGACTGAAGCGGTCGTCCAACTGTTCCGGGACTCCGGACTGAAGCAGGGCGGAGTAGTGACTGGTGTTGCCGGTCACGGTGTCATTGCCAAGCGGATCGAATTGGAGCGCATGAAGCCGTCCGAGTTGCGGGAGGTAATCCGCTGGGAGGCCGAACAGCATCTTCCCTTCGATACCGCCAGCGTCGAACTGGACTTCCAGATCCTCACCCCCGGGGATCCCATGGACGTCCTTCTGGTGGCGGCCAAGCGCGACCTGGTGCATGAGGCCACCGAAATCGTGCGCGCTGCCGGACTCGCGGTCGAAGTCCTTGACGTCGATGGCTTTGCGCTGAGAAATGCCTTGACCCACAACCATCCCGAAGCGGCTGAGGGTGTCGTTATGGCCGCCGACATAGGCTGGGGGACGACCACTGTGGTCGTTATGGAGGAAGGAATCCCCGCCGTCACCCGCGATTTCCACTTCGGCGTGCGCTCCCTGTGCAAGGCCGCCCAGCGGGAAACGGGCCTGGGGCCACGGTCTTTGGAAGCGATGATTTGCGGCCAGCGGTTATCGCCCGGCCTGCAGACGGTCATCGAGTCCGCCGCGGACGAAATGGCCGTGGGACTGGGGAGGGCGTCGGCCTTCCTGAAGACGAGGTCCGCCGACCTTGGTCTGGGGCGCGTCTACCTGAGCGGCGGGGGTGCCCGAATCCCGGGTCTGGCCGAGGCGCTGGGCCGCATCCTCTCCGTCGAAACACACGTCGCCAACCCCTTCGAACGGATTCCTGTCCATCCCGATGCCTGCGTGGATGTCGAACTGGAAGAAGTCGCGCCCATGCTGTTGTTGCCGGTGGGCCTGGCGTTGCGCTCATTCCCGCGGAGTCGCGACCGGTGATCGAAATCAACCTGATGCCCAGGGGGACGGGCCACGCCGCGCGCGGGCGGCGGTCGTCAGGGGAATCGTTGCCTCTGAGAGTCGCGTCGCCGTGGCACCTGGCGGCGAGCGTTCCCGGGCTGGCCACCATCCTGGTGCTGGCGTTGCTCCATCCGGTTGCCCGCGATCGGCAGCGACTTCTGGAGGATCGAGTCACTCGAGCCAGGGGCGACTCGGCCGCACTGGCCGGTCTGATCTCCTCTGCGGACCAATTGCGTGCCGGACGCGATTCCGTGGCCGCGCGAGTGCAGGCTATCCGGGAGCTCGACCATGGGCGGTACGTCTGGTCCCACATCCTCGATGAAGTGGCGGCTGCAATGCCGCAGTTCACCTGGTTGACGCGTATCGCGCAAGCGGGCGGCGGCGACAAGGTCCAGGTGGAGATCGAGGGACGAACCGCCAACACCTTTGCCCTGACGCGCTTCATGAACCGGCTGGAAGACTCTCCCTTTCTGACTTCCGTAAGCCTGGTCGGTACCGAGCAGGTGGCGGAACGACTGCCGGACGGTGCGGAGTGGGTCCTCAGCGCCTTTGTGCTCCAGGTATCCTACCAGCCGCGCCCGACCGTGGGGAACCCGGCATGATGATCGCGATCCCGGGTCCGCGGCCCGCGCTGCTGGCGGCGGTGCTGGTGACGCTGGCCGCAGCTCTGTTCTACCGTGAGCACCGCAGCCGGGACGGGGAGGTGCAGGGGCTGACGCGCCGTCTGGAGCAACTGGAGGCCGCAAACGAACGCGGTCGGAACCTGCTGCCCGAGGGGACCGCGCAACTTGCGAGCCGACTGAGACGCCACTCGGATCACATCGCGCGCCTCGAGCAGTTGATCCCCCGCACGGAGGAGGTCCCGGCGCTTCTGGAGTCACTGGCGGCCGAGGCCCGGCGGTCGGGGCTCGGAGACCTGGCTTTCATGCGCCCCGGAGAGGAGGAGGCGAATCCGTTCTACACGAAGCGGACCTACGAGATGTCCGTGGTGGGCGGCTACCACGAGGTGGCCCGCTTTCTGACCGCGGTCGCGTCGCTGCCGCGCATCGTTACGCCGATGGAACTGGAGATGATCTCGATCCCCAATCTGGCCGTGGAGGAGGGTCCGGCGGTGCGCGCCCACTTTCGCATCGAGACATTCGTGCGTCCGCCAGCAGGGACGGCGCCCGCGCCCGGCGGATCGAACGGAACGCCAGCGGAGGTGGTCCGATGAATGTGAAGCTGTTGCTCATGGTCGCCCTGGTGGCCCCGTTGCTTGCCCCCCGGACCATCATCCGGCAGGCTCGACCTCCGGCGTCCTCCGGCGAGAGCGTCCCCGGGACGCAGTCCGAAGCGAACCTGAGCGACGAAACGGGCGAGCCGGGTCTCGACCGCGAAGTCTTCGTCTACCCGGCAGGCGACCGGCGTGACCCGTTTGAACGGCCTCTGCCCGGTAACCCGGCGGGTACCAGGTTCGAGGACCTTCGGCTCATCGGCGTCATCCATTCCCCCAACGCCGGGGAGAGCGTCGCTCTGGTCAGTTCCGGGACGGCGATCCCGGCGGCCGTGGCCGCCACCGGTGAACGCACTTTTCGCCTTCGCCAGAATGTGGTTCTCGGCGAAATGAGAGTCCTCCGGGTCGAGCCGGAGTACGTGATCGTCGAACTCCGCCGGTTCGGCATTGGAGAGCAGCGGGAGCTGCACCTGAGTCGGCCACCAGGGAGATTGGGGCGATGAGACCGATGCTGACCGCCTGGCTGTGCCTTGGGTGGCCGTGGATGAGTGTTTCCCTTGTCCACGGCAAGGCGTTCCCAGGTGCGCCCGGCTCCCTGGGGGATATTCATCTCGCTGGCGAGGCTACCCCTGCAATGCTCGCACGGCAGGTTGCTGAGCTGCCTCCCGGGGAACCGCGCATCACCGCCACCTTCGTCTCTGCTCCCCTCCGGGATGTGCTCTTCACATTCTCGGAGTTCGCGGGCATCTCCATCGTCCCCGGGGCCGACGTGTCCGGCATCGTGTCGGCCGATATCCGGGACCAGCCCTGGGACGAAGCCCTTCGCGTCATTCTCGATTCGCACGGGCTGGCCGCGCGCGAGCTGGAAAACGGCATACTCAGGGTGGACGACATTGAGAACCTCAACCGGCGCGAAGACGTTGAGCCCCTCGAGACCGGGGTTTTTCACATGAGCTACGCGACCGCCGCCGACCTGCTGCCCGCCGCGCAATCGCTTCTGAGCGACCGCGGCAGCGCATCCCTGTCGCTGGCCACCAACAGCGTCATCGTGATGGATGTCCCCAGAGTGCTGGCCCAGGTCGAAGCGCTCGTCGGGGAACTCGACATCCGCGCTCCCCAAATCACCATTTCCGCCCGGATCGTCTTCGTGAACCGAACGGGTCTGGAGGAACTCGGGGTCGCCTATGATCTCCGGGACTCGCGGGGCCACCATTTGTTGCTCCCATCCGGTGCAGCGGATCCCGGCGAAGGCACCGGTGGGACGGGCGCGGAGGCCCCCGGGAACGAGGCAGCCGGCGAATCGGTCAGCGGCGACATGGTGTTGTTGGACGGAAGCTCCATCTCCGCACTCGGCAACGCAGCAACCCGCATCTCGGGGTCCGCGCTCTCCGTGCTGACCTCGCTGGTGTTGGGACGGCACACGCTGCTCGCCTTCCTGGAAGCGCTCGAGACGCTCAACCTGTCTCGCATGGAGGCGGCCCCGTACATCTCCGTGCTGGACAACCAGACCGCCCGCATCCTTGTGGGCGAACGCACGCCAATCAGAGTGCTGGACGCGGGTGCCGGAAGCGCGGGAGGACTCCAGTCTCCGGTCGTGCCCACGGCCGCAGTGGAAATCCAGGAGACGGGTATCGTCTTCGAGGTAACCCCGCATGTCACCGAGGGAGGCCAAGTCCTGCTCGACCTGCATGCGGAACGCTCCTTTGCGGAGTTCACCCCGGCCGCGTCCGACGCCGGAGTCATCTTCCATACGCAGGAAGCGTCTTCCCGCGTGCTGGTGCGGGACGGCGAGACGGTGGTCATCGGCGGTTTGACGGTGACCGAGGAGATTGAGAGCCGCTCGGGCATTCCTCTGCTGATGAGGATCCCGGTGCTCGGCGCCCTCTTCCGCGTCGACCGCAGGCAGACGATCCAGCGCGATCTGGTCATCCTGGTGACGCCGTACATCGAGAACTGATTGCAGTTGGGACCGGGTCCGCAGGCCCGACCTCATCCGGGTCGCGGCATACGCGCCGGGTTGACGACCGAGGGAGGGTTGGCTATGACTCCGCCAAACCACTCTCGGGGAGATTCAACCACATGAGGCGAATCAGCTTTCGGACGGCCGGCGAGTCCCACGGACGCGGTCTGCTGGCGATTCTGGAAGGGCTGCCGGCAGGAATGCCGCTCTCGACCGAGCGCGATGTCGACCCCGACATGAAGCGCCGCATGGCCGGGTACGGCCGCGGCCGCCGCATGCAGATCGAGGCCGACCGCATCGAGCTGATCTCCGGCGTGCGTCTCGGTGAGACGCTGGGTTCACCCATCGGGATGCTCCTCTGGAACCGCGACTGGAAGAACTGGACCACGGCGATGAGCCATGCTCGGCCGGATCCCGAGGGCAACCCCAAGGCGTTGCGCCGCATGCATCTGCCGCGCCCGGGACACGCCGATCTGGTCGGGGTGCTCAAATATGACCGGCATGACACCCGCGACATTCTCGAGCGGGCGAGCGCACGCGAGACGGCCGCCCGGGTGGCGTGCGGCGCCGTGGCCAGGACCCTGCTCCGGGAGTTCGGGATCACGGTGGGGTCGCATGTGACCTCAATCGGGGATATCCAGGCCAATCTTCCGGGCGAGCTTCCGGCCGACCTCAACGCCGTCGCGGACGCCTCACCGGTGCGAATGCTGGATGCGGATGCGGCGGACCGCGTCATCGCTTCCATCGACCGTGCCAAGGAGGAAGGAGACACGCTCGGAGGCATCTTCGATGTGGTGGTCCGGCATGTGCCGGTGGGCCTGGGGAGCTACATCTCCTGGGACACCAAGCTGGATGGCCGCCTGGCGGGGGCGATGATGTCGATTCACGCCATCAAGGGGGTCGAGCTGGGCCTCGGGTTCGAGGGTGCCCGACGGTTGGGGTCGCGCGTGCACGATCACATTCAGCCCGCCCCCGGCGACCGGCCACCGAGCGGGTACGCACGCCCCTCCAACCGGGCCGGCGGCCTGGAGGGCGGGGTCACAACCGGCGAGCCTCTCGTCATCCGCGCCGCCATGAAGCCCATCTCGACGCTGCGCAAGCGGCTGCCCAGCGTGGACCTGCGGGACGGGTCGGTGGCCGACGCCGCCGTGGAGCGGAGCGACGTCTGCTCCGTGCCCGCAGCCGCGGTCGTGGGGGAGGCCATGGCCGCCCTCGTGGTGGCCGACGCCCTCATCGAGAAGTTCGGGGGCGACAGCCTCTCCGAGATGCGCCGGAACTACGAGGGCTACACCGCCTACCTGCGCGACCGCCGCCAGCGCCATGGATGACCCGGCCGGCGGCGGGAGTGTCCCACCCGCTCCTTCACGGATCCTCCTGGTCGGCTTCATGGCCAGCGGCAAGTCGGCCGTCGGTCGCGAACTGGCGGGGCTGCTCGGCTGGCGGTTCGTCGACTTCGACGCGGAAATCCGGCGCCGGACGGGGCATGACATCGCAGCCATCTTCGACCGCGGCGGCGAGAAGGAGTTCAGGGCCATCGAGGCGCGGGTGGCGCGCCGCCTGCTCCGCCGGGACCGGGCCGTTCTCGCGTCGGGCGGTGGCTGGGCCGCCCAACCCGGCCACATGGCGAGGGTAGCCGCCGACACGCTGTCCGTCTGGCTCAAGGTCACCGCGGAGACCGCGGTCGAGCGGGCCCGCAGGCAGGGCGTCGATCGACCTCTCCTCGATGTACCCCGACCCGTCGAGCACGCCCGGCGCTTGCTTGCCCGCCGCGAACCGTACTACCGTCTCGCCCGCTTGACACTCGACAGCGAGGACGTTTCCGTAGCCGCACTGGCGGACCGAATCGCGCGTCTCGCCCGCCAGGAGATCAAACCAGCGTCCAGCCCGGAGCCAGCCCACCCGTCATGAAGCTCGTCATCGTCGAATCGCCCGCGAAGGGCAAGACCATAGAGCGCTTCCTTGGCCGGGACTATGAAGTGGCGGCGAGCTTCGGCCACATCCGCGATCTGCCCCGCACCGCCAAGGAGATCCCGTCGGGCCTTCGCTCGCAGCCGTGGGCAAGGCTGGGCGTTGACGTCGACGGCGACTTCGAGCCGGTCTACGTTATTCCAGCGGAGTCGAAGAAGCACATCACCGCGCTTCGCAAGAAGGTCCGCAGCGCGGATGAAATCATCCTGGCGACCGACGAGGACCGGGAGGGCGAGTCCATCAGCTGGCACCTCCTCGAAGTGCTCAAGCCGCGCATTCCGGTTCAGCGCATCGCATTCCACGAGATCACGTCGAGCGCCATCAGGGCCGCTCTCGCGAATCCGCGCCAGGTCGACGGACAGCTGGTCCGCGCACAGGAGACCCGCCGCGTCCTTGATCGCCTGTTCGGCTACTCGCTTTCACCCGTGCTCTGGAAGAAGGTGCGAGCCGGGTTGAGCGCCGGCCGCGTGCAGAGCGCCGCGCTGCGTCTCGTGGTGGAGAGGGAAGAAGAGCGCCAGAGATTCGGATCCACCGAGTACTGGGCCGTGAAGGCTACCCTCGCCGAAGCCGCGCCCGCGGAGCGGAACGGCGAAGAAGCCGGCTTCGCAGCCGATCTGATCCGCACCGGTGGCAAGGCCGTCGCCACCGCGAAGAACTTCGACGCCAGGACCGGCGCGCTGCGGCGCTCCGGCGGCGTGGTGGTGCTGGATGAAGCTGCGGCGGCCCGCGTTGCCTGGGAGACGATGACGACCCGTCCCTGGCGGGTCGGGCGCGTCGAGGAGAAGGAGTCCCGGCGGCGCCCGGCGCCCCCCTTCATAACCTCCACCCTGCAGCAGGCGGCGAGCTCCAAGCTGCGCATGACCCCCAGGCGGACGATGAGGCTGGCGCAGCAGCTCTACGAGGGGGTCAATCTGGGCGGCGGCGACCGCCAGGGCCTGATCACCTACATGCGCACCGACTCCGTGAGCCTCAGCCAGGCCGCGCTGGCGGAGACTGCCGCGTTCATCCGCGAGAACCTCGGGGCCAGCTACCATCAGCGGCGTCAGTTCGCGACCCGCTCCCGCAGCGCTCAGGAAGCGCACGAAGCCATCCGCCCGACTTCGATTCGCCGTACTCCCGAGTCGCTCCGCGGGATACTTGACGCCGACCAGCTCAAGTTGTACGGGCTGATCTGGCGGCGCGCCGTGGCTTCGCAGATGGCCGACGCCCGCATCGCCCGCACCATCATCGAGTTCAGGGTGGACGCGGGCGAACACGGCCACATTTTCCGGTCGGTCGGCACAGTGGTGCGTTTCGACGGGTTCCTGCGGGTGTGGGGCACGAGTCGCAAGGACGTCATCCTGCCCCGGCTGGTGGAGGGTCAGATCGTGGGCGGAGATGAGCCCGCCGTGTTGAAGCCTCGCTCCGGGGACGAGCCGGCTGCGCGCATCGACATCATCGAAGTCAATCCTCTGGGCAACCACACGCAGCCACGCTCGCGCTTTTCGGAGGCGACGCTGGTGCGCAAGCTCGAGGAGGAGGGCATCGGGCGACCCTCCACCTACGAACCCACGCTCGCCAAGCTTCGCGAGCGGAACTACGCGATCCGCAAGAAGGGCGTCCTGGTGCCCACCTACGTGGGTCTGTGCGTCACGCATCTGCTGCGCGACCACTTCCCGCACTACGTGGACCTCAAGTTCACGGCAGGCATGGAGGATTCCCTCGATCGCATCGCCGGCGGATCCGTCGATCACGTGCGCTTCCTCTCGGACTTCTTCCGGGGCGACGGCGATGGCGCACCCGGCCTGGAGATGCGGATCGAGGAAGAACTTCCCCGCATCGACTATCCTGCCCTGGCCGTGGGCGATGACCCGGCTACGGGCGATCCCCTCCTCGTGCGCATCGGCAAGCAGCATGTCTTTCTCCAGCGGGGGAGGGAGAAGGACAGCCCAAGGGCTACGCTTCCGGTGGACCTCCTCATCGATGAACTGACTCCGGAGAAGGCCTCGGAGCTGATCGAGCTGCGGCTGCGCGGCAGGAGCCCGCTCGGACGGGACGACGAAACCGGACTCAACATCTATGTCCGCACAGGCCCGTTCGGCCCCTATGCTCAATTGGGCGAAGACGATGCGGAGCCGAAGCGGGCCAGCCTCCCGAAGGGCATGTCACCCGAACAGGTCGATCTGGATTTCGCCCTCCGGCTGCTGTCGCTTCCCCGCATGCTGGGAGAGGACCCCGGGACGGGGCAGCCGGTGAAGGCCGGGCTGGGCAGGTACGGTCCCTATGTCAACCGGGCGAAGACCTACCGCAACCTCGACTCGGTGGAGCGGGCGTTCGACATTACGCTGGAGGAAGCGCTCCAGCTCCTGAACGTCAAGCCGCGCAGGCCCGTGCTCGCGGTCGCAGGCCGGCACCCGGAGACGGACGAGCCCCTGAACATCTACAGGGGGCGCTACGGGCCCTATGTCACGGACGGCAAGGTGAACGCCAGCATCCCCAGGGGGCGCAGTCCCGAGTCCCTCGGCGTCGACGAGGCGCTTGACCTGCTGGCCCGGGCCGCCGCGCGCAAGGCCGCCGGCAAGGGCGGCCGCCGCACCGGAACCGTCCGGACCCGCAGGCGGCGGTGAGGAGGCGCGGGGCCGCGTGAGCGTGAGTCCGGAGGCCGGCGAGTTTCTGCGGTCGCTGGCCGACGAACGACAACTCTCCCCGAACACGGTCTCCGGCTACCGGCGCGACATTCGGGACTTCGAGCGCTTCTTCGCCGACTACACCGGGCATGCCGGCTGGAACTGGACCGACGTCGACCGACTCGCCCTGCGGGGCTTCCTCGGACACTGCCGCCGCCGCCGGCTTTCCCGGCGCACCTCGGGACGCAAGCTCTCGGCGCTCCGCTCGCTGTTTCGCTTCCTGCACCTCGAAGGGCACATTGAGAGCAATCCCGCGCGCGCTCTGCGCACGCCCCGCGCCGACAAGCGCCTTCCCGGACACATGTCACAGGCCGACGCGGAGGCCGTCTTCCGTGTTGCAGAGGCGCGCGCGTCCGAGAACACCTTTCTCGGCACGCGCAACCTGGCGATCCTGGAGATCCTCTATGGAAGCGGGGTGCGCCTGGCCGAGCTCCACGGGCTCGACCGCGACCGCGTCGACCTGATTTCCGACCGCGTACGCGTGATGGGGAAGGGCCGCAAGGAGCGCATCGTGCCGCTGACCGGGGCCGCGGTCCGGGCGCTCAGGCGCTACGAACCGCACCGCGAGCGCGTGGTATCGCTGAACGACGGCGACCGCCGCGCCGCCATCGTAAGCCGCCACGGCCGCCGCCTCTCGCGGCGCTCCATCCAGTATGTCGTGCGCAATGCGCTGGAGCGCGGGGCAGAGGCGGAGGGGCTTTCCGTTCACTCGCTCCGGCACAGCTTCGCGACCCATCTCCTCGACTCCGGCGCCGATCTGGTGTCGGTCAAGGAGCTGCTGGGCCACATCTCGCTTTCCACGACGCAGATCTACACCCACACATCCAGGGAACGGCTCAAGCGCATCTACCGCGGCGCGCACCCGCGCGCCTGACGCGGCGGGACCCGAGCCGCCCGACCCGTCGCGATCCCCGCGCACTGACCGTCGGGCCCCCGTTCCCGCGGATTCCCGGATGCCACTGACCGCACCCGCCCCTCGTCCGGGTGTACTCTTTGCATGATTGGATGCATCTTTCGCTCGCTGATCCTCCCATTCGCACATGGGGCTTCGCGATTCCCTTCCCTCACCAGACCCGAGAACACATGACCACGCAGAGTTTCCACGGCACCACCGTGCTCGCGGTCCGCAAGGAGGGCCAGGTCGCCATGGGGGCCGACGGTCAGGTCACGATGGGGGACACCATCGTGAAGACTGCGGCCCGCAAGGTTCGTACGCTCAAGGACGGCCGCTTCCTCGCCGGGTTTGCGGGGGCGGTCGCGGACGCGTTCACGCTCTTCGAGACGCTGGAGGCCAAGCTGGAGCAGTTCCCCTCGAACCTGACGCGCGCGTGCGTGGAAATGGCGAAGGACTGGCGCACGGATCGCGCGCTGCGTCGTCTGGATGCCCTGTTGGTGGTGGCCGACACCGAACACCTGTTCCTGATCGGAGGAGACGGCAACGTCCTCGAACCCGACGACGAGGTGGTGGCGATCGGCTCGGGAGGAGCTTATGCCCTGGCCGCGGCTCGCGCGCTCAGGGCGCATTCCGCGCTTTCCGCTTCGGAGATCGTGCGCGCCAGCCTGGCGATCGCCGGCGAAATCTGCGTCTACAGCAACGAAGAGATTACGGTTCTGGACCTGGGGTCCCAGTCCGAGAGGTTGTGATGGTCGTTTCAACGACGGAGCCCACGGCGCCTTCCGCAGCCGCGGCCGAGACCGACGCCGTGCCCGACTGGCTCGAGCAGCTCACGCCACGCCAGATCGTGACGGAGCTGGACAAGTACATCGTGGGCCAGGAGGAGGCCAAGCGCGCCGTCGCCATCGCGATGCGCAATCGCTGGCGCCGGCAGCGGGTCGAGGACGAACTGAGGGACGAGATCCTGCCCAACAATCTGATCCTCATGGGCACCACCGGTGTCGGAAAGACCGAGATCGCCCGCCGTCTGGCCCGGCTGACGGGCGCGCCCTTCGTCAAGGTCGAGGCGTCCAAGTTCACCGAGGTGGGATACGTGGGCCGGGATGTCGAATCGATGATCCGCGACCTCGTCGACACCTCGGTGAACATGGTGCGCGCCGAGCGCGAGGACAGCGTCCAGGAGGAGGCCGAGCGCCGGGTCGAGGAGCAGCTTCTCGACCTTCTGCTTCCGCCGATGGACGGGCGCACCCCTCCGGCCGGACCCGTCGTGGTGACCGACGGCGTTCCCAAGGTCTTCGTCGCCGGTCCCCAGGGCGTACAGGAGCATGCCGCCGGCGAGGAGCTGAGCGAGGAGGACGAGCGCCTGATCATGCGCCGGCAGCGCACCCGCGAGAAGCTCCGCAGCCTGCTGCGGGACGGGCAACTCGAGGAGCGGGAAGTCGAGGTGGAGGTCAGTCAGGCTCCGGCCATCGACGGCATGATGGTGCCCATGGGCGGCATGGAGGGGATGGAATACAACTTCTCCGAGATGCTCCAGGAGATGCTCCCCAAGCGCACCAAGAGGCGCAGCGTGACCGTCGCGGAAGCGCGCCGCATCCTCATCCAGGACGAACTGGACCGGCTCGTGGACATGGACGAGGTCGTCAACGAGGCACTCATCCGCGCGGAAGACATGGGGATGATCTTCCTGGACGAGATCGACAAGATCGCGGGCGACCGCGGGGGCTACGGGCCCGATGTCAGCAGGGGAGGCGTCCAGCGTGACCTGCTGCCGGTGGTGGAGGGCTGCAACGTCCAGACCAAGTACGGGCTGGTGCGAACCGACCACATCCTCTTCATCGCCGCCGGCGCCTTCCACGTCTCCAAGCCCAGCGACCTCATTCCGGAGCTGCAGGGCCGCTTTCCCATCCGCGTGGAACTGCACAGCCTCGACGAAGGACACTTCAAGCGCATCCTGCAGGAGCCGCGAAACGCCCTGCTGGTGCAGTACCAGGCGCTCATCGAGACCGAGGGTGCACGGGCCGAGTTCACGCCCGGCGGCGTCGAGGAGATCGCGCGCATCGCGGCGCGCCTGAACGAACGGATGGAGAACATCGGCGCCCGCCGCCTGCAGACCGTCATGACGACGCTCCTGGAAGAGGTGCTCTTCGAGTTGCCCAGCGAGGAGATGGAACGCCCGCTCGTCGTCGACCGCGGGTTCGTGCGCACGCACCTGGAGGAGATCGCGGAGGACGAGGACCTGCGCCGCTATATCCTGTAGGCTACGGCCCGAGTGACCCTGGGCGGACCGGCCGCTCGCGGAGGATCGCCCGCGGGCGCAGGTGGGTTGCCCACGCCGGCTGGTTCTCGACGACCATGGTCCTCTCCGGGTGCCGCTTCCCCGGCGCCTCGGACCTTGGTAGCTTGGGGGCGCGTCTGCCAAAATGGCAGACTGGAGCAGGCCACCCTCATCTCGACCGCCGACCGGGAATCGCCTTCCCCGAGTCCATGACCCCAGCCCGCAAGAAGGACTTTCTGTCCCTACGGGATTTCACCCGCGACGAACTGGCGTCGTTGCTGGAGCACGCTCGGCGCCTGAAGGCCGGAGAGGGTCCGGGCGTGCCGCTTCGGGGCAAGTCACTGGCGATGGTTTTCCGCAAGAATTCCACCCGCACCCGGGTGGCGTTCGAGGTGGGCATGGTCCAGTTGGGCGGGCAGGCGCTCTTCCTCTCCGCGGTGGACACGCAGATCGGACGCAACGAGCCGCTCGCCGACACCGCGCGCGTCCTGGGGCGCTACGTGGACGGCATCATGATCCGGACGTTCGATCAGGAGGAGGTCGAGCAGCTGGCCCGCTGGGCGCCGATTCCGGTCATCAACGGCCTCACCGACCTCCTTCACCCCTGTCAACTGCTCGCCGATCTCATGACCATTCGGGAGGAGTTCGGACCGGGGTTCGACGGAATTCGGGTCGCCTGGATCGGAGACGGAAACAACATGGCCAACTCCTGGCTGAACGCCGCGTCAATTCTCGGCTTTGAGCTGGCGCTGGCGTGCCCCCGGGGCTTCGACCCGGACCCCGGGATCGTGGCGCGCGCCCGCGGGGCCGCCCCCGTGCACCTCACCCGATCGCCGCGTGAGGCCGCCGACGGCGCCGATGTGGTCACCACCGACGTGTGGGCTTCGATGGGACAGGAAGGCGAGGCCGATGCACGCCGGGACGCCTTTTCGGGTTATACCGTAGATCGCGCGCTGATGGCGCGGGCCTCCAAAAGGGCGATCTTCCTGCATTGCCTCCCCGCCCACCGGGGCGAAGAGGTCACGGAGGCGGTCCTGGAAGGCCCCCGTTCGCGCGTGTTCCGGGAGGCGGAGAACCGATTGCACACCCAGAAGGCCCTCTTGATCGCACTGCTGGGAGAGGATTGCAATGATGAATGACCGGAGGTGGAAGCCAATGACCGGGAGAGGGACTCCATGAGCGCGGTGCTCGCCCGCACTCCGCTCCATGAGGAACACCTGCGGGCCGGCGGCAGGATGGTGCCCTTCGCGGGATACCAGATGCCGGTCCAGTATCGCCGGGGCATTCGCGCGGAGCACAGCGCGGTGCGCGAGCGCGCGGGTCTCTTCGATGTCTCGCACATGGGCGAATTCGAGGTGCGTGGCGCCGAGGCACTCGACCTGGTTCAGTGGCTTACCACCAACGACGCGGGCCGCATGGAGGTGGGGCAGGCTCAGTACTCCGCATTCTGTGACGAGAAGGGATGCGTGCTGGACGATCTGCTGGTCTATCGCTTCGAGGACCGCTACCTGCTGGTGGTCAACGCGGCCAACCGCGACAAGGACTGGGCGTGGGTCACGCGGCACGCGTCCGGCTTCGACTGCGAAGTGCGCGACGTTTCCGACCGAACCGCGCTGCTGGCGCTGCAGGGGCCTTCGGCCGCGGGCATCCTCGCCCGGCTCACCGGAGCGGACCTGGAAGCGGTGGGCTACTACCGCTTCACCACCGGCGAGGTCGCCGGTGTGCCGGCGATGGTGGCGCGCACCGGGTATACCGGAGAGGACGGCTTCGAGCTGTACCTGGAGGCCGGCGACGCGCCGGCGGTCTGGCGCGCGCTGCTCGAAGCCGGTGCCAGGCACGGTCTGGAACCCACTGGGCTTGGCGCCCGGGACTCGCTCCGGCTCGAAATGGGCTACGCCCTCTACGGCAACGATCTGGACGAAGAGCACAGCGCGCTCGAGTCGGGGCTGGGCTGGGTGGTGAAGCGGGGGAAGGGCGACTTTTCGGGGCGTGACGCGCTGGTGCGCCAGAAGGCCGAGGGGGTTCCGCGCCGCCTCGTCGGGCTGCGTCTACTCGAACGTGGCTTCCCGCGGCCCGGCTACGAGATCGTCACGGAGGGCGAGGTCGCCGGAACCCTCACCAGCGGGACGGTGAGCCCGTCGCTGGGAGAGGGGATCGCCATGGGCTACCTCCCCACCCCCCTCGCCGCCCCCGGCACGCAGGTGGCCGTGCGCATCCGCCGGGCGGATGTCCGCGCCGAGGTGGCCCGCCCCCCCTTCTACCGGCACGGCTCGATCCGGCGCTGACACGGAGGCTCATG
>VXNP01000026.1 GCA_009840525.1 Gammaproteobacteria bacterium
TTTTTTTTAACACCCACCACCCCCACCCCCCCATCCATCTACGTCTCGTGGGCTCGTTTATGTTTAAAATAGACCGGCCGCGCGGCGTGCCCTTCTCGCGCCGGAATGCCTCGGCGCCCGACCCGCCGGTTCCCGCGGCCACCTCGATGACGGCGCGGTCGACGAAGATCCCCTCCCCCATCCGCTACCCCTCCCCGCGGCGGGACAGCACCCGGCGCAATGTGGCGCGCGCGGCCTCGCTTCGGGCGTCGTCCATGAAGCGGGCAGCCACGGCCAGGGTCTCGGCCAGTGCATCCGCCGACGCCCCCAGGTTGAGCCCCCCGCGCAGGTGCGAATAGAGCTGCGGACCCGCGTCGGCCACGGCGAGCAGGGCTGCGATGCAGTACTCCCGGACGAGCGGGGCCAGCCCGGGGCGGGCGAGAACCTTCCCGTAGCCTTCCACCACCATCCACCGCTCCATGTCCGGGTGCAGGCTCCGGACGCTGTCACGCAGCTCGCGGTACTGCGTGGAGTAGACGCGCCGGCAGAGGGCCGCTCCCCGACGCGCCCAACCCGGCCAGTCGTCGGCGCTGGCCTCCGCGGGTGGTGCCGGGGCGACCTCCCGCCACGCGGCCAGCGCGGCCAGCGCGGCCGGATACCCCACGAACAGGTAGCTCTGCAACAGCGTCTCCTCCACCTCGGTCGCGTCGGCGGTGCCTGCCGCCTCCGCCAGCGCGGCACGGAGGGCGTCCTCACGTCCCGAAGCCAGCGCGGCGCTAACCCGTACCAACGACCGCTCCCCCGGGGTGAGCGCCGGCGAGCGCACGGCCCCATCTCCAACCGTGCCCATCACCGATCCATCTCGACCCGGAACGCGTTCTCGATCCGTCCCACATCCACCCCCAGGGTATTGAGCACCTCCACGCGCCCCCGGGCAAGCGCCGCGATGTCGTCCGCGTCCGCCACGCCCAGATCCGACAGCACCCCGACAAGGGCAACGTCGCTCGCGCGCCGGGCCCCGTCTTCCACCTTGAGAGCGAAGCCCAGGCCGCGCCCGCGCACGCCTCCGCAGTACACGCCCTCGGCGCCCGTCTTGACGAACACCCGTCCACCCAGCCGTTCCATGACCGCCGTACAGATACGACCCGTGCCCGCGACCGCGAACGGATGCCCCGTCATGGCGGCCACGATGTGCGCCGCGGGTTCTCCCGCATCCGCCGCCGCCGTGAGACGCGCGAAGGACGCCGCCATGTCCGCCAGCGGGAGCGCGAAGGTCACCACGCCGCATCCGTCGGTGCCGGTCACGAGTGCCGATGCGGCCACCCCCGTCCAGCGCGCGATCTCCGCGCGCATGCGCTGCTGCACGGGATGGCCGGGCTCGAGGTATCCCTCGGGAGGCCAGCCGTTGGCCACCGCCAGCGCGAGCATCCCCGCGTGTTTTCCCGAACAGTTGTTGTGCACGGCGCCCAGGCGAATGCCCCGTGCCCACAGCTCGCGCGCCCGTTCCGGCCGCAGAGACGGGTGCGGCCCGCACTCCAGCGCGCGCTCGTCCAGTCCCGCCCTGGCCAGCATGCTTCGGGCCAGGGCCAGGTGTTCGGGTTCGGCGTTGTGGGACGCGCAACACAGCGCCAGCTCCTCTTCCGTGAAACCGAACCTTTCAAGGACGCCGTCCTCCACCAGCGGAAGCGCCTGGAAGGGCTTCGCGGCCGACCGATAGAACGCCACGCGCCCCGCGTCGCCACAACCGCCGATCAGCCGCCCGCTGGCATCGGCTACCGCAACATGCACCCGATGCACAGACTCGACGGTACCAGAGCGCGTAACCCGGACGCACGGCCCGCGGCCAGCCCGGCGCGCCAGTGCGCTCATGTCCCGGCTCACGAAAGCTGCGGACGCCGTCCGCGACTCGCACGAGAAAGGAACACCGTTTCTCCGGGCGATGGAATGGCAGGATGAGCCGGCCGACGTCCGGGGGCCGGCGGACGCGTCCTCAGCGGGATCCCGCGCCCGGCGAACCGTCTCCGGCGATGCCGCCTGGCGCTTGAACGGCGCTGTTCGCGAGCGACTCATCGGCGGCCACCAGATCGAACAGGTCCTGCTGCGACCGCGCGCGCGCCAGCAACTCGACGGCGCGCGCCAGCGGCGGATCGGCGGTCATCAGGCGCAGAAACTCGCCTTCCCGGCCCGCGCGCCTGCGGGCGATCTCGCGCTCCAGCTGAAACCGGAGATAGCGTTCCGCACGCTCAAGCGTGGCAGCCTCGGCGTCGATCCCCCGATCGGCAAGGTGCTGCCGGAAGCGCGCGAGGTCCGCGTCAGCCACCGCGGAGCCCGGAGGGCCGTCCGGCCGCTCCTGAATGTAGAGGACGGCGAACTCGAACAGGGCGCTGCTGAAGCCGCGCGCGTGCCGGTCCAGGCGAAGCACCGCCGCCTCTTCGTCGTCGGTCAGGGTATCGGGAAGGACATGAAGATCCGGGGTGATGCCGCCGCCACCGAGGACGCGTCGCCCACCGAGCGACCGGTACGGCTGCCGGTCCTCGCCGTCCGACCGCTGAACCCACTGCCCCGACAGGGTAAGCACGATGTCCTCGAAGGCCGATTCGTCACCGGCCCGGGGCTTCTGAATCGAGCGCCCCGACGGCGTGTACCAGCGCGCGGTCGTCAGCTTGAGAACGTCGCCCCCGCTCAGCCGGTAGAGCGTCTGCACCGACCCCTTTCCGAACGAGGTCGCCCCCAGGACGAGGGCCCGGTCGTGATCCTGAAGCGCGCCGGCGACGATCTCCGAGGCGCTCGCGCTGCGTCCATTGATCAGAATCACCAGGGGAAGCCCCGGGAAGGATTCCCCCTGCCCGGTGCGCAGCACCGAGTTCTGGCTCTTCGTGCGGCCACGCGTCTCCGCGACTGTGAGGCCCTCGTCGAGGAAGAGGTCGGCAAGCGCGACGCCCTGATCCAGCAACCCGCCCGGGTTGCCGCGCAGATCCAGGATCATCCGGGTGGCCCCGTCCGCCATCAGGGCTCGGGTGGCCGCCTCGAGTTCGTCGCGGGCGTTTTCGCTGAACACCCGCAGGGGAACGTATCCCACGCCGTCCTGAAAGAGATGGGTGAACGGCACCGAGAGGATCTGAACGGTGGCTCGCTCCAGCGTGAACGGAATGGGCTCCTCGATCCCCGGTCGCCCGATCCTGACGTCCACCTCCGTGCCCGGCCTGCCGCGCAGCGACATGGCCGCCCGGTCCGGGTTCCAGCCCTGCGCGGATTCGCCCTCGACCTCCACGATGCGATCCCCCGCGCGGATGCCCGCCCGCTCCCCCGGGGTGCCCGGCAGGGCGCTCATCACCGTGATCCAGTCTCCCTGGCGCACGATCTCCAGCCCCACCCCGGCGTACTCCCCTTCGGTATCGATGCGGAGATTGTCCCATTCGTAGGCGCTCAGGAACTCCGTGTTGGGATCGTCGAGTTCCTCTATGACGGCGTCGATGGCGGTGCCGTAGAGCGCATTCAACTCCACCGGGTCCACGAAGTCCTCCGCCACCCGGTCGAGCACCTCTTCCAGGAGACGCGCCTGGAAGTAGACGTTGCGATCCTGCGCGATACCCTGCTGGAGGAACCAGCCGCCACACAGCAGGGCCGCTGCCAGAATGAGGCCCGGAGCAAGCAGTGAGCGGGAGAATCGCATGGGTTTCACGACTCCGCTGAAGGCGGGTTCGGGGCTTCCCGCGTGGCTGGTTCACGCGCGGGAACCGCAGTTCCCGGCGTCGGGTCTCCTCCATTGGACGGAACCGGGAGCTGTCCGGTTGCTAACCCCGCCCGCGCCGAAGGTTTCCGGACCGGCGCGCCTGGCGCGTCACCGGCCCTCGCTCCACCCGCGGGCGCTGGCCAGGACACGCTCCACGTCCGAGTTATCGTTGTAAACACCCACCGAGAAGCGCAACACTCCGCTGCGGATGGCGAGGCGGACGCCATCGGCGTTCAGGCGCGCGTGGAGGGCGTTCATCGCCGGGTCGTCCGCCGTGTAGTGGCGCCCGCCGCCGCTCGCGCCGACCGTCACGATGTGCGCCCGGCGAGGCGACGACGCCCCTCCCACCACGGGCAGTCCGAGCTCGGCGAAGCCCGCGGCCAGCTTTCCCGCCACGCGGCAGACATGCGCCTCGACCGCCTCGACCGTCCACCCGCGGATCAGCCCGAGCGCCGCGCGCGCCGCCACCGCGCCCAGGTAGTTGTAGTTGCCGACATCGAAGCGCATGGCGCCAGGGCGATAGCGAAGCTCGTCGGCGGAGAAGGCGGTCTCGTGGGCGCCGTCCAGCTCGATGCCGTAACGGGCCACGTGACCCGGGATCAGGTCGTCGGCCACCTCCCGGCGCACGTACAGAAAACCGAACCCGTAGAGCGACAGCAGGCACTTCTGGGTCGCCACCGCGAGGGCGTCGATCCCCGGGCGGCGCACGTCCGTGACTGCCGCCCCCACCGACTGGGCCGCGTCGACGAGCGTGAGCGCCCCCACCGCCCGCGCCGCCGCCGCAACCGGCTCGATGTCGGTGACGAAGCCTGGGGCGAAGGAGATGCTCGGGACCGTCACCAGACGCGTGCGCCCGTCCATGGCCGTCACCATCGCCTCCACCGGCACCTCCCCGTCCACCGGCGCCACCGGGCGCACCTCCACCCCCCGCGTGCGTCGCAGATTGTACCACAGGTAGATGTTGTTGGGATGCTCGAGTTCGGGGCAGAAGACGACGTTGTCCCCCGCTCGCCACGGCAGGCTGGCGGCGAAGAGGTTGAGCCCGTCGGAGACGTTCTTGGTGATCGCGATCTCCTCGTGGTCGGCCCCGACCAGGGCGGCGAAGCCGGAGCGGGCCTCCTCGACCACCGCCCGCAGCTCGTCCTTGTCGCCCCCGTCGCGCATGCGGGTTTCCAGATGGGCGGCGGCGGCGTTCCGCACCGGTTCCGCGAGCAGGCAGCGCGCGGCGATGTCGAAGTACGCCCGGCGTCCCGCGCCCGGAAAGAGCGCGCGCACTCCGGGGTTCACGAGCCCGCCCCGGAGACAGCGGGTTTCGCCC
>VXNP01000031.1 GCA_009840525.1 Gammaproteobacteria bacterium
GCGGTGGCGACGGCCAACCCGGAGGGGCTGGTGGCGGCCGCGGTTGAGGAATACATGGGGGTGGCGGGCTACTGGCTGGTCATCGGCGCAGGCATCCTGTCGATGCTCTCGGCACTTCAGGCGAACCTCCTGGGCGCGTCGCGGGTGGCGTTCGCCATGGCCCGCGACCGCACCCTGCCCCGCCGGCTGGCGCGCATGCGCGGGTCGAGCGGCACCCCCGCGACGGCCGTCGTGGTCACGGGCACGGTGGTGGCGGTGATCGCCCTCGCCGTCGGCGAGGTCCCGGCCGCCGGCGCCGCCTCGAGCCTCATCTTTCTCATCTCTTTCGCCATGGTGCACGTCGCGACGGTCCTGGTCGAATACCGCTCGGCCTCGCAGCGCATCCCCTTCCTGCCCGTCCTGGGTGGCGTGTGCTGCGCATCGCTCGCGGCCTTCCAGATCTTCGCAGTGCCCTTCGCTGGCAGCATCGTGATGACCTGGATCGCCATCGGCACCGCGTTCTACCTCACCCTCCTGGCCCCCGCGGCGCGCCTCACCGATGTCTCCGCGGAAGCCACGCATCCACATCTCACCCTGCTCCGGGGACGGAGCCCGCTGGTGCTGGCGCCCATCGCCAACCCGGCCAGCGCCGCGAGCCTGGTGGACATCGCCGGAACCCTGCGCACGCCGGGCTCTGGCCGCGTCCTGCTGCTCACGGTTCTCTCGCCGCCGGACTCGGCGTCCCCGTCGGAATCCCGGGTCATCGACGCGCAGACCGTGCTGGGCACGTCCATGGTGCAGGGCCTGGAGCACTCGATGATGGCGGAGATCCTCGTCACCACCGCCCCCGACCCCTGGACGGAGATCGCGCGCGTCGCGGAGGAACACCGTTGCGAGACCGTGTTGCTCGGACTGCCCAACCTCTCCGACCCGGTCGTAGAGTCCGCGCTGGAGCGGCGCATCGCGGCGATCGGCTGCGACGTGGTCGTTGCGCGGACCCCTTCGGGCTGGCGCATGGACGATGTCGAGCGAGTCCTGGTGCCCCTCGGAGGACGCCGGCGCCACAGCCGTCCGCGGGTCCGCCTGCTCGCCAGCCTGGCGCGCACCAAGGGACGAGCCATCACGTATCTCGCCACGACGCCTACCTCGGCATCGAAGGAGGAACGCCGCCGATTCGAGCGCGAGATTCACAGAATGGTGCGCGACGAAGCCACCGGCTCCTACGAGATCGTCGTGGAAACCGGCGCCGGCCCGGGAGACACCATCATCCGGCATGGCCGCGGCTTCGACCTCATCGTCATGGGCATGCGCACCGAATCGGGCGGCCGGCGAAGCCTCCGGGGCACCCCGCACGCGGTCGCCGCAGGGTCGAACAAGCCCCTGATCCTGATCGGAAGCGCCCCGCCCTCCACCCTGCTACGCACCGGACGGGACCTGCTGGCGCCCTCCCGACGACAACGATCTCGTCCGAAGCGAACGGGCGAAGCCGACTCGCAAGCTCCCGCGTCATAGGGGGCCGACACACGGGTGCCGCATCATTCATCCAGCCAAATGAGCAGGAGTGCTCCACTTCACGAAGACGGCGACGCGGGCCCGCGATCACGCCGCTCGAGAACGCCGGCGGCCCGCATCACGCGCTGCAACCACGCCCCCGCGGCCGCCGGCGGCGCATTCATCCTCTACTGGATGATCGGCGCGCGCAGAACGCGCTGGAACTTCGGTCTCCAGCGGGCCGCGGAACTCAGCCTCGAGCACAGGCTGCCGCTTCTCGTGCTGGAACCCTTGCGCGCCGGATACCCGTGGGCATCAGATCGCCTCCACCGGTTCGTCATCGACGGGATGGTCGACAACAAAGCCCGCTTCGCAGAACGCGGCGTCGCCTACTACCCCTACGTCGAGCCCCGGGATGGAGCCGGCAAGGGACTCCTTGAAGCCCTCGCGGAGCACGCGGCCGTCATCGTCACCGACGAATTCCCCGCCTTCTTCCTGCCGCGGATGGTGAAGGCGGCCGCGCAACGGATTTCGGTGCGCGTCGAGGCAATAGACGGCAACGGCCTGCTTCTTCTGCGAGCTTCGGACGGGCCCTTCGCAACAGCTTACGCGTTCAGACGATTCCTGCAGCGCGAGCTTCCCGCCCACCTGGCGCGGCCCCCGCACGCCGATCCACTGGACATCCTCACCTCTTCCTCCGAGGCGCAGGTCCCTGCCGGCATCCTCGAGCGATGGCCCGCCGCCGACCTGTGCGATCCGCCCGACCTCATCGCACGCCTGCCCATCGATCACTCGGTCCCGCCCGTCGACCAGCGGGGTGGTGCGGAGGCCGCCGCGGCCCGGCTCTCCGCCTTCGTCGAGGGCGGCCTCGCCCGGTACGCCACCGACGCCAATCATCCGGAGCGGGACGCGACCAGCCGGCTCTCCCCCTACCTCCACTTCGGCCACACCTCCACGCACGAGGTATTCGACCGAATCGCGGCGCACGAAGGATGGACCTCTGCCCGTCTCTCGCGTGACGCGCGGGGGAGCCGCGCCGGTTGGTGGGGCATGAGCGAGAGTGCAGAAGCGTTTTTGGATCAACTGGTTACATGGCGTGAGCTCGGGTTCAATCGATGCCTTCACGTGGATCGTTACGACACCTATGAAGCCCTGCCCGATTGGGCTCGAAAGACGCTCGCGGAGCACGCCTCGGATCCCCGGGAAGCTGTATACGGACTCGGCGACTTCGAGAACGCGCGCACCTGTGACCCTCTGTGGAACGCGGCCCAGAACCAGCTTCGGCGCGAGGGCCGCATCCACAACTACCTGCGCATGCTCTGGGGCAAGAAGATCCTGGAGTGGAGCGAGAGCCCGCGCGAAGCGCTCCGCATCATGATCGAACTCAACGACAAGTACGCGCTCGACGGACGCGACCCAAACTCATATACCGGAATCCTGTGGATCCTCGGCCTCCACGACCGCGCCTGGGGCCCCGAGCGCCCGGTGTTCGGCAAGATCCGCTACATGAGTTCGGCCAACACGGCGAGGAAATACCGGGTGCGGAGGTACATCGAGAAGTACGGGGACCCGTAGGGAAGAATCGGCGAAGCCCCCGGCAACCGCGTGAGCGCCGCGCACCGTTTTTCGTTGCGCGCCCGTCAGCCCCCCATCCCCTCCAGCGCCCGCATGATCGCGCGATAGCGCCGGTCCACCCTCCGGAAGCCCAGATTCGCAAGGTAGATGTTGCGGACCCCGGCCTTCTGCAGCGCCCCGATGCTGCGCGCACAGATTTCCGCGGCGCTCGCCCCCGCAACGAACTCGCGCGTGATCTGCTCCGCGGGGATCGGGAGAAACCGGCTGAGCCGACGCAGGGTCCCGGGATTTGCGCTCCGGTAGAAGAAGACCCCGAAGATGGCGGGGATGCGCACGCCCCGGCGGTCCAACTCCTCCAGAAAGCGCTCGACCGCGGGCAGCGAGTGGTGCGACACGATCTGAGTCAGGAAGAAGTCGGCCTCGAAGTCGCCGCGGGCTATGTAGTCCACCTGCGCGGCCAGGTCCGCGTGCGGATTGGCCCATCCCCCCAGCGTGAGCGACGGGAACTCGCACCGGATGAGGTCGCGCAACTGGTACCCGTGCTTGACGCAGCGCGGTGGGGGCCCGGTCGTGTCGCCGCCCACCACGGCCAGCGCCTCGCAGCCGCTGGAGACCGCTCGCCGGGCGAACATCATGCAGTAGTCGAGCGAATGCTTGGCGGTCAGGAAGGGGACGATGCGCGAAGCCGGCACCCCGCGCGCCAGGTTGGCGGCGACGTGGCCGAGGCTCTCCTCCTCGGCGGCATCGACGGCGTTGTCGGTGAGGAAGATGTAGCGGTCGTCGCGCGCCAGCCGCTCCAGCGTGTGATACATGTCGATCCAGGCATCCATCCCGGCGGCGTAGGAGAGCCCGCTGCGCGGCGGACGCAGTTCGACGGTAATGGTCGGCTCGGCCGCGCGCAGGCGCGCCAGCAGGGGGCTGTCCCGCACTTCCTCCCCCGTCTCCACTAACCCTGACGTAACGTTAGGGTTGGTGACGCGAGGGCTGACGATCCGCAGAGGCCGGTACCCTCATTCATCGTCCGCCCACCAGCGCCTCCACCGCGCTCGCCTCCGTGGGGAGCTCCGCGGTGAGGTTCTCCACTCCGGAGGCGGTCACCAGTACGTCGTCCTCGATGCGGATACCGATTCCGGCGAAGCGGGCTGCGGACCCCTCGGCGTCCTCGTGGAAGTAGAGACCCGGCTCGACCGTGAACACCATCCCCTCCTCGAGTGGCCGGGAAGTTCCATCGACGGCGTAGTCGCCGGCGTCGTGGGTGTCGAGCCCGAGCCAGTGGGAGGTCTGGTGCGGGAAGAACCGGCGAAGGGCCGTACTTTCCTCCGGTCTGCCGTCGCTTGTGGCTACCACGCCGAGCGACGTCAGCCCCCTGGTCAGGACGCCGCACGCGGCCCCGTGCACCGAACTCACCGGCACACCCGGCGCCGCGGCAGCGATCGCGGCCGCGCGCGCCTCATCCACGATCTCGTAGACGGCCCGCTGGTCCGGGTTGAAGCGCCCGTCCACAGGGTAGGTGCGGGTCACGTCGGCGCAGTAGTGGCCGAGCTCCGCCGCCGCATCCACCAGCACCAGTTCGCCCGCGTGCGCCCGGCGCCGATTTTCGGCGTAGTGGAGCACGCAGGCGTTGGCGCCCGATGCGACGATGGACGGATACGCGGGAGTCGCGCCCCCGTGACGGCGGAACACCGCCTCCATGGACGCCTGCAATTCCCACTCGCCTACCCCGGGTCGCAGCTCCCCGGCGAGGACGCGGTGCCCGGCGATCGTCAGCGCAGCCGCTCTCCGCAGCGACTCCACCTCCCCGGCGTCCTTGCGCAGCCGCATCCCATCCAGAATCCCGCCCGGATCGATGACGCCGCGCGGTCCCAACCCTTTTCGCGCACCGCGGGCGCGGGCATGCGCGAGTGCGCCTCGTACCAAGCGGTCCACCCAGGGATCCGATCCCAGCCTGAAGAAGACGTGGTTCGCTCCCTTGAGCAGGGTGCCCAACTCCTGCCCGAGTTCGCCCAGGGGATGGCAGGCATCCATGCCCAATCGCTTGCGCGCAGCCTCGGGGCCGAGCCGCTGCCCGCCCCAGAGCTCTGCGGTCGCATCGCGGGGACGGATGAAGAGCACGGAGCGGTTCGATTCGGCGAAGCCGCGCAGGACGAGAACGCTCCCCGGCTCGGTGAAACCGGTCAGATAGAAGAACTCGGAGTCAGGGCGGTACGGGGAGGGGTCGGCGCCCCGCCGGCACGCGTCCGCCGCCGCCGGCAGCACCATGGCCGCGTCTCCCAACCCGTCGAGCACCAGTGCCCGGCGCTCGCGGAAGATGTCGGCCGCGGGTTCGAAGGCGTCGTTCGACATCAGGCGCGCGCCCGGGCCGCGACCGTCGCAAGCCCTGCCGCGACCAGCGTCCACTGCAGTGTCATCTGGTCCTCCGCAGGCATGGGCCGGATCCCCAGCCGGGCACCGTCGCGTGTAACCTCGGCAGGCGCGGCGCGGCCGGCAGCCAGCTCCGCCCTCCATCCGTCGATGCGGGACTTCCAGCGAGCCGCCACCGGATCCGGAGGACCGAGCGTTTCCCCGGCTCCCGGCGTGATGAACAGCGGCATCTCCGTGACCAGCGTGAGCGTGTCGCCCCCCAGCGAGCGCACCGCCTCCATCGAACTGGGGCGGAAGCGCCCCGCGGTAGCCTCGTCCCCGAGCCCCAGAAAGTGCTCGCGCATGGCGTTGTGGTTCGGGCGCGTGCAGAAGCCGGGGGCGATGCGTACGAAGCCCTTCTCCCCTTCCCGCTCCACGTCGTGCAGCCGGTAGCCCAGGTCGCGCACCACGGCCGCGCAGCGGGTTCGCAGTGGCCCCGTTCGGTCGACCCAGTGGGGATCGATGAGGAACCAGGGTCCCGACGAGAAGCCCATTCCATGGAGCGAGACGTGAAGGTCGAAGGCGCCGCCGGCGCTGGCCCACCACGCGCGCACCGCCCGGTTCTCGGGCCTCGCGTCCGTGTCATCCGCGTCCGCGGGGAACCCGAACTCGATGTCGTCTCCGGGGAGTTCGCGTACGACGTATGCCAGGTACTGGCCCAATTCGAAGACGAGTCCGCGGGCCTGCCATGCCCGATTGCGCGCCGCCCCGTCGGGATTCACGTGCGGCACGATCCACCACTCGAAGCGCTCGAGCATCGGATGATCCGGAGCCAGCCCGCCCAGCCACCCGCACAACCTGGCGAGGAGCGCCGGCCCCACGGGCTCGTCGGCATGGCATCCCCCGAGCAGACTCACGCGCAGGGGCCCGGAGCCGAAACGGAAGGCGTGGATGGGACGCCCATCTCTGGAAGCGCCGATGCGCAAGCCGTCCTCGGGATTCGCCGGGACCGCGTCGAGGATGAGGGCCGGATCCGCGCGCTCGCGGCCGGACTCGCGCATGGCTCCGGGTTCGCTCATGCCGCTACCGGGCTCGCGCAGGCCCCTCGGGGATTGGTGCATACCCTCCGCGGCTACCGGGGCTGGCTCGTAACGGTCTCCTCCTCCTCGATCAGCCAGTGCACCATCCAACTGCGGATGCGCTCCAGCCGGTCCACCAGCAGCCAGGGCTCGCCGGTGCGCGAGAGACCGTGGCTGGACCTGGGGTAGCGCACCAGCTCGACGGGAACGCGCATCTTCTTGAGGGACATGAACCACTGCTCGGCGTCGGGCATCGGGGTGCGCCAGTCCTGCTCGGAGTGGATGAGCAGGGTGGGCGCGGTCACGTTCTCGACATACGAGATGGGCGACAGGCGCCGGTACAGGTCCCGCTCCTCCCACGGGGTGCCGCCGAACTCGTACTCCGTGAGCCCCTGGGCGTCCGAGGTGCCCCACCAGCTCTCCCAGTTGGTGATCGAGCGGCTCGAGGCGGAGGCCGCGAAACGGTCGGTGGTGGCGGTCAGCCAGTTGGACATGAAGCCGCCGTAGCTCCCGCCCGAGACGCCCAGGCGCTCCGGGTCGATGGCGGGATAGGCCGCAAGGGTCGCGTCCACGCCGGCGAGGTAGTCCTCGCGGTCGACGATGCCCCACTGCTCGAGGGTGGCGTACTGGAAGGCGTGCCCGTAGCCGGAGGAACCGCGCGGGTTGGTGTAGAGGACGTAGAGGCCCGCGGCGGAGAGCACGTGGAAGGTCGGGAAGAAGGTGTTGCCGTAGGCGCTGTGCGGCCCGCCGTGGATCTTGAGCACCATCGGGTAGCTGCGGCCCGGGACCTCGTCCACCGGCCGCACCACCCAGCCCTCGACCTCGATGCTGTCGTCCATCATCCATGCGATGCGCTCGGCTGGCATGAGCGTGATGTCGGAGAGCCAGCCATCGTTGAAGCCGGTCGCCTTCTGCTCGGTGGAGCCGTCGCCGGCCGCGACGTAGAGCTCGGCCGGGGTCACCGGATCGGTGGCGGTGAACGCCATCACGCCGTCGTCGGCGGTGAACGAGAAGCCCGACAGCCTGCGGTCGCCCGCGGTGACCTGTGCGACCTCGCCTCCGACCGTCGGGACGGCGAACAGGTGCGCATTGCCCCCGATGCCCGCGGAGAAGCGGATCTCGCTGCCATCCTCCGACCACGAGGGCGCTCCCGGCTGCAGATCCCAGGCCTCGGTGAGGTTCAGAGGCAGGCCGCGCATGCTCCCGTCCGGCCCCACCTCGCGCACCATGAGGTCGGACTGCTCGCCGCGCGCGGGACTCGACAGGTACGCGATGGAGCCGCCGTCGGGCGAAAGCGCAGGCGCAGACTCGCTGCCGGGGTTGGTGGTGAGGCGGCGAACCGACCCGCCCGTCACCGCCACCGACCAGATGTCGCCCGTGTTCTCGGAGTTGTATTCGTCGTCCTGGCGTTCGTTGCCGGTGAAGTAGATGCGCCGGCCGTCCGCGGACCAGGCTACCCCGCCCACATCGAACTGCAGGTCGGTGAGCTGCCGCGCCGTGCCCCCATCGGCGGACACTACGAACAACTGGGTCTTGTCACGCAGCGAGTAATGCGACAGCAGGGGATGCACTCCGTCGCGCTTGTAGCGCATGGCCGTGATCACGTGGCCATCGAAGCGCTCCGCATCCAGCGTGCCGGTGACCGCGTCGGGCGCGATCTGGCGGTTGCCGTCGTCGTCGTCCCCGCCGTCCTCATCCGGGGCGCGGGTGAAGGCGATGCTGCTCCCGTCGGGCGACCACACCGGCGCGCCGTCCACGCCCTCGATGTGGAAGGCCTCCCCGCCGGGACCGTCCACACGCAGGAACCAGATGGGGTTGGGGTCATCGCCCCGGCTCGAGCGGAACGAGAGCAGGCGGCCGTCCGGCGACCAGCGCGGCCCGCTGGCCTCGGAGGTGGGGTCGGAGAAGCGGATCGCTTCGCCGTCTGGCCTGCCGCCCGAGAGAGGCTGCAGCCACACCTCGCGGTGGCGCCGGTTCTCCGCCTCAATCACGCGCGTGACGGTGAAGGCGACGTACGCGCCGGTCGGCGACATCGCCGGCTCGGACACGCCCACGATGCGGTAGTAGTCCGTGGGTTGGAAGCCGCGCTCCTGCGCCATCAGCGGCGACGTGAGCCCGGCGATCAGGGCCAGGCTCGCCGCCACGACTTTCGCGGAATGGACAGGTGGTGCGCTATCGTGTAGCGATGCATGGGGCAGGCCGAACATCCCGGACCTCCTGCGCTCAACGAAACAACCGGTGATTTCACTCAATATAGGAAGAGGGCCGGGATCGCGGTAACTATGCCGTGCAGTCCAGTCAGGAGGATGCTCAGGATGACGACAGACGCAATGCACCGCAGCACGGCATCGACTCCCTGCACTGCGGGCCGGGTCGGTTCGTGGTTGGTTTTGGCCGCCTGGCTGGCTGTCGCCTGCGCCGCCACCGCCTCATCCGCCACCGCGCAGATCGTGCGCGGGCGGGTGCTGGAGGAGGGCGCCGGCACCCCCTTGCCCGGCGCGATGATCGTGCTCGTCGACGCCGAAGGCACCCAGGTGGGACGCATCCTCACCGACGACCTGGGCAGGTTCACGCTGCGCGCTCCCCGGACCGGCACCTATACGCTCCGCGCCGACCGAATCGGCTACGCCAGCATTACCTCCCCGCCGCTCGAACTGGCCTCCGGCGCCGCGGCCTTCCACGACATGGTGGTGCCGGTGCAGGCGATCGCGCTGGACAACATCACGGTGGAAGGCGAGCGCCGCTGCGTACTGCGTCCGGAAGGTGGACTCGACGTGGCCCGGGTGTGGGAAGAGGCGCGCAAGGCGCTCGCGGCCGCAGCCTTCACCGACGAGACATCCGTCTATCGCTACGTCACCATGAGGTACGAGCGGGACCTCGACCCCGACGCGCGCACGGTGACGAACGAGCAGCGCAACTTCAGCGACCTCATGCAGCGTCAGACCTTCGTTTCGCGGCCCGTCGAGGAACTCATGGCGGACGGCTTCGTGCAGGAGGAGGAGGACGGCACCTACTACTACGCCCCCGACGCCAACGTGATGCTCTCGGACGACTTCCTCGACACCCACTGCCTGCGCGTGCGCGAGGGTGACGACGAGACCGAAGGCCTCATCGGGCTCGCTTTCGAACCGGTGGAGGGACGTCGCGGGCACATTGACATCCGGGGCGTCATGTGGCTTGAGCCCGAGTCCTCGGAGCTCCAGTGGCTGGAGTACAACTACGCGGATCTGGACGCCGAACTCCGTTCGCGCCATCTGGGGGGCAAGGTGATGTTCGCGGGGCTCCCCAACGGGACCTGGGTGGTGCGCGAGTGGTATATCCGCATGCCCCGCCCCGGGATGCGGCCCAATCCCTTCACCAACATCCCGGAGCGGTTCCTGGCCGGAATCCGGGAGACCGGCGCCGTGGTGATGCGAATCATGACCCCGCTGGGAGAGACCCTGGTCGAGGCCGAGACGGGGACCATCGAAGGGACGGTGCTGGATTCGCTGCATACTCGCCCGCTGGGAGGTGCGCGCGTGTTCGCGGAAGGCACCGATCACTCGGCAGTGACCGGGGAGGACGGCAACTACCGGCTGACCGGACTGAACGAAGGGGTGTATCGCATCTCCTACCACCACCCGCTGCTCGAAGAGGTGGGCTTCGCGCCCCAGCCCGAGGAGGTGGAAGTGCGCCGCGGTGAGATCACGCCGCTGCGGCTGCTGACCCCCTCCCGGGGCGAGGTGCTGCGCGATGCCTGCGCCGAGGTGGAGGCCGTGGATCGCACCGCCGTGCTGGCCGGCCGGGTGGTGGACGGCGTCTCGGGAGTTCCCGTGGACGGCGCCCTCGTCACGGCTACCTGGACTGGCTGGGATATCGGCACCATCGCGCGGGGAAGCAACCCGCGCGGCGGAGGCGACCCCAACGCCGGCCTTGTGCGGCTCGAGCAGCGGGACGGCCAGTACGAGACGATCACCGGCGCGGACGGGCGCTTCCTCTTCTGCCGGGTGCCCGTGGGACCGAGCGTGGTGGTCGAAACGGCAGTGGCGGACCGCGTGGTCGAGCCCGAGACCCTCGTCCTGGAGGAGGCCGGCCGGCCCGAGTTCATGACCGTGTACGTCAGGAACTGACAGGAGCCGCTCGAATGCCAGGAGGAGTTCGTTCAGGGCCTGATTGAGTGGTATCATTACCGGTGACCCAAGGGTCGCGCGCCAACGGCGGGACTGTGCGCGCACCTCGGCTTCCCTTCCCATCCGAGCGCCCGACGATGATCGATCCTTCACATCACGATCCCGCACGGCCGGCGCCCCGGGCCGTTTCCGGCTCCTCAGCGCGATGGTCTTCGGTTCGTCAATTGGTGGTCGCAGGCTTCGCACTGGCGCTGGTCGTGGCAAACCTCCCCGCCCCACTGGCGGCCCAGGAACCCGACTCGTCCGCGGTGATCCCGCTCGACGAAATCGAGGTGACGGTGCTGCGCACGCCCATCCTGCTCGGAGAAGTCCCCTTCGCGGTCTCGGTGCTCGGGACCTCGGCGCTCACGCGCGGGAAGGCCGGGCTCTCCATTGAGGAGGCGCTCCAGGGCCTGCCCGGCGTCCAGGTGCAGAACCGCTACAATTCGGCGGTGGGCGAGCGAATCTCGATACGCGGTTTCGGCGCCCGCTCGCAGTTCGGCGTACGCGGGGTGACTGTGTTGGTGGACGGGATTCCGGCCACCCTGCCGGACGGGCAGTCCACCCTCGACCACCTCGACCTGGGTACCCTCGGCCGCGTGGAGGCGCTGCGCGGCCCCGGCTCGTCCGCCTACGGCAACGGCGCCGGCGGGGTGCTGCGCTTCGAGACCCGGCGGGCGGCCGACCAGCCCTTCCGTCCGGAATTCTCGTTCGTTGACGGTAGCAACGGCATGCGCCGTTTGCAGGCGACCACCAGCGGCGTGAGCGGTGAAACGGAGTACCTGCTGAGCGCCTCGCGCTTCAAGTACGAGGGCTTCCGCAGAAACCCGGTGGCGGACGACGGCTCGGTGTACGGGGAGGCGCGCAAGCTGCATCTGAACGGCCAGCTGCGTTCTCCCGTGGCCAACGGCGAACTGGTGGTGACCGCGAATCTGGCCAATCTGGACGGCGACAATCCCGGCTCCATCAACGATTCGCTGCTGGCGGTCGGCGACCGCCGGGCACACCGGGGCAACATCTTCCAGGGGACCAACAAGCAGGTCACCCAGGGACAGCTCGGCGTGCGCTGGACCGGCGCCGCCGCGGCCGGGGAGGCCGACCTCTCGGCATGGGGGCTCTTCCGCAACCTGGACAACCCCATTCCGCCCGCCGTCATCGACCTCAAGCGCAACGCGGCCGGAGTGCGCGGCGCGCTCAGGGGGCACGCGGGAGCATCCGAGCAGTTCTCCTGGAATTTCGGCGGGGAGTACGCTCTGCAGCGCGACGATCGCCAGAATCACGGCAACGACGGCGGCGAGCGCTCGGATCTGAGGCTCGACCAGCTGGAGAACGTCCGCACCGCGGCGTTTTTCGGCCAGGGCGATCTCCGTGTAGGTGAGCGCGCCCGGCTGGTGGGCGGGGTGCGCTACGACCGGCTGGACTTCTCCGTCGAGGATGCGTTCCTCTCCAACGGCGACGACTCGGGGGACCGTCTCATGGACGCGATCAGCCCCTCGCTCGGGCTGCATGTCGCGGCCACCCCATCCATGGGTCTCTTCGTGAACATCGGCACCTCCTTCGAGAGCCCCACCACCACCGAGCTGGCCAACGACCCCAGCGGGCGAGGCGGCTTCAACCCGGAACTGAACCCGCAGCGCAGCCTGAGCCTGGAAGTCGGCACGCGCGGCGTCTCGGACAATACCTTCGCCTACGAACTCAGCGTCTTCCGCACCAGCATCACCGACGCACTGGTGCCCATCGAAGTACCGGATATCGACAGAACCTTCTACGCCAACGCCGGCTCAGCCAGTCATCGGGGCTTCGAGGCGGCAGTCACGCTGGCCCCGGGAGGCGGTGCCTCCCTGCGCGCGACCTACAGCTACACCGATGCGGTCTTCGACGACTACGTGGCGCGCGGTAACGACTACGGCGGCAACCAGATCCCCGGGCTCGCCCCCCACCGGGCGGAAGCCATCGCCTCGGTGCGGGTCGCGGAGGGGTTCCTCAAGGGAAACTGGGAGCTGCGCGCGGCCCACGTTTCGGCCATTCCGGTCAACGACCGCAACACGGCTGAAGCCGACGCCTACCAGCTCCTGGATGCCCGATACGAGTCCGAGTTGGAGGAGGCCTTCGGGGTACTCGACACAGCCTTGTACATGGGCGTGACCAACATCTTCGACACGCTCTACACCGCGTCGGTTGTGGTGAACGCCTTCGGGGGACGCTTTCACGAGCCCGGCCCCGGCCGGAGCTTCTACTTCGGCACGCGCTGGGGCGTGCCTTGAGCCGATTCCTGGCCGGACTGGGGCTCTTCACCATCCTGGGCCTCGGCTCCGCCGACCCGCTGCATGCACTGTCGCCGGCCCAATCGGTTGACGATCCACCCGTCTACCGGTACGGTCTTACCCTCGGGGGCACCGCCCTGATCTCCCTGGTCTTCGAGTACGAATCCAACAACCGGGCGGTGGAGATCGCGATCGGCACCTTCTCGGGACGGGACCTGTCGCTGGCGGTCACCGGCAAGCAGTACCTCGGCGGGGGCGACCTGCGGGCATTCGCCGGCGCCGGACTCTGGGCCGTCGCCGCCTTCCCCGCCGATCAGCGCGCCGGATTCGCCCTGATCGCGCGGGCGCCAATCGGGGTGGACTGGCATGCGCTGGAGCGACACGCCGCCGGATTCGAGCTCAACCTCAACCGGGCCCTGGCCATGCGCCGCCCCGACCCGGTGGACGAACGCCCGCCGCGCACGCGCATCGTCCCGCTACCTGCCTTCTACTACCGCTTCGCGGATCCGCGCTGAGGACCAGCAGCACCTCTCAGAGCTTCTGCACCTCCACGCCGAGGCTCATTCCCGGTGCCCGCCTGCCGGTTCCCCTTCGTCCACCCACGTTGGACTGCCGAAGGATGGCCAGGTAAACGCTCCCGTCTCTTCTGGCGTCCTTCTTTCTGGAAGGCCGCACAAGCAGAGACCGAGAACTCATGCTCTCCGACCGAGACATCCTGGAGTTGGCCGAAAGGGCCAGGACGGGGGAAAAGGAGGCGCTCGGCAGGTTGGCGGGCCATCTCCGACCCGTTGTTTGCCGGTGGGCGCTGGTCCTGACCGGCGATCCCGACGACGCGGAGGACGTCGCACAGTTCGTCGTAATGAAGATGCTCAAGTCGATCAAGAGCTTCAACGGTCGCTCCAGGGTTACGAGTTGGCTCTACGGGATTACGCGGAACGCCAGCCTGGATCACCAGCGCGGGAAGCGGCGGGACCGACGGTTGGTCGAGAAACTTGGGCAGTTGGCTCAGACAGAGACGCCTCGGCGCGAAGACCCGCTCGAACAGCTCGAGATGACGAGAACCTTGCGCCTGATTCGGACCCTGCTGAGCGAGATTCCCATGAGGCAACGAGAGGTCTTCGATCTGGTCGAGTTGCAGGGGCTGAGACCGATCGAGGCGGCTGATCTGCTGGGAATGAACCCGAACACGCTGCGGGTGCATCTGCTGCGCGCACGGCGCGCGATGCGCAGGGAGATGCTGTCCCGGGGCCATCGATATGGAAACACGGGGGATTAATGGATCATCGCGATGACTGGCCGGACGAGGTCCTGGAGGGGGGGCTCGACTCGCGTGAGAGCCTGGATGACCAGGTGCGTGAGAGCATCGAGCTGATCGCCGGAGACGGGCGCAGGATGGACGCGGTCCTCGCCGCGATGGCCAACCGGTTGAGCGAAAGACTGTCGGTCGCGGAGTTGGAGAGGGCCGCGCTCATACGTCCTCGAACCCTTTGGAGGCGACGAATCCTCGTGCCACTGGCGGCCGCTGCCATCGTCGCGTCGCTGATCCTGATGCGCACCGCCCGAACCGCAGAGAGCGACGAATCCTTCGCTGTGCAAGGGACTCCGCACGCACCGAGCATGACGGCCGAGATGAACGTGGAGGCGGACAGGCCGTTCGTGGTCTTTCCCACAAGCGATCCCGACATGGCCGTAATCTGGCTACTCAACCCCAAGGAGAGCGACTGATGATTGAGAGTGCGAAGAGAGGGCTTGGATGCGGGTTGATCGCTCCGCTGGCCCTGGGTCTGGTTGCGAGCTTCGCGGGTGCACAAGAGCGGGAAGACCCCGCTCAGGACGTCTGGAACGTGCAATTCGTCTTTCAACTGTTGCAGGCGGATGGTTTCACGGACGAGGATCCGGAGATCAGCGATGTCGTGAAAGAACTCCGGATGGCCTTCAACTTTCAGGGCTATCGACTCCTGTCGACGTCGGTACTGAACGTCGGCCTCGTACTGCCCTACCGCGGATCGCCCTCCGTTACCGGCAGCGGGTCCCAGAGAATCTTCCCGGACAACTACGACAAGCCTTTGACGATCCATGCAGACGTGAGTGCTCGCCGTTCTACGGCGACGATCCGCGCTCAGGTGACCCTCACCGACCTGATCGTGTGGGGGACGACAGGCGATCCGATATCACCGCCGCTTCTCGGAGCGTCGGTCACGATGCGTGATGGTCAGAGGGTGCTGTTGGGTTCGGCTCGCCGCTCCGCTGACGAGCCCGTGCTCATCCTCATCGTGACCCCCCGGCTCGATGTGGAGGGTCTGGAGTGATCAGAAACCCGGCATGGCACGGATACCCTTCGCATCATCGAGCGCGGCTTGCCGGAAGAGCCCATCTCGGACGAGGAATGGACGGCCGAAAACCAGGACTTCGAGGAGTTCCTCTCCGAGAACCCGAACGCGTCCTGTGATCCGCGGCGGCCAAGCCGGCCCACGCGCAAGCCCTTCATTGAGGACATCTTCCTCGCTCCCGACGGAACCCTGTGGGTGGAGGTGATTCGCACGGCCGGCAACCGACTGGAGGTCTTTGACCCCGAGGGCCGGCTGCTGGGCAGCGTTGCCGCCCCGCCGCGCAAGGAAGGTTCCGTCCCTGTGTTCGGTGCCGGTTACCTGGTTACCGTCCGCCAGGACAGCCTTGACCTGGACCACGTCGACGTCTGGAGAATCGAGCGGACGGGACGCTAGTTGAGCCTCGGGCGGTTGGAGAATCGTCGCCCAACAACTCCCACCAACCCACCCCGGGTTGTCCGAAAACGGAACAGGCCGTCCCACTACCGGTCGATGCCCATCCCGGCGCTCATCTTCTGATGGTAGCCCATAAACTCTTGGGCTACCATCTGATACGACCTCTTGCCGTCGATTGGCACGAAGCTTTCTCGTGCGTTCATGATCGAGCGGAGTCGGGGGCAGCCGAGGGTGGATGGCGCCTTCCGTCAGCATCATCTTACAGGCGTCAAACCAGTTGCCCGGGCGTCGAGCCAGTTGGCGACTTCAACCGTGCACGAGATTGAGGCAGGCAGCCCATGACGGGGCGTATCCTGATCGCGGACGACCAGACCGACATTCTTGAAGCTCTGCGCCTGCTGCTGAAGGGCGAGGGCTTCGAGACCACGGCCGTCACGTCCCCCGGTGCGGTCCGGCGCGCGGTCGAGACGGGCGACTTCGACCTGGTCCTGCTCGACCTGAACTACACCCGCGACACCACTTCCGGAAAGGAGGGACTGGCCCTGCTCGGCGACCTGCGTGAACTGGACGAAACTCTGCCCGTGGTCACCATGACCGCGTGGGGTAGCGTGGGCGGAGCCGTGGAGGCGATGCGCCGGGGAGCCCGGGACTATGTCGAGAAGCCGTGGGACAACGAACGGCTGCTCGCCACGATTCGGACGCAGGTGGACCTCGGGCGGGCGTTGCGCCGTGCCCAGCGCCTCGAGACCGAGAACATCAGGCTCAAGGGGCAGAGCGCACCGAGACTCATCGCCGAATCGGCGGCCATGCGGCCGGTGCTGGAGATCATCGAACGCGTCGGCCCCTCTCACGCAAACGTGCTGATTACCGGGGAGCACGGGACGGGAAAGGAGGTAGTCGCCCGGCGGCTGCATGCCGTATCGCATCGAGCAGGGTACGACCTCGTCGCAGTGAACGCCGGAGGGTTTGGCGAAGGGATCTTCGAGAGCGAGATCTTCGGACATGTAAAGGGTGCTTTCACCGACGCCAGGACCGAGCGGGTCGGGTGCTTCGAACTCGCCCACAAGGGCACCCTGTTTCTGGATGAGATCGCCAACGTGTCGTTGCAACAGCAGGCCAGGTTCCTGCGCGTGCTCGAGACCGGGGAGATCCGGCGTGTCGGCTCGTCGAAGGTGCGGCACGTCAATGTGCGGGTCATTTCCGCCACCAACGCCAGCATCGGCGAAGCAGTGGCGAGAGGGGATTTCCGCGAGGATCTGCTCTATCGGTTGAACACGGTCGAGATCGAGCTTCCGCCACTTCGGGACCGTCCAGAGGACATCCCGTTGCTGGCCCGGCACTTCCTGGCGAGGCAGGCAACCCGGTACGGAAGGGCCATTGTCGGCTTTTCCCCGGGGGCCGAGGCCGCCCTCGCGGCGCACGCATGGCCCGGCAACGTGCGTGAGCTGCAGCATTCGGTCGAGCGCGCCCTGCTCATGGCACGCGGCTCGCACATCCAGGCGGCCGACCTGCGGCTGCGCGGGCGCGAAGGCGATTCGGCAGCCCTCTACGACGTTACGCTGGGGGAGGCCGAGCGCATCCTCGTACGGAAGGCGCTGGATCGCCACGGTGGAAATGTGAGCAAGGCGGCGCGGGCGCTCGGGCTTACCCGCAGCTCCCTCTACCGGCGTCTGAAGCGGATCAGGGCCCAGGACGATGATCGGGAACCCGTGACTGGTTGATCGCGTTCGCGCGGCATGGAAGGCCGGGAGACGGAATGAGCCTCAGGTGGCTGGGTACGCGACACGACAGGCGGGTTCTCCTCCTTACCGTGTTGGCGGGCCTGCCCGCCGTCGTCGTCGCACTCCTGCTGCTCTGGCGGAGCGAGTTCGACCCGGCCATTCGGTGGCCGCTGTCGTTGGCGTTGATCGTTGTTTGGCTCGGGCTCAGCACCGCTGCAAAGAATCATGCGCTCCGTCCGTACGAGACGATCGCGAACATGCTTGCGGCCCTGCGTGAGGGGGACTTCTCGATCAGGGCCAGGGTGGGTGATGCCCGGGACCCTCTCTCGCTGGCCTACCTGGAGCTCAACTCACTCGAGGAGATCCTGAGGGAGCAGAGGCTCGGAGCCGTCGAAGCCACGGAGACGCTCCGCAAGGTCCTGGAGGAGATCGACATCGTGGTGCTGGCCTTCGACCCGCAAGGTGTGCTGCGCATCGTCAATCGCGCCGGCGAGAGACTGCTCGGGCAATCGGCACACCGCCTCAGGGGCAGGACAGCCGAGGAGTTGCGTCTCTCCAGCCAGTTGACCGGCACTACGCCGCGCACCGTGGAGCTGTCGTTCCCCGGCGGGTCGGGCCGGTGGGAACTCCGGCGCAGTGTCGTCCGCCAGGAGGGGTATCCCCTCAGGCTGATCGCGCTCTCGGACCTGAGCCGCGCGTTGCACGGAGAAGAGCGAAAGGCCTGGAAGCGCATCATCCGGGTGCTGTCCCATGAGATCAACAATTCCCTCGCCCCGATCAAGTCGATCTCGGGCAGCCTCCGGACCCTTCTGAGGCGCAGTCGGCTTCCCGCCGAGATCGAGGAGGATGTGGAGCGAGGCCTGGGCGTGATCTCGTCACGGGCCGAGACGCTGGGGCGGTTCATGGCGTCATACGCCCGGCTCGCACGGCTGCCGGCACCGAAGCTTGCTCCAGTCCCGGTCGGCAGTCTGGTACAGGTGGTTGCCGACCTGGAGACGCGGGTTCCCGTGGAGGTGGTGGCGGGCCCCGAGGCTACTTGTTCCGCGGACGCCGATCAGCTGCAACAGGCGCTGATCAACCTCGTGAGGAACGCGGCCGATGCCACCCTCGAAGCCGAGGGCCGCCGGGTGCGGCTCGGATGGGAGGTTCATGACGCCAGGGTTGAGATCATCGTCGAAGACGAGGGCCCCGGGCTCGGCGACACCGGCAACCTCTTCGTGCCCTTCTTTACGACGAAGTCCGGGGGCTCCGGGGTCGGCCTCGTGCTGTCACGGCAGATCGCCGAGAGCCATGGCGGCACCCTGTCGCTGGAGAATCGGAGAGACGGCGGCGGAGCGCGGGCGCGCATCGCGATTCCCATGGATTCGGACGACTGAAGAAGAAGACCGCATCCGTAGTCCCTCCGACGGGTCACAACACCCACGGGACCGGTACCTGGGCACCATCGTCAACCGTTCACAATCGCACGTTCGAGTCCCACAACCGGGCGGACCGCACTTCCCCACGCGGGCCGAAGACACTCCATAACCTGTTGTCTTGAAATCATATAGGACCGAAGACACCGCCTTGGCACGCTTCTTACAATGTTCTCCCCACGAAGGCATCGATCACTCCGGACGTGGAGCGGGAATCAATGGTTCGAGGCACCGCAGTTGGCGCGGCTCTCGCCCTGATAGCCGGGGTCGGCACCGCTTCAACCCCCGCTGGCGCATCGGGCCAGGAACGCATGAGCCTCTCGCTCGCAGAGGCCATCCGGATCGCGAAGGATGGCAACCCGGCCTTTCTGTCGGCGACTAACGACCTGGATCGAGCCACATGGCAGGTCCGCGAGGCCTGGGGTCAGTTCCTGCCTTCGGTCACGGCCGGGGGAGGAGCCCAGTACGAGTACGCGGGCGTGCAGCGCTTCGGCATCTTCTCGTCGGCCGACATCGCGGCGGGCACCACCGACTACCTGCTCTCCAGCTATTTCCTGTCCGTCAACTGGTCCATCGACGGCAACACGATCTTCCAGGCCAGGTCCGCGCGTGCGAACCAGCGCGCTGCCGAGGCAAGGGGCGCGGCGGACGAGTTTGCCCTGGAGGCCACCGTGACGCTGCAGTATCTCGCTGCGTTGAGGGCAAGGGACGAGGTGGAGGTAGCGGAGCGTCAGCTGGCCCGCTGGGAGCAGAACTCTGCGCTGATCGGCGCGCGGGTTGACGCGGGAGCCGCCCTTTCGACCGAAGGAAAGCAATCCGAGGTCGACCTGGGGCGAGCCCGGGTGGCCCTTCTCCGGGCGGAAAACCTCTACCGCACCGAGATCGCTCGCCTCATGGAGCAACTCGGCACGGATCTGGGAGTCCCGCTCGAACTGGCTTCGGACTTCGCCGTGTTCGAACCAGGTTGGGATCGAGGAGCGTTGATCGAGATGGCTTCGTCGGGACATCCCGGCCTGCGGGCGGCACTGGCGTCGGAGGCGTCCGCTTCGGCGCAGGTCAACCGGGCCCGCAGCAGCTATTTTCCGACTGTTTCGGCGTCAGCGGTCTGGTCGGGGTTCACCCGCCAGGTCGGTAACCCGGACTACGTCGTTCAGCAGGCCCAGGGCAGCGTCGACCGGCGGCGGCGAAGCTGCCAGTTCGACAACGCGCTCCTTGCCCACCTGCCGGAACTGCCGGGACTTGAAGTGGACGACTGCTCGCAGTACATGCTCACGGAGCCGATGCGCCAGCAGGTCCTGACGGCGAACCAGACGTTCCCGTTCGACTTTACCAGGCAGCCGCTGAGCCTTCGCTTGAGCGTGAGTCTCCCTGTATTCGAGGGCTTCACCCGACAGCGTAACATCGCCCAGGCCCAGGCGGACCGGCGAGATGCCACGTACGCTCGCAGGGCGGAGGAACTCAGGCTCCGGGCGGCCGTTACGCAGTCCTACGACGATCTGGCGACGGCATACCGGGCCCTGCGTATCCAGGAGCGCAATCTCGAGGTCGCGTCCGAGCAGCTCGAGCTCGCGCGCCGGCGCTATACGCTCGGGGCGGCCCCGTTCCTGGAGCTTCTGGATGCGGAAGACTCGATGGCGCAGTCGGAGCGCGACCACCTGGCTGCCGTGTACGACTTTCATGCCGCCATCTGGTCGCTTGAAGCCGCGGTCGGGCAGCGTCTTCGGCCTGACAACGAGCTCTGAGAGGAAGACCGTGTCCGCAATCCTCGATGACGTCCGCTACTCCCTGAGGTCCCTTCGGAGGACCCCCGGGTTCACCGTCGTGGCCGCATTGGTGCTCGCTCTGGGGATCGGCGCCACGAGCGCGATCTTCAGCGTGCTGAGCGCCGTGGTGTTGCGGCCCGTGCCGTTTCCGGACGGCCAGCGGGTCGTGAATCTGGCGTGGAACTACGGTGCCTACGTTTCTCCCTACCTGACGGCAGCGAGGTTCTCGTACTGGCAGGAGCGCACACGCTCCCTGGGCACGTTCGCGAGCTGGCAGTCGTTTTTCGGACGGGTCGGCGAAGTCGGTGAGATCACGGGCGCTCAAGGCCTGCGCGTAACCGCGGGCTTCTTCGGCGTAGTGGGCATGTCGCCGACGGTGGGTCGCGCCTTCGCCGCGGATGAATACCGGCCCGGAGGGCCCAGGGTCGCGGTGGTGTCTCCCGGGTTCTGGCGAGAGCACTTCGGCGAACCGGTGGATGTGTCCGGCCGCGTCTCGATCAGGCTTGAGGAAGAGCCCTACGCGATCGTCGGGCTGCTTCCCGAGGACTTCGCGTTCCCCTACGTCCCGGAACCCGTCGAGATGGTCCTGCCCACCGAGATACCACCCGTCGATCCTGACGACCACGGCGAGAACTGGCCGGCCATCGCGAGACTTGGCGAGGACTACACGATGAATGACGCCCGGACCGAGGTGGCGTCGCTCAATGCCGGTTTCGGGATGACGTACCCGCAGCAGGCCGCCGAAGCTGAACCCGGAATGACGCTCGACTCCTTCGCGGAGTTGTACGTCGGGCAGACAGCGAATGCGATCTGGATCCTGATGGGTGCCGTCATGGCCGTCCTGCTGATCACTTGCGCCAACGTCGGCAACCTGTTCCTGGTCAGGGCACTGCGACGGCGAGGAGAGATGGCGCTGTGCGCTGCTCTCGGCGCCACGCAGAGCCGGATCCTGCGCCTTGGCATGGCGGAGGCCATCGTGGTGGCGGCGGCGGCGGGCGCCGCCGGAGTCGCGCTCGCGGTCTGGGGCGCCAATGTGCTCGTCGCATGGGCACCTGTCCGGCTGCCGCTGGCAGGCTCGATCACGGTGGACTGGAGGGTTGTGGCGTTCACGACCGTGATCTCGCTGACGGCTGCCGTCGTGGTGAGCCTGGTGGCCGCGTGGCCCGCGGTGCGAGGGGGACTGTGGCGGGCGCTCAGACAGGGCTCCCGGACCACGACCGGGCATCGTCGGTTGCAGGAGGCGCTGGTGTCGGGGCAGACGGCACTCTCGACCATCCTGCTTGTGGCCGCCGGTCTGCTCTTCACCACCTGGTCGAACCTCAGGCAGGCCGACGCCGGATTCGATCCCGAAGCACTCGTAGCCGTAAAGCTGCCGATCAGACCGCCGAACTACGACACTTCCGAGCAGCTCGATCAGTTCGCGCAGGGCGTAATCGAGGGTGTGCGAACCTCGGAGGGGATCGATCTCGTCGCCGGAGCGAGCAGCCTCCCCTTCGAGCGGGGCCTGAACTTCCCGATTTCAATCGCGGGGCGTGATGAGTTCGGTGGTTCGGTCGAGCTGCGCACCGTCACCCGGGGCTACTTCGAGACGCTGGCGGTCCCGCTGGTCCGCGGACGACCGTTCACGCCGGCGGATGGTCGGGGCGCAGTCCCGGTCGCCATCGTCAACGAAACGTTCGCACGCAACTACTTTCCGGGCGGCGACGCCGTCGGACAGCGCATCGATCTCGGGCGAATAAACAACGAGTATCGATTCCCTTCGATGGCAGGGCCCGGAGTCCTGATCGTCGGTGTGGCCGCGGACGTGCAGGATGTCTCGTTCCGGACCGAGGTCCGGCGCACCATGTACCTTCCGCACGCTCAAGCCGGCGACTACATCGCCAGCATCCGAGCCGCGATGCCGGTTTTCGTCGTGCGGAGCACCCTGCCGTTGGAGCGACTCGAACGGGCGTTCGGGCAGGCGATACGCACGGTGGATCCCGCGCTTCCCGGCCCCGACGTCTTCGCTCTGAGCGAGACGGTCGCGGAGTCGATGGCCCGGGAACGATTCGGCACCCTGCTCGTGACGCTCTTCGGCGCTCTCTCGCTCATCCTGACGGCGGTCGGCGTTTATGCCGTGCTCGCCCAGACCGTACGAAGTCGTCGTCGCGAGATCGGAATCCGAATGGCCGTAGGCGCGAGTGGCGACAGGGTACTGCGGCTGGTCGTCGTGCGAGGACTGCTCCCGGTCGTCGTCGGGATCGGCGTTGGACTCGCGGGTGCGATGGCCTTCTCGGGTCTGCTCGAAGCCTATCTCTGGGGCGTCACGGGCACCGACGCCAGGACGCTCGGCGGAGCCGCGGCCGGAATCCTCGCTGTGGCCATCTTCGCGTGCTGGATTCCCGCACGAGAAGCGACCGGCGTGGATCCGGTCACAGTCCTGACCTCATGAGAACCCCAAGGAGCCAGACTTGGACATCATTCGCGATACCGGCCCCCGAAAGCGGAAGAAGAAGCTGGCGTGGAGCGCAACGGCCATCGGCGCCTTCGCGATCGCCGTCTTCGGATGGCAGCTGCTTCCGTCGGGCGTCCCGACCGTCGATGCCGCCATCGTATGGAGCGACACGGTGGCGCACGGAACCTTGATTCGGCAGGTACGGGGTCCGGGCACTCTCGTCCCGGAGCAGATGCGCTGGATCACCGCCGTGACCGCCGGACGCATCGAGCAGATTCTCTCGCTGCCCGGCGCCGATGTCTCAGCCGGTGACCTCATCATGCGCTTGAGCAACCCGGATGTGGACATGCAGTTGCTGCAGGCCCAGCAGCAGTTGTCGGCGGCGCACGCGAGCCTCGTTCAACTGCGCACCAGCCTGAGGATGCAGGAGCTTCAACAGCGCGCCACCACGGCGACCGTCCGTGCGGACTATCTGGAGGCGGATCGAATCTACCGGATCAACCAGCAGCTTTTCGACGAGAACCCGGAACTCGTCGCCCGGGCCGACCTCGACCGGTCACGCGAGTCCGTGGAAGCCCTGTCGCTTCGCCTCGAGACCGAGGCGGAGCGTCTGGCCGTGATCCAGGCCACGACAGAGGATCAGATCAGCGCCCAGGAGGAACAGATCACGCGCCTCGCCGACCTGGTTCGGTTCAGCCGCGATCGAATCCGGTCCATGCAGGTGGCCGCGTCGGTGAGCGGCGTCCTGGCACCGCTCGACATTCCACTCCAGGAGGGACAGTGGGTGCAGTCGGGGCAGGCCCTGTCGCGGGTCGTCGTTCCGGGCCGCCTGAAAGCCGAGATCCGCATACCGCAGACGCAGGCACAGGAGATCGCCGTCGGACAGGTCGCGATGATCGACACCCGCACGGACACGATTCAGGGGCGGGTCGTGCGCATCGATCCCGCGGTGCGGAGCGGCACGGTGACGATCGACGTCGCGCTACCGCCGAGCCTTCCGTCGGCACGGCCCGATCTCAGCGTTGACGGAAGCGTCATCGTCGAGCGCCTCGATGACGTAGTCCACATGGGCCGTCCAACCTTCGGGCAGGCCAATCAGCAGATGAGCCTTTTCAAGCTGGTCGATGGCGGTCGGTTCGCGGAGCGCGTCACCGTCCGCCTCGGCGCCAGTTCGCTCAACGACATCGAGGTACGCGAGGGACTGCAGCCGGGCGATGTCGTGATTCTGTCGGACATGTCCCAATGGGACGGGTTCAGCCGGGTGCGGCTGAGGGGACGCGGAGGAGCACGATGATGACCGATGATGCGCTGATCCGACTGGACGGCGTGGGCAAGGTCTTCCTGGCCGAAGAGGTGGAGACCCACGCGCTGTCGAACATCAATCTGTCGATACGCAGCGGCGAATACGTATCGATTGCGGGGCCGTCGGGCTGCGGCAAGACAACGCTGTTGTCGATTCTGGGATTGCTGGACGGCCCCACGACGGGGCGATACCTGCTCGACGGCACCCCGGCCGAGAACCTGGATGCGAGCCAGCGGGCCCGAGTCCGCAACCGGGCGATCGGCTTCATCTTCCAGGCGTTCAACCTGATCGGTGATCTCACCGTGTACGAGAACGTCGAGTTGCCGCTGACCTATCGCGGGATGGGGGCCGCGGAACGCAAGGAACGCGTGCACGAGTCGCTCGAGCGCGTGGGGCTCGCTCATCGCACCCGGCACTACCCCAATCAGCTGTCGGGCGGCCAGCAGCAACGTGTCGCGGTCGCGCGCGCCATCGTCGGAAAGCCGCTCATCCTGCTCGCGGACGAGCCCACCGGAAACCTCGACTCCCGGAACGGAAGCGCTGTGATGAGGTTGCTCGAGGAACTGCATGACGATGGCGCCACGATCTGCATGGTGACGCACGATCCGCGCTATTCCCACTTGGCCGACCGGACCGTCCACCTCTTCGACGGGCAGATCGTGAGCGAAGACGAAGCTCAGCGACAGGTGCTTGAGACGGTAGGTCCCTGAGCATGGAGGCCCACCGTGGAATTGGAGCAGACAGCTTCATGAGTCCGACGATTCGGAACGCGTTGCGGCGCCTGAAACGAAACCCCGGATTCAGCTTCTTTGCGGTCGCGACGCTCGCTCTGGGCATCGGGCTCAACACGGCCCTCTTTTCCGTCGTCCATCAGGTGCTCATCGCTCCCCTTCCGATTCCCGGCTCCGAGGGGATCCTGATGCTCACGCAGCGGAATCCTCGACTCGGGAGCGGGCTGAATTCCGTATCACCCGCTGGCTACCTGGCTCTGGAGCAGGGGCTGAGGACCATCGATCCGGTAGCTGCATTTCAGCCGATCGAACTCACGACAATCGATGATGAACAACAACCCCGTCTCGTGAGGGCTGCTGGCGTAACTCCCAGCTTCTTCCGGCTCGTAACTCCGCGACCGATACGCGGAAGAACTCTCACCGTCGAAGACCTCGGGCCAGCACGCGAGTACTCGAGCCTGGATCACGGCAACGCGGTGTTCGTCAGCGAACGCCTCTGGCGGGAGGCGTTCGGCGCGCGCGAAAATCTCGTCGGCGGTTCGATCCATCTCGACGGGCGAAGGGTCACGGTAGTGGGGATCGCGCCGGAGGGATTCGATTTCCCGCTGCGAACCGATGTCTGGCTACCACTGCTGTTCGGAGACCGGGCGTCTGTCGATTGGGGCAGTTTCCGCCTCGGTGTCGTCGGGCGCGTGCAGCCGGGACGCTCCCTCGCAGACGCACAGGTGGACGCAAACGGCGTGGCCGAACTCTACCGGAACGCCGTGCCTCCCCCGTACGAGGGGATGACGTTTCCGCTCACGACGGTGAAGGAGCGCCTGGTCCAGGATCTACGCCCGAACCTGGTCCTGCTGTTCGTCCTGGCCGGGCTTGTTCTCCTGGTCATCTGCACCAACCTGGCTTCCCTCTTTCTCATCACCGGGGTCGTTCGGGAGCGGGAGTTTGCGATCCGCGTCGCCAACGGAGCCTCCCCGCGCGATCTTCTCGCGCAGCTGACGGGAGAGATGGCGGTCATCCTGTCTCTCGCCAGCATCCTCGCGCTGGCTACGGGCGCGTTCGGTCTTTCCGTTCTCAACTCCATCATGCCTGACAGGGTCAGCTTCCTGTGGTCCTTTCGCCTGGACCTGTGGTCGCTCGGCTTCTGTCTCCTGATCGCGACCGGCGCGGGTGCGCTAACGGGGCTGTGGCCCGTCAGGCGCGCCACTCGGCTCGATCTCACGGCCCGACTGACCGGCCTCGGAGCAACCAGGCGCTCCGGGGGACAAGGCAGGGCGCACGCGGTCTTCGTGGCGGCCCAGGTGGCGCTGGCCATCGTGATCGGAACAGCAGCCTGGGTCCTGACGGCCACATACATGCAGTTCCGATCGGCCGACCGCGGGTTCGAGCCCGAGGGTGTTGCCGTGGCGGAGTTGACGCTGCGCCGCGATCGATATCCTCGCATCACCGAACAGAATGCCTTCCTCCAGTCGGTACTGGATCGAACTCGAGCGTCGCGGCGCGTGTCCTCCGTCGCGGCTGCCATTCGACTGCCGATCGTCGACATGGCCGGCGGCATCTATGTGCGCCCACCCGGCGTGGAGCCCGACAGCGAGCTGGAGTCGATCGGGGTCACGTTCAACGCGGTCGCCGGAGCCTACTTCCAGACGCTCTCGATCGATTTCCTGGAAGGCCGGGGATTCGAAGATCTGGATTACACCGGGGCGCCCCCTGTGGCGGTGATCAGCCGAGAGCTGAGAACGATGCTGTTCCGCGATGAGGAAGTCATCGGGCGGGATCTGGTGCTGGGACCCTGGCCCGATCAGCCACGACGCATCGTCGGCGTCGCCGAAGGGGTGGCTCAGGGTGGCTATACGGGACCGCCGGCGCCAGCCGTGTACCTCCCGTACGGCCAGGCTGAGGGTCAGCCGCTGCCTCACGTCTATGTGATTGCTCGAGGCGGTTCCTCAGCGGACAGTATCGCTGCGGATCTCACGGACGCCATCATGGGCCTTGATCCCGGGGTCGCGCCTTCGGACCTGTCTTCGCTGGAATCCCGGATCAGTCGACTCGGGCGACCGTGGGCAGCGGCCACCTGGGTGACTACCCTGATCGGCCTTCTGGCGCTGGGGCTCGCCCTGTCGGGTGTCTACGCGGCAACCTCCGGATTCCTGGTCGCGCAGGCGAGCGAGGCGGGTGTGCGCTCGGCGTTGGGCGCCGGTCCACTCAGGTTGACCTGGTTCCTGTCGCGACGTGGAGCGATATGCCTGGTCGCCGGACTTCCCTTCGGGTTGGTGGGCGGGATGGCCGCGGTCCGGCTCGCTCAGACGGCTCTCCCCGGGGCGGACGGTCCGGGGATGGAGGCGGCGGTAGTCGTGTGCGGTACCGTGTTTCTGACGGCCGGGATTGCCATCATAAGGCCTGTCCTGTCGACTGTCCGACGGGATGCGATGGGGTTGATCCAGCACGGGCTGTCGGGGCGTTCCGCATGACTACCGCTCGGTGGCCGTCATCGCCGGCAGCTCTCGTGACTCACTGTCACTCCACCGGCGTCATTCCCACATACTTGAGCCCGCTCCCCGTGTTGAAGAGCACCGTCTCGTCGTCTTCGGAGAGCAGTCCCATCTCCTTCAGCTCCGGCACGGCCGCCAGCACCGCTCCTCCCTCCGGGCAGGCGAAGATGCCGGTGCACTCCCCCATCGCGCGCACCGCCTCGGCCATCGCCGCGTCCTCGATCGCGACCGCGCCGCCCCCCGACTCCCTGATCGCGCGCAGCATGAGGAAATCCCCCACCGCCGCGGGGACCCGCAGCCCCGCCGCATAGGTCTCGGCGTCGTCCCAGTACCGGGCGGCCTCGGTGCCGTCCTGCCAGGCGCGCACCACGGGCGCGCAGCCGGTCGGCTGAACCGAGAACATCTTCGGGCGCTCGCTGCCGATCCAGCCCATCCGCTCCATCTCGTCGAACGCCTTCCACATCCCGATGAGGCCGGTGCCCCCGCCGGTCGGGTAGATCACGGCGTCCGGCAGCCGGAACCCGAGCTGTTCGAAGACCTCGTACCCCATCGTCTTCTTGCCCTCCACGCGGTAGGGCTCCTTGAGCGTGGAGAGATCCCACCAGCCCATGTAGTCCGCCCCCTCGCGCACGACCTTGCCGCAGTCGGTGATGAGGCCGTCCATCAGCACCAGGTCGGCGCCCAATCCCTGGATTTCCTCCACGATGGTCGCCGGGGTGTCGTTGGGCGCGACGATGTGCACCGCCAGCCCGCCCGCGGCCCCGTACGCAGCGGCGGCACTGCCCGCGTTACCCGCCGTGGGAATCGCCAACTCCTGCGCCCCCAACTCCTTCGCGCGCGATACGGCCAGGCACAGCCCGCGGTCCTTGAAGCTGCCCGTGGGGTTCATGCCTTCGTTCTTCACCCAGAGGCGGCGCATGCCGTAGCGCTTCGCGAGCCGCGGTGCGTCCGTGAGCGGCGTCCAGCCCTCGCCAAGGGACAGTTGGCATTCGGGAACCCGCACCGGCAGCACCTCCTCGTAGCGCCAGAGATCCGGTCGCCGATCCGCCAGGTCACCTGGACGGAAGTGGCGCCGGATGGTGTCCAGGTCGTAGCGGGCGAACAAGGGTCTTCCGGCGGGCGAGAGCCCCATCAACTGTTCGCTGTCGAAGGTCTCGCCGGTCCAGGTGCACTCCAGATGGGTGGCGCCGCGCGCCTTCCACGGGATCGCGTTCATTGAATCGCCTTCCAGGGCTTCGGGTGAGGCTCCAATCCCGTTTCGCGTGGCACGAACGGGGCCGTGCAAAACCATCGGCACACGCCGCGCCCCCCGGATGTTCCGAAACTTCGGCGGGTGCTTTAGGCTTCTTGAGGATGCGGCGCAAGGGTACAGGCAACCAACTGCCGCCGCAACTCATCCAACAGACGTAGTTCGGGACGCCGGAACCGGTCTGGATACAACCCGAATGAGTCGAGCACAGAGGAAATTCGCGCTTCGCGACGAGCGGGTACCGACGGATGAAGGGATGAACGAATCCCGGCTGATCCGCAGGGCGAGCGAAGGTGACGCTCGGGCGGTGCGGTCGCTGTACGACCGCTACAGCCCCCGCGTGTATGCCGTGGTGCGCAGAATCGCGGGGGACGACCATACCGCTCAGGATTACGCCCAGGAGACCTGGGTGCGCGTCATCCGGGCACTGCCGACGTTCCGCGGCGAATCGAAGTTCTCGACCTGGCTGCACCGCATCGCGGTCAACGCGGCCCTGCAGTCGAGGCGCCGGGAGAGCACCCGGCAGGATCGGGAGGTCCCGATCCCGGATACCGTTCCGGTGCGGTACTCGCCGGGGGATCCTCTCCTGGCGCAGCGGCTGGAACGAGCAATGGACCGGCTCCCGGAGGGGATGCGGCGCGTACTGATCCTCCACGACGTGGAGGGCTACACGCATCAGGACATCGGTGAGATGTTGGGCGTGACTGCGGGAACATCCAAGTCGCAGCTCTTCAAGGCGCGGGCGAAAATGAGACAATGGCTGGGTTCGGTTCACGAACCCCGACACGAACAGGAGCGGGAAGCATGGAGCATCTGAGTCTGGAAGCTCTGGCTCGCCTGGTTGACGAGACACCCTTCAGGAGCGAAAGGCGGCACCTGGCCCGCTGCCCGGATTGCTCCCGGGAGCTGGAGCTGCTGCGCGAGCAGAAGGAAGCGCTGGGGTCGCTGCCGGATCTGCGGCCGGACCCCGGAGACTGGCCGGCGCTGGAGGCACGGCTGGAACGCGAGGGACTCTTGCGCGGAAGCAATCCGGCTGATGCGGTCATCCGCCTGATCGACCGCAGACGCGGCTGGATGCAGGCCGCCGCCGCGCTGGTGCTCTTCGTCGCGGGAGGCCTTGCCGGGGCGGTGCTGGCGCCGGCTGGGTGGGGTCTGCAGGCAGGTGGCGGACAGGTTGCATCGGGAGAGATGACGGAGGGCGGGGTGTCGCCGGCCGAATTCTCCATCGAGGAGGCCGCAACTCCCGAGGAAGCGGCCCAGGTCCTGCATCTCGCGGAACAGAACTACCGGGACGCGATGCTGCGGTATCGGGCGCTGACCCGCGGTCCCGAGGCCGAGACACCCATGGATCCCCGTCGTCTTGCGGTCATCGACGCGATGGTAGCCATGGGACAGGCGGCCGTTCAGGAAGCTCCTGACGATCCGTTCCTGAACGGGTTCCTGGTCAGCGCGGTAGCCGAGCGCGAAGCGGCATTGAACGCGCTCTTCGCCTCGGCCGATCGGTACTAGCATGCTCCGCTTCGCCGCTTCCGGAGCTCTGCTCCTGATACTCTCCCTTCTGGCCGCGGGCGCGGAGGCTCAGATCCGGGTCCAGGCGGCTGAGGGTGGCTGGATCGGCATCCAGGTCGAAGGCCGCGCTCTGCCCGACGGCTCCACCCGAGTGATGATCGTGCGAGTGGACAGGGGAAGTCCCGCCCAGCAGGCGGGGGTGCGTCCGTTCGACCTCCTCGTCCGCCTGGACGGGGCGGATGTCTCGCCGGAAGCCCTGGTGGAGCTGGGCGAGCGCCTTCGTCCCGGGCTTCCCATCGAGCTCACCGTGCTGCGCGCCAACCGGGAACGCACCCTGCGCGTGACAGCCGGAACCCGGCCCGATCCCATGGACGCGGCCACGATGGAGGAGTTCACCGCCCGCGTCGACTCGGCGCGCCTGCAGATCCTGCGCATGGTTGACTCGCTCATGGCCGATACGACCTGGGTGAGATTCCGGACCGACATGGAGGCCGCGCGCAGGGCCATGGTCGAGCAGGCCGAGGCCAGCGGCGAACTGGAAGCGGCCGCGGAGGCGGTGGACCGCGTGCGTGAAATGATGGTGCGGGCCCGTGAGGCGATGCGCTCTCAGCGTTTCGGGCCCCGGCCGCCGGGCGGACGGCCCCCGGCACGTGTGCGGATTACCGTCGATGAGGCCGGGCCTGACCAGCGCGGAGGCCGCGCGGGACCACCCGCGCGTGGGCGCATCACCGTCGACGGAGGCGGAATCGGCGAGCGCAGGGGCCCGGGCGGACGGCCCGGGGTTCGCTTCCGGTCTCCCTACCTGCTCGGTGACCGTTTCGTGGCGGGAGCCGAACTCGAGGTGGTGGAACTGGACGTCGCGGCCAATCCCGGCGCCGAGGGACGGAGGTTTCAGGTCGTGCAGGTCGTGGAGGGCAGTCCCGCCTACCGCGCCGGTCTGGCTCCCGAGGACGTGATCGTGAGCATCGGTGGAGAGCCCGCAAGCAGCCTGACGGAATTCCGCATCCGGCTGGGGCGACTGATCCGCCGGGGCCGCCCGGAGATGCAGGTGGTGCGCGGCGACACGACCCTGGTGGTCATTCTGCCGCGACAGTAGGGAGCCTGGCGCCTCCGCCCTACTCGTACCTGAGCGAGTCGATCGGATCGAGCAGCGCCGCCCGGCGCGCGGGCCAGATCCCGAAGAAGAGCCCGATCCCCGCGGAGAACAGCAGCGCCACCGCGACCGCCGCCGGCGCCACCGCCGTCTCCCAGCCCGCGGTGTTTGAGAGCAGCTCCGCGCTGCCGACTCCGGCCGCCACCCCCAGAATCCCGCCCATCGTGCACAGCACCAGCGACTCGATGATGAACTGGAGCAGGATGTTCAGGCGCGTGGCTCCCATGGCCTTGCGGATGCCGATCTCGCGGGTGCGCTCGGTGACGCTCACCAGCATGATGTTCATGATGCCGATGCCGCCAACCAGCAGACTGATCGCCGCGATGCCCCCGAGCAGATAGGTGAAGGTCTGCTGGGTCTCGTTGAACGACTCGAGCAGCTGTGCCGAATTGCGGATGGAGAAGTCGGCCTCCTCACCGGGCGGAATGCGGTGCTCGCGCCGCAGGATGCGGTCGATGTCGGCGTAGGCCGCGTCCATGGAACCTTCGTCCAGGACCTTCACGCTAATGGAATTGAGCCGGTCGCGGCCCCCGAATACCCGGTACTGGGCCGTGCTCAGCGGGATGTAGACGCGCTCATCCGGCTGCGACCACGGGCTGGACTCGCCCTGCTCTTCGAGAACGCCGATCACCTCGAAGGGGATCCCGCGGACCTGGACGGTGCGCCCGACGAGCAGCGCCGCCGGCGTCTCCAACTGGTTCGGGATCTCCGACCCCACGACGGCCACGCGGCGGCGGCCCTGCACTTCGCCTTCGTCGAATATCCTTCCGAGCGCCAGATCGATGTTCTGAACGTCGAAATACTCGGGCCAGGTGCCCAGCACCTCGTTGCTCGAGTTCCAGCGCAGATAGGAAACCTGCTGGCGCTGCTCGATCTCGGGAGCGATCAGAAGCGTGCCCCCGGTCTGCATGCGCAGCGCCTCCGCATCCTCGTCGTACAGGCGGGCGCGCGCGCCGCCGTCGCGGATGCCCCGGAACATGCTCTGCCCGGGCCGTATGGTGAGCACGTTGGTGCCCATGTTCTGGATCTGCTCTTCCACGCGCTGTTGCGCGCCCTCGCCCAGCGACACCATGGCGATCACGGCGGCCACGCCGATGATGATCCCGAGCGTGGTGAGGAAGGAGCGCAGCGCGTTGACCCTGATGGCCTGCAGGGCGACGACGACGATTTCCTTGATCAGCATTTCGGATCTCCAGGCTGCGTCAGCGCCTTCCGCCGCGCGGGGTACCCCCTCCGAACGGGCTTCCGCCCATCCGCTCGCGCATTCGGTCGATGAACTCCTGCTGCTGCGCCTGCAGCTGGGCCGCGCCGATCAGCGCCACCTCCTCCCCCTCTTCGAGCCCGACCAGCACCTCGGTGTTGTCCCAGTCGTTCACGCCGATCAGGATGGGGCGCGGCTCGATGGCGCCATCCGCGGAGACCACGAACGTGATCGCCGGACGGGGCGCGCCTTCCTGCTCGCGACGGCCGGCAAACCCGCCGACACCGGCGCCCATGGCATCCATCATTCCCTGGGCCGCGGCAGGTCCCATTCCCATCGCTCCGGCACCGTTGCCGGCCCCGGCGCCCAAGCGTCCACCAGCGCCCATTCCAGCGCCGGCGCCGGCGCCCGTTCCGGGACGGCCAGTGCGCGCGCCAGCGCCCCCGTTCACGCCCGCACCAGGGCCGGCTCCGTTCTCCGCCCGGGCCTGCATCATCTGCTCACGCATCTGCTCGCGCGAGATCTCCCCGTTCGCGAGTTGATCGCGAAGCTCCTGCAGGCGGGCGTTTCCGTCCATCCCGCCCATCGGCCCCTGCCCCGCCATCATTCGCCCGGGGGCTCCATCCGGTGCCGCCATGAACCCGCCAGGCGCGCCGGAGCCGCCTGGCAATGAGGCACGCAGGTCGGCGAATACGGACCTGTCCATCTCGATCGCGTCCGGATCCATCCCCAGCACCATTGCCGCAGGCGCCATCTCCTGGAACTGGACGAGCGCGTTGTTGGGAATGAGCAGGGCGTTGGGTCGCTCGGCGACCAGAATCTCCACCTCCGCGTTCATGCCGGGCTTGAGCAGGCCGCCACGGTTATCGATCATCACGATCACCGCGAACATGGTCACGTTCTGCTGGACCTCGGCCTGCGGTTCGATCTTGTCGACGATTCCGGCGAAGCTACGCCCCGGGAATGCCTCCACCGTCACCGTGGCGGTCAGGTCGGCCGAAATCTGCCCGACATCCGTCTCGTCCACCAGCGTGCGCACCTGCATCTCGGCCAGGTTCGCCATCATGAACAGCGTCGTGCCGCCGGACACGTTCTGCGACGCGGACTGGATGACCTGTCCCTCCTCGACGTTCTTCTGGATGATGGTGCCGGCCATGGGCGCGCGAATGGTCACGTCGCTCAGGCGCAGCTCGGCCAGTTCCATGCTCGTGGTGGCCTTGACCAGGTTTGCCTGCGCGTTCGCGAAGTCCAGATTGGCCGACTCGTGCTCGGCCTCGGTGATCACTCCGGCTTCGAGGAGCAGGCGTGAGCGCTCCAGCTGGGCGGTTGAAATCTCCACCCGCGCCCGTGCCACGTTCAGGTCGGCTTCCGTCTGGTTGAAGTCGTTGCGCACGTCGCGCGGATCGATCTCCGCGAGCAGCGCACCCGGCTCGAGCTCGTCCCCGGTGTCCACGTGGAGGCGCAGAATCTCGCCCGAGGCCTTCGACTTGACCTCCACGGTGCGCACGGGCTCCATCAGGCCGGTTGCCTCGGCCACCAGACGCAGATCGTCGCGCAGGGCCGGCATCGTCGTGAGGCCGGGCGCCTCTTCCACCGGGTCGGCGCCGTTGCAGGCCGCCAACGCCAGCAGTGCGAAAAGCCTCACGCCTCCGTTCGTCAGTGCCTTCGTGCTCACGTTCATTTCCTTTCCAGAGAATCCTGCATCGCAGGCTGAGGTGTCATTGCTCAAACGGTCGCCGCCACCATCGGCTCGTTCAGGAAGTCGCGCGCGACCAGGCCGTCGAGCAGATGAATCTGGCGCTGCGCGTACTGCGCGATGTCGTGCTCGTGCGTGACCACGAGGATGGTCTGCCCCTGCCGGTGGAGCTCCACGAAGACCGACATGATCTCCTCGCTGGTGGTGGAGTCCAGGTTGCCTGTGGGCTCGTCGGCCAGCAGGATGGCGGGCCCGTTGACGAGCGCGCGCGCGACCGCGACGCGCTGCCGCTGGCCGCCGGAGAGCTCCGGCGGGCGGTGGTCCATGCGCAGCCCCAGGCCCACCGTCTCCAGGGCCTCGCGGGCCCGTTGGCGCCGCTCGCGGGCGTTCACGCCGGCGTAGATGAGCGGCAGTTCCACGTTGTGCAGCGCCGTGGCGCGCGGCAGCAGGTTGAAGGTCTGGAACACGAACCCGATCTCGCGGTTGCGGACGTGGGCGAGCTGATCGTCGCTCAGGTCGCTCACCAACTGCTCGTTCAGCCAGTACTGCCCGCGGGTGGGCGTGTCCAGGCAGCCGATCAGGTTCATGAAGGTGGATTTGCCGCTGCCCGAGGGTCCCATGATGGCGACGAACTCGCCCCGGTTGATCTCGAGGTCGACGCGGCGAAGGGCGCGGATGGTCTCCGCTCCCAGGACGTAGTGCTTGGTCAGTCCGGACGTTTGGATAACAGGTCGGCTCACAGTTCGCTCCCCAGAATCGCCTCCAGTTGCGCACGCGCGACCGCGTAGTCGTATCGCGCCGTAACCAGACCGGACTCCGCCTGCACGAGGGCGATCTGACTCGTGATCAGGTCGAGGATCGTTGCAACCGAGAGATCGAAGCGCTGCTGCACGACACGAAGGTCCTCCTCCGCCACATCCCTCGCCTCGATGGCGATGGCGATGGCCTGTTCGGAAGTCCTCAGCGCGAACAGCGCTCCATCCACCTGCGCGCGGACCAGCAGTCTGGCATCCTCCTCCTGTACGAAGGCGACGCGTTCCTGATTCTCGGCGCGCGCGATGTTCTGGTCGCGGTTGAAGCCGTCGAACACGTTGTAGCTGCCGGAGAGGCGAACATTCCACGAGGTCGTCCCGCCGTCGAAGGCGACTTCCCTGTTTGCCCAGCTGTAGCCGGACGAGACGCGTAGCGACGGGAACCGCGAAGCCCGCGAGGATCCGGCGGCTGCCGAGGCGGCTCGCGCGGCCGCGCGAGCGCTGCGTACGGCCGGCGAGCGCTCTTCGGCGAGGAGGAACATCTCCTGCTCGCTCAAAGCCAGCGGACTCGGATCGAGACCGTCCGGAAGCCCGGGCATGACCGGCTCGGACAACCCCACTTGCCGCCCCAGAGCGAAACGCGCCGCGCGAGTGGCGGCCTGCGCCTGAAGCACCGACTGCATCGCGTTGGCCACCTCCAGGCGGGCCCGCAGCGTGTCGGAGCGCGTCCCGGAGCCCAGCTCGGCACGGCGACGCGTGTTGGCCAGGCTCTCCTCGGCCCGTTCCACGCTCGCCTGTGCCACTTCGAGGAGGTCCGCCTGGCGCAGGGCGGCGAAGTACAGATCCTTGGTCTGAAGAATCACCCCGAAGCGCTGGTTCTCCAGGTCCGCCTCGGCGGCGGCGATGTCCGCCCTCGCCCGATCCATGTTGGCGAACCGCTGGCCACCGTTGAAGAGGCTGTACGACAGCGACAGGCCCGCGTTGTAGCTCTGGCTCGCGCCGACCACGGTGCGCTGGGTGGCCGCGTCGAAACGCTGACTGCTGTTGGTCGAGGCACCGGAACTGAGGCTGAGCGTCGGAAGAAAGCCTCCCCAGGCGGCCCTGTGCGAGACGCCGGCGTTGTCCAGGCCTGCGCGCGCCTGCGCCATCGACGGGTGTACCTGCAGCGACCTTGCGATCGCCTGGTCCAGCGTAAGCGGCTGCTGCGCCGAAAGGGTGCCCGCAAGGGCGAGCGCGACGATGGCGTGCGCGGAGAAGCGCCGCCAGTGTTTCATACTTTGCGTGACCATTCTCCCCCGTCCCGTGGTCCCCCGTCCCCGGCCCCGTCATCCCGCTGCGGGCGCTCCTGGTCGTTCTGGCCGCGGTCACGAGCTTCTTCGGAGCGCGACCTCTCCCGTCCCCTTTCGTCCTCCAGTTCCCTGCGGCGGTCGAAATCGTTCAGCAGGGCATCGTACTCGGCAGCCTGCTCCGGGGTGAGCACCGCCTTGATAGAGGAGCGCGTCGCCTCGATCAACTCCCCGTACCCCGTCCGGTAGTCCGCCCGCAACTGCCGCATCATCGTGCGCGACTGGCCTACGATCGAGTCCACCTGAACCTGCTGCTCGGCGCTCAGTCCGACGCGCTCGACAATCAGGCCGCGACGGCGGGTCTCCCCTCCGCGATCCTCATCCGCCTCCTCCGCCGCCACGGCCGCAGGCGCCGTGGGCGCCCTGGGTTCTGCCTGAGCTGACGATGTCCTCGACCACACTGCTCCGAGAAGGAACCCGGCCACGAGGGTCACAAAGAGTACGCCGCCGGCTGCTGCGCGGGTGTTGCGTGCGGTCATCACCAACCTCCCTCGATCGCGACCAGGAAGGCCACCTCGTCCACCTGATCGGCAACGAGCACCGCCGGCAGCGGCTCATCATCGACCCCGGACACCAGAGCTTCCTCAAGAGCGATGCCGGATCCGGGCGTCGTCTCGGCCGGCACCAGCAGGGAGGCCATCGCTGCGGCCGCGACTACCGAAGCCGGGACCAGCAATCTCCACCACGACGCCAGCACGTCGCCTACCGTCAGCGGGCGCGCCGCGCGCCGCCTGGCCAGCTCCGGACCCGCCAGGGCCATCACGCGGGCCTGGAATCGGGCCCAGTGGCCAGGGTCGGAGTGCCCGGGATCGAGCAGCTCCAGGGAGATTCTGCCGTTGTCGACCATGTCGCCATTCCGGTCTGATGTGGTTTGTCTGTTCATCTGAGTCTTTCGTCCGTCCAGCTATCTGTTCGTGTCTCTTGCCTGAATCCCGCGAGATTGCTTCCAGCTAGGCGTCCGGCCTGAGGAGCGCTCGCAACGACTTGCGTGCGTAGTGCAGATGCGAGCGTACCGTCCCCGCGGGGAGCCCGAGGCGCTGTGCGATCTCTCTGTGCTTCCATCCCTCCAGGTCGTGCAGCAGCACGATCTTCCTTTGCACTTCCGGCAGCTCTGCGAGCGCGCGGGCGAGTTCCTCGCGCAACTCCGACAACTGCGCCTCCTTTTCCGGCGTCGGGGTGCTGGAACGGGCGCTGAACGGAATCGGGTCCGTCGCCCGCAACGCCTCCCGGCGCACGAGGTTGTTCGACCGGTTTCTCACGATCGTCATCAGCCAGCCCCCGAACCTGCCGGGGCTTCGACAATCGTCGAGACGTTCGAGGGCGACCAGGAAAGCTTCCTGGGCCGCGTCCTCCGCGTCTTCCGGCCGGCCGATCACGGAGAGAGCCACCAGAAATGCCGCCCTGCGATAGCGGGTTACGAGCTGCCCGAAGGCATCTCCATCCCCCGACCGGGCCAGTGCAACCAGCGTCGCGTCATCCAAGTGATCGTCGCCTCAACGAGAATGACACGTGAACATCGAGCGTTGTTGAATGGCTGGCAGCCCACGGACCGCTAGCGCCGACGTCGCAGCCGGCTTCGGCGTTTCCGCGTGGTCTTGCCGGACCGGGGCCGCTCGCGGATGGCCTCCGCCAGCAGCTCCTGCCATTCGGCGGGGAAGAGCTCCGCAAGATCCCGGGCGACCGTCAGAAACTCGCCGCGCGGCTTCTCCGCCTCGTCTTCGGCGCGAAAGAACCGCACCAGCATGAGCGCGGCGCCCGAATCGGCGATGACGCCGCTGCGCGCGGTACCCGCCACGCGCGCGATCCAGGCCGTTCCCTCGGCGTCGGAGAACCCCCATTCGGTTGACGCAGGCGCCGACCGGACGGTTGCCTCTTCAGGAGACTCGCCACGACCCGAGGGACGCCCGCGTGCCGGCGCGGGCGTCCGAGGCGTGCCGCGGGCGGACTTCAGGCGAGCCGGGGGAGGTGGCGACCCGGACGCGGGTGGCGGCGGGGCTCCGGAGCGCTCGGGCGGCAGAGCCGGCGGTCGCGCGGGCGGAGGCGTGGAAGGGCGGGCGGACGGAGGCGGCTTCTGACGGGCCGGGGAGGCGGGGGGCCCCGGGGGCCGCGGGGGGGGCGGGGGCCGCCGGGCCCGGGGGG
>VXNP01000022.1 GCA_009840525.1 Gammaproteobacteria bacterium
GGCTACATGGAGGCGATGGAGCGGTTGTACGATCAGTATCCGGACGACCCCGAGGTCGCTGCCTTCTACTCCCTCTCCATGTTGAGCGCGGCGTCCGCGACCCGCGACCTCAGCGGGCGCCTGAACATAGGGGCGGGCACGATCGCCATTGGGCTCTTCAAGGACAACGCCTACCACCCCGGGGCGGTCCACTACATCATTCACGCCATCGACGATCCGCTTCATGCACCCCTGGCGCTCGAGGCTGCGCACCGCTTCGCGGAGATCGCGCCGGCCGTGTCGCACGCGCGCCACATGCCGACCCACATCTTCATCCAGCACGGCATGTGGGACTACGTCTCCGGGCACAACCAGTCCGCCTACGACGCCGCGCGCGACCTCTGGGAGCCCGGCGAGCCCATGGACGCCGCCACCCACTCGCTCGACTGGGGCCAGTACGGCGATCTGCAGCTCGGCGACTATGAGAAGGCCCGCCTCTGGATCCGGCGTATCGAGAATCTGGCTTCCGGGACCTTCCTGGAATTCGGTGAGGGAGGCCCCTCGGAGGAGTCCGGCCAGGCCCGGCCGCGCGGTGCCGAGCCGCTCCTGAAGGCCCGCTACATCGTCGACACCGAAGAGTGGGCGATTCTGCCCATCACCGACGAATCGAGCAATCACGAGCTGCTCGCCACCGGGCTGAGCGCGGCCCGCACCGGCGACCGGACGGCGCTCGAAGCCGCGGAAGCCGCGCTTAGTGAGAACGCCGATGCGCCTGGAGGTCGTTTCGGCAACTACAACGGCATCATGCACAAGCAGGTGGCTGCGCTGCTGGAAGCCGACCGCGGAAACGAGGCCGGTGCCCGTGAACTCATGGACCAGGCCGTCGAGACGGTCGAGGCGATGGCGCCTCCGCGCGGTTCGGCGAGCCCGATCAAGCCGGTGCACGAGCTGTACGGCGAGATCCTGGCCGGCTTCGGCGACCACGAGGCCGCCGCCGGCATGTTCGAGACCTCGCTGCTGCGCATGCCCAAGCGGCCTCGTTCGCTCCTGGGCGTGGCGCGCGCGAGCGTCGAGACCGGCGATTTCGAGCGGGCCACAGAGGCCTATGAGACGCTCGTCAGCGAGGTATGGGTGGGCCGGGATACCTTCTCCGGATACCAGGAAGCCATCCGCTTCCTCGAGAGCACGGACAGCAGCAACCGCAGCAGGTAGCTGAGGTTCAACTGCTCACCCGAAAACAGGAAAGGCCGGCGCCCCCGGTGGAACGGGGAAGCCGGCCTTTCCCTTGCGGGGTGGTCGGCTACCGGTTCGCGAACACCGGGGCGGCTTGGGGCATGGCCATGCCGTCGTGACGTGATTCCGAGGCGCCGTAGTGCACGCCGGTGCCGTCGCCCATGACCGCCTGGCCGTAGCCGAAGCCGCCGGTGCGCGGGGGCCGCACGCTGATCTCGTGCCCGAGCGCGGTCAAGTCGGCGCGCACCCACTCCGGGATCATCATTTCCATGTTGACGTCGCAGCCGTCGAAGCTGCCCTTGGTGAAGCGCCCCGCCTCGTGCGCCTGCTGAATGTTCATCCCGTAGTCGACGATGTTGGCGATGAACTGCGCGTGCGCCTGCGGCTGGTTGAAGCCGCCCATGATGCCGAAGCCGATCCGCTCCCCGCCTTCGTTGTTCACCATCAGGCCCGGAATGATGGTGTTGAGCGGCCGCTTGTGCCCCTCGAGCACGTTGGGGTGGCTCTCGTCGAGCGTGAACAGCGCGCCCCGGTTGTGGAGCATGAAGCCGGTGCCCGGCGGCACCAGCCCGGAGCCGAAGCCCGAGTAGTTGCTCTGGATGTAGGAGACGATGTTCCCGTCCTTGTCGATCGTGGTCAGGTAGATCGTGTCTCCGCCGTCCTCGTTGTCGAGACCCACGAAGCGTGACGGTTCGACCGAGCACATGGCCTGATTCATGTCGATGAGTTGGGCGCGCTCCCTGGCCCACTCCTTGTCGAGCATCCCTTCCACCGGAACCTTGCTGAAGCGCGGATCGCCGACGTAGGTGATCATGTCCGCGTAGGCCAGCTTCTTGGACTCGATCATGACGTGCAGAGCCTCGGGGCTGTGGAAGCCGTACTCGCCGAGTGGGAAGTTCTCCATGATGTCGAGCATCATGAGCGCGGCGATGCCCTGGCCGTTGGGGGGCATCTCGTGCACGGTCCAGCCGCGGTAGGTGGTGGAGATCGTCTCCGTCCACTCGGCCTCGTATTGCGCCAGGTCATCCAGCGTCATGGTGCCGTCGAACTCGTCGGAGATCGCGATGATGGCCTCGGCGGTGGGGCCCTTGTAGTAGCCGTCACGCCCGTCCGCGACGATGCGCCGGAGGGTGTTGGCGAAGTCGGGGTTCTTGAACACTTCGCCCACCTTGGGCGCCCGCTCGCCGTCGACCAGGTAGGTGTGGGCGCTGTTGGGGTGCTGCTGGTGCATGTCGACCGACCCGGCCCACATGCGCCCGGTGACCTCGTGGAGTGGGAAGCCGTTCTCGGCGTACCAGATGGCGGGCGCCAGGATGGTGCCGAAGTCGAGGTTGCCGAAGCGCTCGCGCATGGCGTCCCAGCCGGCGATCACCCCGGGCACCGTGACCGAATGGATGCCGCGGCGGGGCATGCTCTCGTGCCCCAGTTCCTTCAGGTATTGGGCGTCGAGGGCCGCGGGCGACCACCCGCTGGCGTTCAGCCCGAAGATCTCCTCGGTCTCCGCCAGGTAGATGATGGCGAACAGGTCTCCGCCCAGGCCGTTGGAGGTGGGGTCCATGAGCGCGAGCGCCGAGTTGGCCGCGATGGCCGCGTCGATGGCGTTCCCTCCCTGCTCGAGGATCTGCACGCCCACCGACGAAGCCAGCGGGTTGTTGGTCGCGACGATCCCCATCTCGGTGTTCACCACCGAGCGGCCGGTCACGGGAAGCGGGACGTCGCCGCCCTCCATCGCTGCCTCCTCCATCACGCCCTGCGGGGCGCAGGCGGTTGCGAGGGTCAGGCAGACAAAGGCGGCGAAGTTACGGAAGGGACGGGAATACCGCATGCATCAACCTCCGGGCGAAAAGCGGGCGGGCGCCCAGAGGCGCCCCAGGATCACAGTCGATATGTGTAGTTCAGCTTCAGGGCTCCACCCCTGGACAGGGTCATGAACCTCGGGTCTGCGCGCGGGTCGAAATCCAGCGTACTGCATCCGGAATCCGCTCCATACATCGAGCAGTCGCGCCAGTTGTGCGTGTACACCAGGTAGAGATCGTTGCCGGGCTCGATGATCCAGCGCAGGCGTGCGAACAGGCCGACGATCTCGCTCCGGCTGTCGTACTGGAGCTGGTTGGTGAGGCTCACCCAGGGGCTCGGATTCCACTCGGTTTCCAGCTCATACAGGCTGGTGGTGAAGTCGCCGGTCGGCAGGTGCGCGTCGTTGTACTCGATGTTGGTCGAGATGTTTATGCCCGGGTTTGGACGGAACGAGATCCGCCCGCCGTAGCGGGTGCGGTCTCCGTCCCAGAAGCCGCCTGTAGTGATGCCTCCCCAGAGGGACACCCGCCGCCGGCCGGCGGTGTTGCCGCGTATCGCGTACTCCCAGTTGGTGTACTCGCCCGGCAGGATGTCGACCCCGTCCACGATCTCGTATCCGAAGTCCAGGAATTCGTAGACGCGCTTGGCGGTGATATCGAAGCCGTCGCCGCTCTCGAATTCGAAGCCGATCAGGTTGATGTCCCACTCGCGCTCCTCGATGATTCCGGTGCCCAGCTCCTCCAGATGCCGGAACTGCACCGAGAAGTCCAACTGGCGGATCCAGTCGATGGACGACGGCCGCGGCGACCAGCCGATGCGCGGCTCGACCCGGCGGAAGTCGTTGCGGGGAACGAAGCCGACGGCGGGGCTGTAGTCGTCGCCGAACTGCCGGTAGGAGATGTGCGCCGACCAGATGTCGTTCGGGTAGGTAAGGCGGAAGCCGTGCGCGGAGAGATCCGTGTTGGTCAGCGCTACCGTCGGGTCCGGGTTTGAGTTCCAGACGTAGAACGCCTCCACCGAGAAGTTCTTGTTGCCCAGGAAGTTGCGCGTATTGAAAGCCAGGTCCACCCCTGCCGTATGCCGGTCGGCCGGCGCAGCCGACGCTTCACCGGGCAGCGCGACTCCGGCCGCCGTTGCGCGCCGCGTGTAGATGGCCCCGATGGTCGACTGCTCGAAGATGCGCCGCTTGACGCGGGCTATGGAGAACTGCTCGCGCGTGAAGTCCTGGGTGAGCCCCTGGGAATCCGTATAGTCGTGGTTCCCGGTACCGATCTGATAGAACCCGAGCTCGTACCTGCCCACCTGGCCGGCCATGCGGGTTCCGTATTCGATGGGGATCTCCTGCCCCGCGTTCAGCCCGATGCGCCGGGAAAAGAACGGCTGCGGGTTGCTGCGGGGAGCGAAGCTGAAGACCCCGGAGCCTTCAAGGAAAAAGGCGCGCCGCTCGCGGAAACGCTGGGGAAAACGGGTCAGGTTGACCCGGCGCTCGTCGCTCTCGACCTCGGCGAAGTCGGTGTTGATGGAGGCCGACGCGCGCAGGCTGGGCGTGATGTTGTAGTCAATGTCGAGGCTGATGTCCCTGGGGAAGGTCGTGGGTTGCACCGTACCCGGCTGATTGCGCCAGCTGCCGATGGCCGAACCGCGCAGTTCCAGCCCGTAGCCGCGCTGGATCTCGTCTTTGCGGATTCCCACCACGTCCCCGGCGAAGATCGGCCTGAAGAGCCCCTCGGTGCGCCGCCATCCGCGCCAAAGGATTTCCTCGTTGTTGCGCCGGATGGTGCGCTGGAAGTTGATGCCCCAGTGGTCGGCGTCCTGGTCGAAATTGAGGGTTCGGAAGGGGATGCGAATCTCGGCGGACCAGCCATCGGGCCGGCGGGAGGTTCGCGCCTCCCAGATGCCGTCCCATGCCTTGTTCATGCCCTGT
>VXNP01000002.1 GCA_009840525.1 Gammaproteobacteria bacterium
GCTCAGCCCCTCGCCGCCCCTCCCCTCGACCCGGTGCGCATCGGGTTCGTCGGCGTCGGCGGGATGGGCACCGCCCACGTACGTAACCTGGTCCGCATCGAAGGGTGCGTGGTGACCGCCGTTTGCGACATCCGCGCCGAGCACGCCGAGCGGGCCGCCGCCATCATCGAGGAGGCGGGCTATCCCCGTCCCGCCCTCTACACCGGCGGCGAGCGCGACTTCGAGCGCCTGTGCGCCGAAGCGGACCTCGATCTCGTCTATACCGCGACGCCCTGGCGCTGGCACGTGCCCGTCTGCGTCGCCGCCATGGAGAACGGCAAGCACGCCGCCACCGAGGTCCCCGCAGCCTACACCCTGGACGACTGCTGGCGGCTGGTCGAGACCGCCGAGCGCACCGCGCGTCATTGTGTGATGATGGAGAACGTGAACTACGGCCGCGCCGAGCTCCTCTGCCTCAACCTGGTGCGCCAGGGACTGCTCGGAGAGATCCTGCACGCCGAGTGCGGTTATCTGCACGATCTGCGCGAGATCAAGTTCGCGGACGAGGGCGAAGGGCTCTGGCGGCGCGCGCACTCCTGGACCCGCAACGGCAACCTCTACCCCACCCACGGCCTGGGCCCGGTCGCCAACTGCATGGACATCAACCGGGGCGACCGCTTCGCCTCCCTGGTGTCGATGAGCAGTCCGTCGCGCGGCCTGCAGGAGTGGGCGGCGATCCACTACGGCACGGGGCATCCCAAGCGTGCCGAGACCTTCGCGCTGGGCGACGTCAACGCGAGCCTCATCCAGACGGCGATGGGACGCACCATCTACGTCGCCCACGACACGAACCTGCCCCGCCCCTACGACCGCATCAACAAGGTCCAGGGCACGCGCGGCATCTTCCAGGGATACCCGGACCGCGTGTACATCGAGGGCCGCAGCGAGTCCCATCGATGGGATGAGGCCGAGGCCTGGTACGGCGAGTTCGAGCACCCGCTCTGGAGCGCGCTGCGCGAGGCCTCCATCGGCGCCGGACACGGCGGCATGGATTTCATGGAGGATCATCGGCTGATCCAGTGCCTGCGCCGCGGCGAACCCACCGACATGAACGTCTACGACGCCGCGGCTCTGAGCGCCGTCTGCGAACTCTCGGAGATCAGCGTCGCACAGGGCAGCGCTCCGGTCCCCTTTCCCGACTTCACCCGCGGGAGATGGATGGACTGGGAGCCATGGCCCATCGTGACGGCGTAGGAGCAACCGATGACATCTCCTGAGCGCCGGATGTCACTCCGCCTGGCCGCGGCGCTGTCTGCGACGACGTTGTTCGGGGGCTGCAGCGGTGCGCCAGCCGACGACCCGGGTGCTCCGCTCGAGTTGAGCGCGTCGGAGATCGAAGTCCTGGGCACCTCCGAATCCCTTGCCGTCGTACGCGACCTGGAGGTATTGGCCGACGGCTCCGTGTGGGTCTTCAATTCGGTCGAGCCCTACTTCATCGGATTCGGCCGGGATGGCGAGTCTCTCGGCGCGCACGGACGCGCCGGAGGCGGACCCGAGGAGTTTCCGATGCCCTCCGCCTTCCTCGCGGGAGGATGGGAGGACGAGGCGTGGGTCTTCGACCTCAGGCGCCACGCCATGATCCGGATCTCGCGGTCGGACGCGGACTGGGCGGAGATCCCCCTTCGGTCGGAGTCCCTTCCGCCCGGCAGCATTCGGGGCGGCATGAACCTGCTGAGCGCCGCAGTCCGAACCGCGAGACTCGGCGGCGAGATCATCGTACCTCGCCCACGCCCGCCGGGGGAAGCAGGCATGCTCGGGCTCCGTCTCTCGCTGCTGGGATCCGATCTGGTGGCGGTCGATCCGGAGACGGCCGGCACCCGGACCATCGTGACCCTGGGTGACGTGCTCGACGATCCATCCGGAGGCTTCGTCCCCAGCGAGGGAGGATTTCCGCAGTGGTATCGGCTGTGGGCCCCTTGCGGCGAGAATCTCGTGCGCGTCTACGATCGGGTGCGGAATCAGTTGCGCGGCTTCGACGGGTCGGGCTCGGAGGTCGCGCCCGTCGATCTTCCGCCCGTTCCCTTCACCGAGGTCAGCCCGCGACAGTTCGCCGGCGCGGTGTTCGAGCTGAGGCAGGCCGAGCTGACGGGAGACGTGCGGGGAAGGCTCGGAGAAGCGGACCGGCAGCGGCTCCTGAATCAGATGGCCCGGGGCGTCAGCGGCAGCCCGCGGGAGCTAGCCACCTACCTGCCGCACTATGTGGACTTCCGTTGCAGTGAAGACGGGACGATGTGGCTGCACCCGTTCGACCCCGACGCCGGCGGGCTGAACGGCGGTCCGCGGTGGCTGCGCATCTCTTCGGGCGGAGTCGCACGCGACGTGCACCTGCCCGACCGGTTCGACGCCCTGCGCTTCTCGGAGTCGCGCATCTGGGGCGTCTACCGGGACGAACTGGATGTCCCGTCGGTGGCATCCGTCCCGCTGCCGGCGGGTTGAGGGACCCTACCGCCTCCCCTCCGTCGCCACCGCTCTGCCTTCCATCAGGTAGCGGTCGAAGAACCGGTCCGTCGCGTCGAAGGTGGTCAGCCAGCGCTCGTGCAACAGGAAGTCGTGCACGTCGTCCGGGAAGACGATGAGTTCGTGCGGCACGCCGTGCGCCCGCAGCAGCTGGACCAGCCCGACGGTCTGCGAGAAGGCCACGTTGCGGTCGTCGTCGCCGTGGATGAGGAGGACCGGCGAGGTCCAGTTCTCGATCTCCGAGATCGCGGATGACTGATACGACACGGACTCCGGGTCGATGGAGTTGCCCCACAGGTGCACGCCGGCGATGTCCACGCCCGCCGCGAAGAGATCCGAGTCGCGCGCCAGCCCCTGGGCCGTGAGGATGCCCCCGTACGACAGGCCCCAGAGGCCGATGCGCGCGGGATCCACGTCGGGGCGGTCGCGCAGGTACTCGCCGGCGGCGCGGATGTCCTGGTACTCGGTGTTGCCCTCGCGTCCCCGCCCCGGCGCGTTGCGGAAGTCGCGGCCGTAGCCGATGCCGCTCCGGTAGTTCACCGACAGCACCACGTACCCCTTGTTCGCGAAGTACTGGTTGATGGCGTAGGCCATGTGATAGAAGTGCATGTAGTGGTAGCCGAGCAGCATCTGCCGCCGGGATCCCCCGTGGATGAAGATGAGCGCCGGACGCTGTTCGCCCGGCTCGAGATCCGGGGGCATGAAGAGCTGGTTGTAGAACTCGAAGCCGTCCTCGGCGTTCAGGGTCACCGCTTCCGGGGCGACATGCTCGTCGAGAGGATAGCGGGCCGGAAGTTCGCGTATGGTCCTGGCGTCGCCGCCGGAAGCAGGCGCCACCGCCACCGTAAGCGGATGGCTCGCGCTGGCGGTCAGCAGCGCCACCTGTTCGCCGCTCGCCAGCACCGCCGGGTTGGTCTCGACGCCGTCGCCCCGGGTGAGCTGCCGCGCGCTTCCGCCCGCGGTGGGCACCCGCCACAGATGGCGCCGGTCGATGTCGCCCGCGTTGGTGGCGTAGAACAGGGTGCGCCCATCCGGCGAGAGCGAGATGTACTCGGCGATGCCGTCGCCGGGCGTCAGCTCGACCGGGTCGGGCGTGCCGCCGTCCGCCGCGACTGCGTAATACCGGCGCCATCCGTCGGGCTCGGCCTGGAAGATGATGTGGTCGCCGGCCCAGGTGACCTCGCGCACCTCGCGGTAGATGCTGTCGCCGGGCGGGCTGTGCCACACTTCCACCGCCTCCCCCGTGCGCGCGTCGCCGACCCAGATGGAGAAGTCGTACCCGCCGGCGAACCAGGCCTCGGTCATCCCGGCGGGCCACACGTCCTCGGCCCGGCCCTCCCCGGTGGCGCCGCCACGCTCCGCCCGCGCGCCGAAGGGCAGCCCGGGCCGGCGGATGAAGGCGACCCGGGTCCCGTCCGGCGACCAGGTGGGGCTGGTGTCGCGGTCGACTGCGGGGCCCAGGTATGTGACTGCGGGACGCTCGGTGTCGTACACGCCGATGAAGCAGTGATCCTCGCGGTCGCTCACGAAGGCGAGGCGCCGCGAGTCCGGCGACCAGACCGGGTCGTCCTGGCTGCCGAACACGCTGAAGAGCGGCCGCTCCGGGTCGCCGGTCGCGATCCCGGGGTTCACCGGCGCCCGGTAGATGTCGCCATCGCTCTCCCACGCGATCCACTCGCCGTCGGGAGAGAGCGCCACGCCCCAGGCCTCCGCCACCCGCCAGGGCTCGCCACCCGCGGTGCTCACCGCCCACGCGGCCCGCTCGGCGCCCCGGGGATCGCTCGCCGGGTTGGCGATCCACCCCTGCCTGTTGGGGGTGTGCCCGCGCAGGAAGACCAGCGTGGAGCCGTCGTCGGAGATGCGCAGGTTGGACAGGTCGCGTCCGTCATCGTCCTCGAAGCGCGTCAGCCGCACCGGCGTGAAGCCGGGCGCCTCTGCCGTGTACACGTTGCGCTTCCCCTCTTCGTACTCGATCCAGGCGATGCGGTCGGCCGCCCGGGCCGACACCAGTTGCACCGGATAGCCGGGGCTGAGCACGTCCTCGATCGAGAAGCGCTGCGCCTGGGCGGGGAAAGCGCTGAACGCGGCGAGGGCTGGGAAAACAAGCAGGACGAGAGCCGGGAGCGGCGGGCGGGCGCGCGTCATGATTCGCCTCCGGAGAGATGGGCGAGAAGCGGAACCGGGGAGTGTGAGGATGACACCGCGCCACCCATCCGGCAACGTGCCGCACCGCGAGCTCAGCGCGGATCGTTCTCCGCGTCCGGTATCCCGCGGCTGAAGAGCACTTCCAACCCCGGTCGGGGGGGGGGGGGGGGGGGGGGGGGGGGGGGGGGCGCGCGCGGGGGCGGGGGGGG
>VXNP01000043.1 GCA_009840525.1 Gammaproteobacteria bacterium
TGAACCAGTGCCTCACCTGGCTGCCGCGTCCCGGGGCGGGGGACGGCCGGCCCAGAATCGATGATCCGCTGGCCCTCTGGTGGTGGAAGACGGCCCGGCTCGCCGACTGTTCCTGGTTGGCGCCGGCGCCGGACCAGCCGCTCCGCAAGGCTTCTCAGTATCCGGTGACCGAATCGGCGGACACGCGCCAGGATGTGGAAAACTGCCGCGCGCTCGTTGAGGCCAAGGGCATGGAGTTCCTTGTGCTGGATCAGACGCGGCCCGATATCGGCATGCCCGTGGCCCGGGTCATCGTGCCGGGAATGCGCCACTTCTGGGCAAGGCTTGCGCCCGGGCGCCTGTACGACGTGCCCGTCAGCATGGGCTACCGTGAACTCTCCCTCGCCGAAGCCGACCTGAACCCGGCACCCGTGATCGCGTGAGGAAGAGGAACTCCTGACCGGCGGCCCGCCGGTCTACGGCGAGGTTACCAGCAGCAGCAGAGGCCGGCCGAGATGGCTTCCATCTGCTCTTCGGTGATGTTCGAGTCCGGCGGCAACGCGAGGTGCACCGTCTGCATGTCGCTCTCATGGACCCGGATGTTCATCGAATCGGGAATCGTGATGCCCAATTCGCTGCTGATCGCAGCCTTTGGATCTGCGAGAAGCTGTTCCCTGAAATCCGCGTCCACGGCGGACTTCTCAACAACTTGCGCAAGCATTTCATCGCCGCTTCTCATGGCAATTCTCCATCGTTGGAGGCTACAAATCACATGACCAACCCTATTTTGTCGCAAAATAGAGGGATTAAGTCTTAAGTCAAGTCCCGTTCACCTGCCGGGCCGGGCCATCCGCAAGCGCGGCGATGTCGGTTGCGGCTCGGGACGCGGTATCACCGATAACTTCGCCCGCGGCGGCTTCGCGCAACCCGGCCATCGGCATCTCGCGGGCCGCACTCCGTCCCGGAGCGTCCTGCAACGCCTGCGCGAACCGTTCCCCGATTTCCTCATCGCCCGACACGAACACGCAACGCGCCCGCGCGAGCGCCATCAACTCACGATCCGAACCGGGATTGCGGAGTTGTTCCTCGAACTCGGCGAGGGAACGGAGGTCCTCCATCCCACCGCGCGGGACAGGCGCCAGCAGCAGGTTTTTGCGCGAAAGCGCACGGAGCGCCTTGCGAAAGCGGCGGCACAATGCTTCGTAGTACCTGGCCGGGCCGCCGTCGTACACGAACCGGACATCGAGCTCCGCGCCCGGCAGCGCCTCCCCGTTGGCCAGCGGTCCCAGGACCGCGACCGCCACGCCGCCGCTGGCTTGCGGCACGCCGCGGTCGGCGAAGTCCTCCTCGACCGCGGACAGGACGGTGGCGATGCAGGCTTCCCCGACCCGCGACAGTGCCGTCGTCGCCTCGCTCACGGACAGGCTGCCGCGCATCGTGTGCACGGCGATCTGGAAGACCTTGCCGTTCGACCACTCCCGCGCCGCCGCGACCGCCTCACCGGCGTCCTGCACGGGGATGTCATCGAGCTGGGCCCTCATTTCGGAGAGGCTGAGTTCGTACGTCCAGTAGAGGCGCGCCAGCCCGGACCGGGCGATCGCCTCCGATTCCGCGTCCGACAGGAATCCCTCCGGCAGTTCCAGGTCGGTGAATTCCCGCTCGCGCAGCGTGTCGAGGAGGGCCGGTGAGCGGTTAATCCACTCGGCGAGCCCGGGGGCGGCGGCATGAATCTCCGCGATGACGTCGAACGCGTCGGGGCGCGCCGCGAACGCCCGGCTGTCGTAGGCGCTCCAGTCGTCGATCTCGGGATAGAACCGGGCTCGCTGACGGTCGACCAGAGGATCGATGGTCGCGAACCACCGTTTCGGAGAGAGCGCCATGCCGTTCATCTCCATGTAGCTGCCCGGCAACTGTGGAGAGTCGGCTTCGCCGTGGTGCTGCAACAGCGGATATCGCCGGTTCGACGTGTGGTGGTCGGCGTGGCGCTGCATGTTGTAGTACAGCCAGTTGGTAAACTTGTAGGCTGCGCTCCAGGCGTGCCTCGGTTTGACCGGCTCGAACCTGCCGTTGGGCATGCGGATGCGCCGCAGCCCGTAGTGCTGCACGTAGTTGCTCATCTTCATCGAGAAGACCACGCTGCCGCACAGGACAAGGTAGAGCAGCAGGGCCCAGGGGCCACCCCACCAGAAGATGAGCCCGTACCAGAAGACGATCTGCACTGCGTAGCGCCAGAACGCGTTCGTGGGGTGCCACGGCGGCAGTTGACGGCGCTTCAGTCGCCGCCGTTCAAACCGCCAGGCCCCCACGATGTTGCTCAGCACTTCCTGCGGCAGGTATTCCCAGAAACTCACGCCCTTCGGCGCGGACCCCGGGTCCAGAGGCGTGCATACGCGGGGGTGGTGAATGTAGACGTGCTCCGTCGCATAGTGCGGGTAGGAGACGGAAGCCAGCAGGAACTCGCCGAGCCGGCGTTCCCACAGCACGCGTCGATGAACCAGCTCGTGGCCCACGACGAACACGGTCTGCGCCACCATGACCAGTGCGCCGGCGATCAGGCCGGCTTCCCAGAGAGACAGTCGGCCGCCGACCAGCATCTGCCAGAGCGCGAAGACGAAGGTGGCGGGCCAGATAGCCGCCCATACCCACAGCGAGAGCTTGTACAGCCACAACTGGCTCTCGCGGGTCGTCGCCGGATCCATGTTCCGCTCCTCCACGCCCAGGAGCCGGTCGAACGGGCTCGCGAGCATGAAGAAGGCGAACGGACCCGCGATCCACCAGCCGCCGAACATGGCGGCGCAGACGACGAGCGGGAAGATGAGAAGTGGAGCGAAGTGCGGGAGCGCGTTCGCGACGGAGGGCTCGACGGCCCGCCCGCCCGCAGCTATCGAGGCACCGGCACTGTGTGCTTCCATCGCGGAATCCTCTATCGCGGTGATCGCTGCGCGGCACGCATCCGATCCGAATCTATAGTCGAGGCAGGGGCGATGCCAACGACGAGGCGGATCACGGGACGAGGCAGCAGCGCCGATCCCGTCTCGTGCGTAGCACAGGCAGGGCCGGGGAACGCGCGTCAGCCGCCCCGCTCCGGGCAGCCCTCGCGCACCATGGTGTGCGCGATCTGAACGATCTGCCATCCGTCGGCGCTTCTGCCCATCATGAAGGCGTCCGCGCCGCAGTGGCTGAACTCCCCGTCGGCGAAGAAGTCGTACTCCACCCACACGGTTCCCAGGTTGTTGTTGATCTGAACCACGGGGTTGTAGATGCGCTCGTCGAGGTAGCTCGAGGACACGAGCACCGAGGAGATGAAGCGGGATATCGGGATCTCGGTGACCTCGGGGACGCCGTCGGCATCGGTGCCCGCCGTGATCAGGCGCGTGTTCGGATGGAAAATGCGCTCGAGCGTCTCGCCGTCCTTGGCGCGCATGGCGTCGAACAGGTCTTCCACCACCTGAAGCACGGCTTCCGCGTCCGCTCCGGCACCGGCATCCAACTGGGCGAGCATCGGAGAGGGAGCCAACCCGCAGGCGGCTGCCGCGAGGATGATCAGAGCTTTCCGGTGCATGGGCTGCCTCCTTGAATGGTGGGTTGACGCCTCTCTCGCTCGCCGCTCCTGGCCTGAAGTGACGAACCAAAGGGTCATCGCCTGACCCGGGCCTTCCGTCGCCTCGCCCGCTTCGGCTTGAGACGCGCCGCGAGCAGCACCGCCAGCACCACTGCGGCCACCATCGGCCACAGAGTATCCGCCTTCACCTTCCAGAGGTAGTGCAGCACCCCGAGTCCGGCGGCCAGGTATACGATGCGGTGGAGGCGCTGCCAGCGCCTGCCCAGGCGGCGGATCCACCCCCGGGTCGACGTGACCGCCAGGGGGATGAGCAGCACAAAGGCGGCGAAGCCTACCGTGATGTACGGTCGCTCGGCAATGTCTTCGAGGACGTACTCGAAGGCGAAGAACTGGTCGAGGGCGACGTACGTCATGAAATGGGTCAGGCCGTAGAAGAACGCGGCCAGCCCGAGCCGGCGCCGGTAGCGCACCAGGTTCCAGCCCCCCCAGCGCCGAAGCGGGGTCACGGTCAGCGTCAGCAGCAGCAGGATCAGCGTCGAGGTCCCGCCCCAGTGGGTGAACTCCTCGATGGGGTTGGCGCCCAGCCCATCCTCGCGGAACCGCAGGATGAGCCACAGCAGGGGCGCCAGGCAGATGGCCCAGATGGCCGCGCTGGTGACCCGGGCACGGGCTTTCGGGTGCATCCGGATTCCGTCGCTCGGCGCTTCGCCCGCCTCAGCGCGCCCGGCGGATCGGGCGCAGTCGGATGCGGGTGCCTAGTACCACCTGGCCAGATCCATCCCCGCGTACATGTGCGCCACCTGGTCGCCGTACCCGTTGAACATGAGGGTCGGCTGCCGCAGGAGCTTGCCGATGCGCCGCTCGCGCGCCTGACTCCAGCGCGGGTGGTCCACCTCGGGGTTCACGTTGGCGTAGAAGCCGTATTCATGCGGCGTCTGCACGTTCCAGGTGTTGCGCGGCATCTCCTCCACGAAGGAGATCTCGACGATGCTCTTCACGTTCTTGAACCCGTACTTCCAGGGCGCCATCAGCCGCAGCGGAGCCCCGTTCTGATTCAGCAGGCTGCGCCCGTAGAGCCCCGTCACCAGCAGGGTGAGCGGGTTCATTGCCTCGTCCATGCGCAGGCCTTCCAGGTAGGGCCAGGGGAGGATGGGGATGAGGCGGCGGCGCTGCCCCGGCATTTCCTCGGGACGCACCACCGTCTTGAACTGGACGTAGCTGGCCGACCCGGTGGGCTCCAGGCGCGAGATCACGTCGGCGAGCGGAATGCCCCGCCACGGGATCACCATCGACCAGGCCTCCACGCAGCGGAGGCGGTAGATGCGGTCCTCCTCGGTGTGGGGCGCGAGCAGATCCTCGAGCGCGTAGGTGCCCGGTTTGGCGCAATGCCCGTTCACCTCCACCGTCCACGGCGCCGGCTTGAAGTCCCCGGAATTGCGGGACGGGTCGCGCTTGTCGGTGCCGAACTCGTAGAAGTTGTTGTAGGTGGTGATGTCCTCGTACGTGTTGACCTCGCCGCCGAGTTCGTCTGTGGCGTCGGAGAAATCCTGCGCGCCCTGGGCGTATGCCCTGCCGGCCTTCCCGCCCAGCGCCGGCGCCATCAGGTGGCCTCCGGCGATCGCGCCGGCGGCCGCGATGAACCTGCGCCTGTTCAGGTAGGTCTCCTCGGGCGTGATCTCCGAGGATGGGACGTCGAGTCCGGCGTTCTTCACGCGAATCAGCATGCTGTCACTTCCGTTTGGTCTGTCTGCTTGGGCCGCGCCCCCCGGCGCGGCCTGGTTGCGTCCGATTGGTTCCCTTCCCGCGTCTCCGGGTTGCTCAGCCTCCCGGGGTGCGGGACAGCGAACGGTAATACTCTTCGATCAGTTGCCGGAAGCCCTGGGGCACCTCGTCGGAGCCGGACAGGAGCAGCCGCTCGGGGTCGTCCTCTCCCGCAGCCCGGCGGAGTCCGAACTCGAAGCGCTTTACCCCTTCCAGGATCTGGGTCTGCAGCCGGAGGATCTCCTCCATGTCGTCGTAGACGCGGCGGTCGTCCAGCGCCCTCATGGAGCGGATGACGTCGTCGAGCTCCTCGACGCCCACGCCGGCGTCGGAGAGTTGTTCGCGCAGATCGGCCATCTCGCGGGCGCGTTCACGGTACTCGCCCCGGAACTGGCGAATATCCTCGGGCGTCAGCCCGCGCGCCCAGCCGCTGCCGCCCGGCCCGAACCCGGCGCCGGCCATATCCCTCAAACCGTCGGGTCCGCCGCCACCACCCTGCTGGCCGCCCTGCTGGCCTTGTTGGCCGCCCTGGCCCTGCTGGCCGCCCTGGCCTTGCTGGCCCTGCTGGCCGCCCTGACCCTGCTGCCCTTCCTGGCCCTGTTGGCCCTGCTGCCCCTGCCCCTGCCCCTGCTGACCTTCACCCTGCTGTCCCTGGGCTTCCTCGCCGGGCCGCTGGCCCAGTCCCCGCCGGGCGTTCTCGTCGGCGCGCGCCTGCAGCCGCCGGTTGAGCGACTCCATGTTGCGCACCATGTCCCGGGCCTGGTCGAGTGACTCCATGGTGCGGTCGTCCACGGGCTCGCCGATCGCTTCCGACGCTTGTCGCAACTGGTCCCGCAGCTCCATCAGGTGCTCGGTGGTCTGCTGCTCGAAATCGCGCGTGAAGTCGGGGCTGCGCGCGCCCGGCAGCCCGCGCGAGTACTGGATGCGTTCCCTGATCTTGTTGTCGCGGATGTTGCGCAGGGCATCGTCGAACGACTCGGCCGCCTGCTGCTGTTCGGAGCCGGCCTCCGCCGACATCTCATCGATCTGCCGCTCCAGGTCAGCCACCTCCGTGGACATCTCGTTCTTGCGCTCGATGAGCCGGCGCATGCGTTCCGCGGTCACCTGGTCGGCGCCCGAAATGTCCACCGATTCCTCGGCGACGTCGAGCTGCTCCTCGATCAGCTCCTCGCTCCGCTGCAGGGCATCCTGCGCGTCCCGCTCGATGCGCCCGGACTGATCGCGCTCCAGCAGCCGCCGCGCGGCCCGCAGCCGGTCGAGCGCGGAACGGGCGTCGGCGGCGGCCTCGCCTCCTCTGGCGGCTGCCGCTTCGCGCATCGCGTTGGCGGCGTCCTGAAGCTGGCGCGCGGTCTCCGCCAGGCGCTGGTTGGACTGCATGCGCGAAAGCTCCTCCAGACGCCTCGCCTCCTCCTCCACTTCATCGGCGAGCGAGCGCTGGTTCTGTGCGCCGCCCCCTGCCGATCCCTGCGAGCGGTTGGCGAGGCGCTGCTGGCGCTCGGCCTCCTGCTCCTGGCGCCGGGCCAGTTCGCGCAGGCGCTCGAGCGTCTCGTCGATCTGCTCGTCGGCCTGCTGGCGCTCGCCGCGCTGTACGCTCTCGTACTGGTTCTTGAGCTTGTCCAGCTCCAGCTCGAAGAGGTCGGCGAGGTCCTCCGCGTTGGGCCCGCCGCCACCGCCGCCGCCACCGCCGCCCTGCTGCTGGCTCACCTGCACCTCGTCATAGAGCGCTTCCGCTCGCAGCAGGTACTGGAGCGCCTGCTGCTCCTCGGAGAGCGCCCCTTCCGGGTCGGCGGCGTCGAGCCGCTCCATGGCGGCCTCCATCTCCTCCATCGCCTGCGGCAGCAACTGGGCGATCTGCTCGAACTCGGGATCGCGCACCACGCCCCGGTTGTTGAGACGCGTCGTCAGGGTCGCGACCTGATCGCGAAGTCTCTCCTGCGAGAGCCGCACAACGACCAGCCCCTCGCTGAACCCCTCCGGCGAGTAGCGGTCGCGGTCCCGGTTCAGGTTGAAGGTCGCCGAGATGACCTCCCGCTGTTGTTCGGAAAGCTCCTGTTCGCCGCCCATCTGGCCACCGCCGCCACCACCACCGCCGCCTCCGGGCTGCTGCTCCGCCTGGCGGAACTCGGTCTCGAAGCGGCGGATCTGGAGGAAGTAGATGTCGCTGATGGCTTCCTGGCTGCCCGTGCCGGCGTTGTCACGCGCCTTGGCGTAGTAGGAGATGATGTCGCCCGGGACGAGCTCGTACTCCTCCAGGAAGAACGTGTAGCCCGCGCTCACCTCGCTCATGGGAGCGGCCCCGGAGCCGAACAGCTCGACGGTCTGTTCCTCGCCGCCGTTGACCGAGAAGACGAGCTCGAGTTGCCGGATGCCATAGTCGTCGTTGGCACGCGCCTCGATGAAGAACTCCTCCAGCGCGGTGGCGCGTGTGTCGCGGCCGGGGCGGGTGAAGGAGAGCGACGGAGGCTGGTCGTTCAGCACGTCGATAGTGTACTGGGGCGAGGCGGGCACCAGCCCGGCGCGGACGCTCTCCATCTCCAGGTGGTAGAAGCCGTTCTGCTCCACCACGAAGGATCCGGTGAAGGAGCCGTCCTCGGCGGGCGTCAGTTCGCTCGCCAGCGCGTCGTCGCGCCACAGGTTTGCGCGCGGGGCTGGAATCGTGGGGAAGGCACGCAGGTGGACGCGGGTTCCGCGCAGCACCGCGATGTCGCCGCCGTCGTCGATGGTGCGGTCGGGAAGCCCGGTGTAGGCCGGGAAGTCGTACACCAGCTCGAGCCGGTCCACGTACGGCAGGATCTCCACATCGATTCGGTACAGGTCCGACTGCACGCCGGAGGAGCGCACGAAATACTCGGTGACGTCTTCCACGCCGAAGAGCACCACCTCGAACTCCCCGGCATCCTCCTCGCCCGTGTCAACCGCCAGGAGCATGGACAGAGGCCGGAATTCACCGTCGGAGCCGGTGCGCAGTAAGAGCTCCGCCTCCACGGCGTCGAAACCCAGGTTGCGTGCCGCGATGCGCAGATCCGAGCCGCGCGTGATGGTGACGTCGCCCGGGGTCACCTCGATCGAGTAGGGGTTGACCTCTGCCGCGTCCGCGGTCGGCGAGAGCAGTGCCGAGGCGCCGGTGCGCAGGAAGGCCGGTCCGGTCAGGAAGATGATGAGGATGGCCAGCGCGATCCCCGCGACCGCGGCGGTCCAGCGCAGCAACCCCGCCCGCTCGATCCGGTGGCCGCCATCCACGGCGCGCGCCTTCTTGACCGCGGACTCCATGAGCCGCTGCACCAGCGCGGGCGAGTGCGCCGTGCCCGCGGGGTCGGCCCCTGCGTCGATCGCGCTCAGGACCGAGGCCTTGAGGGATGGCTCGTGCTCCTCCAGATAGAGTGCGACCTGAGCGTCGGAAGGCCGCCGCCAGAGCGGGCGCACCAGGAACCAGACGCCCACCGCGAGCAGCGAGAGCCAGGTGAAGATGCGGAAGCCGTTGACTACCGCAGGGCTGAAGCGGCTGCCCTCCATCCCCCAGGAGGACACCAGGAAGGCGACCAGCCCGATCCCCAGCAGCGCGGTCAGCCCGCGCAGCGCGATGCGCATGCGCCAGCGGGTTCGCACGTGGCGAATGGCGTCGAGAAGCTCGAGTCTGGCGCGGTGGTTGAGTCGTGTAGGCACCTCTGCTCCCCCTTCCCCGGTGCGATGCCTGCCCGCCTACGGTGCTCCCGATGGCAGGCTGGCGGCCTTTCGTGACAAATAATTGGAGACAATCGTCTCCAGTGCCAGAAGCAGGAACGCCGCCACCAGCAGATACCACCAGATTCCCTGGCGCCGTTCCCTGTCCTCGGGCTCGAGTTCGGCGCCGGCTGCGCCTTCCGCGCCGATGTCCGGACTGGTGATGGCCCCGGCGAACTCCTCGGGGTCCATCGCCTCGAGATCCGCTTCCCCGAGGTTGACGTTCACCGCGACTGCCGGTGTGCCCGGCCCTCCTCCCCCGCCCCCGCCGCGCAACTCGTAGAAGCCCTGCTCCGCGAGCGCCAGAAAGCCGGGTCGGGCCGCTCCGCTCACGTCAATGGAACGATTGGAGGGCGAAAGCGCGACCAGTCCTTCCCTGTCGTCCTGCGCGACACCGGCGAGGAGGCGATCGGCCTCCCGTCCTTCGCCCTGTCCCGAGAGGTTGAGCACGTCGTCCACGGTGTAGGAGGGCGTGGGAGGACGGAAGCTCCCGGCGTGCTTGACCAACTGGTGCGCGAAGGGCAGGAAGATGGGCTGCAGGACCATGTCGTTCCAGTAGTTGTCGAGCATCGACGTCCACAGCAGCACACGGCCCTCGCCCACCTGCCGTTCCGCCAGCGCCACCGCGCCGTTGTCGAAGCGGGCCAGCACGCCCTCTGCGCCCGCGAGCTCCACGTTACGGTAGCGGAAGAAGTTGGCATCGGTGAGGTCGCCGCTGCGGGGGGCGGCGAAGAGGGCGAAGACGGGGTGGGTGTAGTCGATGCGGCCCAGCGTGCCGCCGCGGCCCTCGCGCCACTCCGGTTCCATCACCGCCCCCACCGGACCGGGGAGGAGGTCGGGCCCGTCGGCGGGCCAGCTGCTCCGTTCGCCCAGGATGACCACCAGGCCGCCGCCGGCCTCCACGAACTCGCGCAAGCGCGTCCCCACCGCCCCCCGCGGCGGCCGCGAGCCGTTGAGGATCACCACCGACCGGCCGGCCAGGTCGCCCGCGGTCATCGCGCCCACGGTCGTGGCGTCGACGTCGAAGGCGGGATCGGTGCCGATGGCCAGCGCCTGGTCGAGGTACAGGCTCGGGTCCCTGGGTTCGCCTCCGTCCTCCACCACCAGCACCGAGAACCCCTCGCCCGGCGACAGCACGAAGTGGGCGACGTCGTTGGCGGGCAGGCCGTCGGCCGGGATCCGCACCGACCCGCGCGTGAACGGGTCGCTCAGGGTGAACGCCGGGAGCGTGACCAGCGCGGTGCCGTTGGGCCCGAGCGTGGCCGCCGCCGACCCGACCGGCCTGTCGTCCAGCTCCAGGACCACCTCCACGTCCTCAAGCTCACGATCGCCGGAGTTGACGAGGCGGGCCAGGGTTTCGACACGCTCCAGCCCGTCGCGGTAGCTCCGTTGGAAGAGGAGCTGGCCGACGGCAAGGTCGCCCTCGTACGGCCCGCTCACCACGACCGGGTCCACGGTGGTCCCGGGAGGCAGGCGCGCTCCTTCGTCGCCGTCCCAGCCCGCGCGCTGGAAGTCGGAGATCACCACGGCGTGCCGGCCCGGCAGGTTCGACTGCTCCAGCACGGTGCGCGCGAGGTCGAGCGCCGGACCGAAGCGGGTGGCGCCCGAGCCCGGCTCGGCCGTATCCAGGGCGGCGAAGAGCACTGTGCGGTCGGTGGTCGAGCGAACCGCCAGGGTGGCGCCGGCCGAGAAGAACACCAGCGAGGCGCGGTCCTCCGGGCCCAGCTGGCGGACCGCCGCGCGGGCGCCCGCAAGGGCGTCCGCCCAGCGGTCGCCGTAGTCCATGCTGTACGAACGATCGACGAGGATCACCACCTCGCGCGCCAACGGCGCTCCTCCCAGGGCGACATCGTCGCGGTCCATGAAGGGGCGCGCGAATGCGGCGATGAGCAGCGTCAGCGCCGCGAGCCGCATCAGCAGCAACAGCCAGTGGCGAATCTTCTGGCGCCGCGACGACTTGTAGGGAACCCGCTCGAGGAACATCAGCGAGGGAAACTCGACCACCTCCTTGCGGTCCCTCTGCACCAGATGAACGAGCACCGGCCACACCAGGAAGCCGAGGCCCAGCAGGAACAGGGGCGCGAGGAAGGCGAGGGCACTCATCGAACCCGGGTGAGCCTCTGGCGTGCGGACAGGTAACTGAAGAGCGCGTAGTCGAGGGGCGTCCCCGTGTTGAACAGCGCGTAGTCGATGCGGTGCTCGACGAAGCGGCGCGACAGCCTCTCGGTGTGGTCGCGGATGAGTTCGCGATACCCCTCCCGGAGCCGCCCCGGCACGACGGGCAGGCGCGCTTCGGACTCGAGGTCCTGGAAGCTGGCCGGCCTCTCGAAGGGAAAGTCGAGCTCGGCGGGATCCAGAAGATGGAAGACGATGACGTCGTGGCCGGCGTAGCGCAGATCCTTGACCGCATCCACCACCGCCTGGGGCTCCTCGTAGAAATCCGAGATCACCACCATGATGCCCCGCCGCCCGATGCGGCCGGTCAGTTCGAAGAGGGGTTCGGCCAGGGTGCCGGCGCCTCCGGCCTCGATGCGGTCGATGGCGTGCAGCACGAGGTCGAGGTGGCCCGCCGCCGGCGGAATGTAGTCCACGATCTCGCCGGCGATGGTGAGGAGGCCCACCCGGTCCCGCTGCTGCCTTGAGAAGTACGTCAGACACGCGGCCAGATAGCGCCCGTAGTCCAGCTTGGAGATGCCGTCCTGCTGGAAGGTCATGGAGCGGGAGATGTCGAGGACGACGAGGAAGTTGGCGTTCGAGTCCGCCTCGTAGTGCTTCAGGTAGAAGCGGTCGCTGCGCGCGAAGAGGCGCCAGTCGATCCTGCGTATGTCGTCGCCGGGCATGTACTGCCGGTGCTCGGCGAAGTCCACCGAGAGCCCCAGGAAGGGGGCCCGGTGCAGCCCGCTGATGAAGCCGTCCACCACCGTGCGCGCCAGCAGCTCGAGGTTGTGGATGCGCCCCAGGACCTGCGGGTCGATGAACCCGGTCCCCGGACCGGTCGGGCGAACGGCGGTGCGCGCCATGCTACATCCCGGAGGAAGGCGTGGGGACCTGGGTGATCAGCTCTTCGATGATCTCGTCGGTGGTGATCCCTTCCGACTCCGCGTGGAAGTTGGTGAGCACGCGGTGCCGGAGCACCGGCTTCGAGAGGGCGCGGATGTCGTCGAAGCTGACGTGGTAGCGCCCACGGGTGAGCGCACGCGCCTTCCCGGCCAGAATGAGGTTCTGGGCGCCGCGCACGCTGGCGCCGAAGGAGACCCACTTGCCGATCACTTCAGGGCTGTCGCCGTTCGGGCTGGGCCGGCTGGTCCGTCCAAGCTGCACCGCGTAGCGCAACACCGCGTCGGACACGGGAACCTTCCGCACCAGTTGCTGGAAGCGGATAAGGTCCTCACCGGTGACGGCGTGCGAGAACTCGATGTCCTGCAGCGACGTCGTCTCGCGCACGACCTCCAGTTCATCGTCCTCCGGCAGGTGCTCCATGATGATGTGGAACATGAAGCGGTCGAGCTGCGCCTCAGGCAGCGGGTAGGTGCCCTCCAGCTCGATGGGGTTCTGGGTGGCGAAGACGAAGAAGGGCGGGTCCAGGTCGTAGGTGCGCCCCTGGATGGTCACGCGGTGTTCCTGCATCGCCTCCAGGAGCGCCGACTGGGTCTTCGGCGGAGTCCGGTTGATCTCGTCGGCTAGCAGGATGTTGGTGAACACTGGGCCGGGAGCGAACACCATGGTGCGCCTCCCGGTCTTGGGGTCCTCCTGGATGATGTCGGTTCCGGTGATGTCGGAGGGCATCAGGTCGGGGGTGAACTGGATGCGCGCGAAGTTCAGGTCCAGCACCTGGGCCATGGTGTGCACGAGCAGGGTTTTCGCGAGCCCGGGCACGCCCACGATCAGGCTGTTGCCGCCCACGAACAGGGTGAGCAGGACCTGCTCGATGACTTCGTCCTGCCCGATGATGACCTTGCGCAGCTCGCTGAGGATCTGGTCGCGGCCGGCGGTCATGCGCGCGGCCAGCGCGACGTCGTCCGTGTCTTCGAGGGACGGAAGGGCGTCGGCGCCGCCCGGTGCGGGTTTCTTGATGAAGGCCACTCTGGTTTCTCCGGGAGCCCCCGAGGGGGAAGGGATGGGATGGAACGGAGGTCAGTGCGTCATCGCGTAGATGATGTAATTGACACCGAACTTGTACGCTTCGTTGGTCAGATCGATGGGGAGCCATCCGGAGTCGGAGAACTCCCAGTAGTCTCCCAGGTCGTTGTTGAAGTTGGCGACCAACATAAGTCGCTTCGCGGGATCGTTGTCCTCGAAGATGCCATGGTACTGCGGCCAACCGCCTCGGTAGGGGGGCGCCAGCGCTTCGGGATCGGAGATCTCGAAGAACGAGTCGAAGACCGTCGGCAGCGGGTCGAGGTCGGAGAGGTCGTAGAATCTCCCCTCGGGGAGCACCCGCATCATCTGGGCCTCGAAGTTGGCCCAGTCGCGCGGGCCGCCGAAGTCGTCGAAGATCACGAAGCCGCCCTTGAGGAGATAGCTCCTGAGTCCCTCCTTTTCGGCCTCGTCCATCTCCCAGAAGCCGGGTTCGGAGACGTAGGCCAGCGGATAGCTGTGGAGCTCCGGGTCGTCGAAGGTGAGGATGTTGCTGCCGCCCTCGTAGGTGTTCAGGAGGGTGGTCGCGGTCAGGATCCTGGCCAGGTTGCGCTCGGCCCTCGGGTAGTCGTGCGCCCAGGGCGGCTGGCCCCAGCCCCGGCGGCCGCCCGGCAGAAAGCTGCGAGGCATGCCCCGCCCGCCGGACACGTCGGTGCGGATGCGCACGAAGGTGAAGCGGCCGTCGTAGGGGATGTTCGCTTCCTGGACGGGGGCTGGCGCCGGCAAACCGGCAGTTGCCGGGGCCGCGACGGATCGGGCGGCTTCCGGGGTCGGCTCGTTGGCCACGATGTCGGCACCGGCACCGGCGGTCGCCAGGACGCCCAAGGCGGCAGCTCCTGCGATCCCCGCCATCCCCACCAGCGCCCGCGTCACCATGGTCGTGGCTCAGGGCTGCCGCGCAGGGTCATGAGAAGGTCCTGGGCGGCTTCGAAATTGGGCGCCCGCTCCAGCGCGCGCAGCACCGTTCGGCGGGCGCTGGCAGTGTCGCCGGCCCGGTACTGCGCGAGTGCGAGCCGGTACAGTGCCCCCGCCAGGTCCACGGGATCGAGCGCCACCAGTGCCTCGCGCGCGCGCACCGCGATGGGATGAAGGGCCCGACCGGCGGCCAGCTCGGCCAGCCGGCCGTGGGTCTCCTCGTCGAACGGGTAGATGTTAACGGCCCGCTGCAGGGCCTCGATGGCGCCGTCGCCGTCCCCGGCCGCTTCCCTGAGCTGCGATTCCTCCAGATTCGCCTCCAGAAAGGACTCGTCGATGCCGGTGAGCCTCTCGAGCTCGCGTAGCGCACCGGCGCTGTCGCCCCGCTGCATATGGATGCGCGCGAGCAGCCAGCCCGGACTACCCGGTCCCGCGTATTCCGGGAACAGGTCGCGGGCCCGGGCCAGATACTCCTCGGCCTCGTCGAGCATGTCCTCATCGAAGAGCTGCGCGCCCATCGCCATCTGCGCCATGAAGTTGTCGGGATGGGCCGCCGCAAGGCGCCGCACCTCGTCCGGGGCGCGCGAGCCCCGTTCGGCCAGCGCGGGCAGGGGCTCGGTGGCCGTCAGCGCCCCGGCAAAGCGTTCCTCGAAGTAGTCCTTGAAGATCCGGTCGAAGCGCTCGATCTCCGTGCCCAGCACCCGTTCGAACACCTCCTCGGTGGTGGCGCCCGCCGCGTATTCGCGCAGCATGGCAACCAGCGCCTCGGGCCCGTGATCGCGCGCGATCAACTCGCACACCAGAGACGCCTGGTAGTAGGAGTGGACCACCTGGTCTCCATAGCTCGGGCGCACGAAGCCGTTGTTGAGTTGGCTGACCGGCAGGACCCGCCCCTGGTTGTAGGCGATCAGGAAGCCGGGATTCAGGTTGTGTCCCCAGGAGGGCGCCCCGCGGCGCTGCTCGTAGACGGCGAATCCCTCCGCCAGCCAGCGCGGCACGCGGTGGTTGGAGAGCGCGAGATGAAAGACGTGTGCGATCTCGTGCCAAAGGGTGGACGCCCAGTTGAACTCGCCCCGGTCGCGGGCGGACGGGGAATCCATGGCCACCACGGAGCCGAAGCTCACCCCCAGCGCGCCGAGGCCGGCGAGCCCGACCGTGCGCACCGAGAAATCCGCGTGGCTGGGAAAGAGCTCGAGCCGGATCGGGGTGGGCGGTTCGTACTGGTAGCGCTCGGCCAGGGCCTGGTAGGTCTGTTCGGCCAGCCCGGCCACGAACGGGGCCAGCAGCTCCGCTTCCCGACCGTCGATGGCGATGATGAAGTGCTCGGTCTCGGTGATGCGGTAGCGCTCGAAGGTGTCGAGCAGGTCGAGGGTGTTCTTGTACCACGGGTTGAAGGGATCGCCCGCGAAGGCCCGCTCCAGTTCGGCCTGGCCTTCCTCGATCGCGCCCACCCGCAGCTGGTTGATGCCGAGGATGCCCCGGGCCTTCCACGAGTAGGGATCGATGTCCACCGCTTCGGCGGCGAGCGTGACCGCGTCCGCGTACCGGCGGGTCTGCACCGCCATGTCGGCCACTGTGGTGAGAAGACCGGGGTACTCCGGGTTCAGCGCGCGCACCTGCTCGCGGACCGCCTCGAAGTCTTCGTGACGGTCGCGCAGGAAGAAGGTCGCCGCGAGCACCGAGAGCGCCTCCAGCGACGACGGGTTCACCTCCAGCGCGGCGCGCGCCTCCTCCTCGGCCGCCGGGTACTCCTCCAGACGCAGGTGCAGGCGCGCGAGCAATGTCCGGGCCGGGACCAGGTCGGGATTGATCTCGAGGGCGCTCCGCGCCGTGCCCATGGCCTCGGGCGAGCCGTCGAATTCGTGCGCCAGCGCCATCCCCAGGATCGCCTGCGGATGGCGGGGATTGCGGGCGAGCACCTGTTGATATGATTCGCGCGCGTCGGGACTCCGATAGGTATCGAGGAAGAGCTGTCCCGTACGCAGGTGCGGTTCCGGGTTGGACGGGTCGGCGGCAACGGCCTCGTCGAAGGCCCGCAGTGCGTCCTGCAGCAGTTGCGATTCCTCGACCCCCAGATGGCGCACGGCGATGCCAACCGCGGTGAGCTCGGCTGACGACAGCGAGGTGGTCCGGTTGTAGAAGTCGATGAAGCCGTCGAAGACGCGCATGGCGTCGTCGCGCTGGCCGGTGCGCAGTTGCAGCTCCGCAAGGTTTACGCGGGCGATGACCTCGTCGTCGGCCCCGCCCGCCATCGCCGCGCGGAAGCTGGCCGCCGCCTCCTGATGGCGTCCCCTTTCCACCAGTACTTCGCCGAGCGCGTTCTCGATCGCGGCACCATGACGGTCGCGGCCGTCCCGGGCCACTGCCTCCGCCTCCTCGTATCGTCCCACTTCGGCGAGGGAGCGCACCAGCGCGCGGTGGACGGCCACCGTGGCGTCACGGCCACGCGCGAGGCGCCGCAACTGGCGGATGGCGTCGTCGTACTCCCCGCTCTCCAGCGCCGCGAGGGCGCTCGCCTCGGCCTGCGCGGCCAGCGGCGCGGCCACGGAGGGAGCGATCGCGAGCGCCAGCAGGAACGCGGCGCGCACCAGCGACCGCGGCTGGAAGCCGACCTTCACCGCCCTCCTCCCCCTTCCCGCTCGCGGATCGCCCGCGTGGTCAGCGTCAGCTCCACCAGCAGCCCCTCCAGCTCCGCCTCGTACTGCTCTGCGTCCATGGTGTCCTTCAGCGCCGTGAGCGCGGCGATCTGCTCCTCGAGTGCCTGCCGCTGCCCGTAGAGCGCCGCGAGCTCTGGGTCCGCCGCGATCTCCGCGTCCGTCACCCGCCCCCCGCCCCGGGAGAGGAACACGGTGCGCGCCAGGGCGCCGTCCAGATCGTCTTCTTCCTTGAAGCCGCTCCCCACTCCGTCCCCGTTGTCGTCGAGCAGGGCGTGCTCCGTGGCGAGCAGGCCCTCCTCGTCGAAGCTGCGCTCGACCTCCCTGCGGGCGTAGGCGAAGGCCTCGAGCACCGACACCCGCTGGTCCTTGTCGGTGTCGGCGACCTCGCCCGCGAAGGCGTCGGCGAAGAACCCGGCGAAGCGGGTGGCGTTGCCCTCCCGGGGAGAGCGGGTCGCCGTGATCACCGTACGGTTCGGACCGGATATCTCCGATATGAAGGCGCCCGACGCGCTGGCCGTGTTGACGAACACGACGTTCCGGGTCCCGAACCGCTCCAACAGAAAGGCGAAGTCGGTGGCGCTCAAGTCCCTCCCGGGCACGTTGAAGCGCGACTCGCCCCCGCCGGAGGTGCCATGCCCGATGAGCACGATCATCACGGCGTCGTTCGGGCCCGCCCGCTCGCTCAGCGCCCCGAGGGCGGCCTCGATGTTCTCGCGCCGGGACGGCCCGTCGATGAGCGGATCCATCTCGGGCCGCTCGGCGAGCCAGATCACGTCCGCCGGATCGAGCCCGTGCTTGTCCACCGCCGCCTGCACCACCGTGAGCCCCCACTGGTGGAAGCGCTCGCGGAATTCCGCGGCTCCGCTCGCCCCGCTGACGACCACGAGGTGCGTCTGCTGGGCGCTGGTCTGCCCGGGCGAGACCGCGACCGCCAACCCCATGACGGCGGCGATGACCGGCACTCCCGCGCCACGGAGCAAACCCCTCACACCAGCCCCCGCACCCGCCGGTAGCCCCACTCGCCCAGGATCAGCACGAGCAACAGGAGGAGCAGGATCGGCATGTCCCACAGGTCCATCTCTTCCACCAGGGTGACCCCCGCGCCGGTCACGCGGATGTCCTCCGGCAGCGCCGCGACCGTCTCCGGCGTGTAGGAAATCCCGCCGGTCTCGTCGGCGATGCGCTCGAGCAGCGGCGTGCGCGCCCCCGCGTCGAAGTACTCGCTGCGCTGGGGCGCCACCTGGAAGTACGCCTCGTCCACCCCGATCAGGTCATCTCCGTCGTAGGCGCGCACGGTCAGCGTGTGGAGCCCCTCCTCCGAAGGCGTGAAGTCGGCCTCGTACTCACCGGCGTCGCTGTCGACCGCCCAGTCCATCCCCAGCTCCACCTCCTCGCCCAGCGGGGTGGTCACGGTGGCCTCCACGACGCTGTTGCTCATCCCGAGATAGCTGGAGTCGTTCACGATCGCGGTGAGGGCCACGCTCTCTCCGGGCTCCGCGCGGTCACGCGGCACCTGGCCGGTCACCTGGTCGGGCACTCCATCCACCAGCCAGCGCAGCATCTGCCGCCAGAAGGTCTCGTGGGTTTCGTCCTCGAGCGGAAGCTGCATCTGCCAGATCCAGGTGTCCTGGACGGCCAGGCTCAGGCTCTTTCCTGCGCCGTAGCGCTGGAAGGCGAGCGCCACATGGTCTTCCTGCAGATCATCTGCAACGCCCCGGAGCAGAGCCGTCGCGCCCGGCTTTATCCGGTGCAGCGGATTGTAGGTGAGGAGATGGGGCAGCTCCGCCCAGCGCGCCCCGGATTCCTCCTCGGTGCCGGCCAACTGGAGCGCCGGGACGCCGAGCCCCGCCTGGGTGGGCTCGATCCTGACGAAGTTGTGATAGCCGTCGGGACGCGCGTCTGCGTCGGAAAACACCACCGGAAGCACGTCCGCGACCGGCGTGCCCGCGTAGCCGCCGCGGGCGAAGGAGTTGCGTCCGCCCAGCGCGAGCAGGCTGCCGCCCCGCTTGTCGACGAAGTCGGCGATCATCTGCAGTTGGTCGCCGGTGAAGAAGCTGGCTTCCACCGTCCCCAGAATCAGGCTGCGGTAGGCGTACAGCTCCGCCCGGGTATCGGGGAACCCGCCCTGCAGCTCTTCTCCGTCGTCGACGTTCAGGCGCAGGAACTTGTTCTCGGCGGTGCGCTGCAGCACCACCAGCTGCAGGTTGTCGTCGTCCGCCACCGCCCGGCCCAGGAAGCCCACCTCGTAGCGCGGCTCGCCCTCGAAGTAGAGAATCTTCTCGCGCCGGTCCTCGACGCTCACCAGCGCGGTCTGGCTGTTGTTCTGCGTGACCTGCTCGTCCACGCCCACGGGAATGCGGAAGGTATAGGCGCGCGCGCCCGGCGTGGAGGCGGTGAAGCGAACCGGAACCGTGACCGGCTGCCCTTCGTCCGGCAGCTCGACCTCTTCGGTGCTGACGATCTGCCCCTCGTCCTCGACGATCAGGGACACGGTCTCGCCCTCGTAGCCCATGTGGGTGACCACCACGTCGACCACCACCGACGAACCCGTGAGCACGGTCCTGGGCGGGTCGGCGCGGCTGACCTGGATGTCCCGCTGGAAGCTCTCTTCGCCCACGCCCACGGTGTATACCGGAATCCCCTGCGCCTGCAGCGGCATGAGCGCCTCGGTGAGCTCCTCGCCCGAGTTGTCGGCCCCGTCGGTGACCAGGACCAGGCCCGAAAGCGGCACCGAGGCCAGTTCGGAGCGGGCGCGCTCGAGCGCCGGCCCGAGGCGCGTGCGGCTTCCCATGAAGCTCATCTCGGAGAAGTCCTCGATGCGGTCCGTGCGCGACGAGAAGCGGAAGTAGCGCACCGCGAAGCGGTCGGACAGGGCGGAGAGGACCGGGGAATCCGGCGCGCCGAAGGTCTCCTGCAGGAAGGAGCCGCGGGAGCGTCCGTCGAAGTCCTGGATCTCCATGCTGCGCGAGTCGTCGAGAAGCACTCCCACGAAGTTCTGCTGCGGAACCACCGTCGAGACCACCAGGGCCGGGCGCAGCAGACAGAAGGAGAGCACCAACAGTCCCGCGAAGCGGAGCCCCCCGAGCACCAGGCGATCCAGGGGCCTGGTCTTGCCGCGCACGCCCAGGTAGGTCAGGAGCGCGAAGACGGAGATGAGGCCCGCCACCACGGCGCCGGTCGCCACCGCACCGGCCACCCCCAGGGAGAAGTCGCCCTCCTGGAAGACGACCGGGCGGTACTTGAAGAGGAACTCGAAGAGGCTGGTCAGCACGTCCGGGGTCCGGTCAGTGGCTCATGGCGTAGATGATGAAGTTGACGCCCATCTGGATGGCGTAGGTCGAGTACCTGAGCGGGTAATAGGGGTCTTCCGCCCACTCCCAGGCATCGCCCAGATCGGTGTTCCAGTTGATGATCACCATCAGCCGGCCCTCTTCGTCGAAGATGCCTTTCACGAAGGGCTCGTAGCCGTCCCTCTCGTGGGTGCGCCATCCCCCCCTTCCGTTGCTGACGTTCGGTACCTGGATGATCTCGTTGATGTCGTAGAAGGTGTGGAAGATCTCGTGGTCGAGCGGAATGTCGACGATGGGGTATTCGGGGAAGACTTTCTGCATCTCGTACTCGAAGATCTCCCACTCGTACGTGCCCCAGAAGTCGTCCACCACCAGGAAGCCGCCCCGCAGGAGGTATTCCCTCAGGGCCGTCGCTTCCTCCGGGTTCATCGACATGTACCCGACCTCCAGAGCGTAGAGGAAGGGGAAGCGGTTGAGGTGCTCGTCGGTGAGTTCCCGGGGATGTGCCTCCATGAACATGTCCAGCCCCGTTAGGCGCTCCGCCACGATCAGGAACTGGCGGTCCGACTTGGGATAATCCGTCGCCCACGACTGCCGCCGCCAGCGCCGGTAGCCTCCGCCTCCGCCACTGTATGCCGCGCGGGTGAAATAGAACTCGTGCATGGGCAGGGGGCGTCCCTGCTGCGCCTCTGCCGGGAGCGGGAGCCGGGGAGGCGTGCCCGGGATCGGGGCGGGTGCGTCGGAGGCAAGTCCGGCCGGGGTGGGGAGCACGGCGCTCGTGGGCCCCAACGAGGGCTCGTCGACGAGGAACTCAGCGGCCGAAATGCCCGCCAAGGCGAGCGCGATGCCAGCGGCTCCCCGCCTCCACCCGCCCCCCATCTGCTGCCAGCGTCGCTCTCGACTCACGTCACACCCCAGGTTTGAGAGCTGCCCTCGCGCCTTCGCCGGCGCGAGCACGGAACGCTCCTATCGCTTCATCCGGCGGAAGGTTCCTGAATGGGTCCGCCTTGGCGGGCTGCTTGATCGAGGTGGCCGCGGACACCTAGAATGCTGCGCCCGGGCTCCGTCCGGGCCACCGCCGAGCAACGCGCCGCCGTTAGCGCATTTTGCGTGGAGGAGAAAGGTCTTGCAACCATCCGGCTTCCTGCGGACGACCGTAAGATGGGTCGGGATCCTCGCGCTCATTCCACTTGCGGGTTGCCGGGGACCACTGGAACTGGCTCCCAGCGACGCCGATGACGTCCTCTCGCGCCAGCTTCTGGAGGCGCCCGACCCCGGGCGGCGCGGCCCCCACGAGGTGCGCACCCTCTACTACGGCAGCGGCTCCGACAGGAACCGGCCCGAATACCGCGATTCTGTCACCTACCTCACCGAGCCCGTCGACGCCTCGAAGCTGGTCGATCTCGGTTCGTCGGCGGACAGCCGCAACAGCTACTGGGGCTTCGAGCCGGATCGCTTCCCGCTCAACGCGCGCGTCTGGTATCCGGTCGGCGACGGACCCTTCCCGCTGGTGCTGGTGGTGCACGGCAACCACAACATGCGCGACTTCTCGGACCCCGGCTACGACTACCTGGGAGAGCTGCTGGCCAGCCGCGGTTACATCCTGGCCTCCGTGGACATGAACTTCATCAACGGCGGCATCCGGGGCGAGAACGACGCCCGGGGCTGGTTCCTGCTCCAGCACGTCGGCGTGTGGAAGGAGTTCAACGAGGACGAGGCCAACCTTTTCCACGGGCGCGTCGACATGGAGCGCATCGCCCTCATCGGACATTCCCGGGGCGGGGAAGCGGTGGGGCACGCCGCGGCCTTCAACCGGCTGGACCGCTACCCGGACGACGCCTCGCTCGAGTTCGACTTCGACTACGACATCCGCGCGATCATCGCCATCGCCCCGGTGGACGGACAGTACCTGCCCACCAACCGTTTCGTGCCGGTCGAGAACGTGAACTACATGGTCTTCCACGGGTCGCACGACGGCGACGTGACCAGCTTTCACGGCCTGCGCCTGTACAAGCGCGTCAGGTTCACCGATGACCAGCCGCGCCTCAAGACCGCCGTCTGGGTCTACCGCGCCAACCACGGGCAGTGGAACACGGTGTGGGGCGCGCACGACAACGGGCCGCGCAGCGGACGCATACTGGACCTGCGCGCGCTCATGCCCGGCGAGGACCAGCGCCGCTTCGCCGAGATCTACATCTCCGCCTTCCTGGAGACCACGCTGCGGGACGACCGCCGTTATCTGCCGATGTTCCGCGATCACCGGGTGATCGGCGGCTGGCTGCCGAAGACCATGTACGTGACCCGCTTCCAGACCGAGGGCTTTCGCACGCTGGCCGATTTCGAGGAGGATATCGACGTCACCTCGGGAACCCACACCGGTGTTCGCATGCGCGGCGACAGCCTGTCGACCTGGCGGGAGGGCCGCATCGGATTGCGTTCCAGCAACCGGCCCGAAACCTCGGCCTCCCAGGACAACCAGGCCGTATGGCTGGGGTGGAACAACCGCATCGCGGGCGCGGACACGCTGGGCCCGGCGGCGGCGTACACCATCGAACTCCCCGCAACGCTCGCCGCGGAGTGGGATCTCGGGCCCGAAGCCTCGCTGGAGCTGTCGCTTGCGGTCACGCGGGCGACTCCGGGGCCGCGGGACGCCGGGGACGAAAGCGGGGATGACGCAAGCGACTCCGAAGATCCCGGAGATGGCGGACGCGAGTCCGGGGACGAAGAAGACGACGATGCGCCGCCCGACCTGAGCATCGTGGCGCGGGACGGGAACGGAGCCGTCGCCTCCGTGCCGCTAAGCCGCTACGGACCGGTGCGGAGGCCCCTGGAGATGCGGGTCCTGCGGCGCCGGGACCTCGAGGACGATCGCTTCGCCAATCTCTTCGAGCTGCTGCTGCAGAGCTACTCGATTCCGTTGGCGGACTTCGTGGAGGCGGCTCCGGGTCTCCGGCTGGACGCACTGAGTGAGGTGGGGCTGGTCTTCGACCGGACGGTCGCGGGCGAGGTGGTGCTGGACGACGTGGGCTTCGCCCGCATGGACCCTGCCTACACGGCGGTGCGGGTGCCCTGAGCCGCCCGTCGCGGCTGGCCTGCTAGCGCCAGCTCAACCCGAAGCGGTGGGCCACCTCGCCGCCGTCGTAGCGCTGCCAGGCGTAGTCGATGGCGAGCCGGTCGCCGTTGAACGCCCCCCCGAAGGTGACCGGAGCGCCGAAGCCGTCAGGTGCGCGCCGCACCCCGAAGCGGGCCGTGAAGGTCCGTCCGCGCACGGGCCAATACGCGATCTCCATCCCCGCGCCCGGAACTACCGCGCCATCCGCCTCGCGGGAGACCGCGGCGGTCCAGCCCAGGTCGAGCGGTCCCACCGGGATGGCCGGGGTCGATCCGCCCGCCGTGACCCGCCAGGGCAGCGGGACCTCGACCTCGCCCAGCGTGAGCCCCGGCCCCAGGTTCTGCACGGCGAGCCCCAGCCGCGCGGGTCCGGCCCCGACCGCCACCCCCAGGTCGACGGCCCCGGTGGCATCGTGGTGACCGCCCAGGCGCTGGTCCACCAGCTTGCCGGTGATGCCCGCCCGGACGCCCCGCACCTCCCGCGCGAACCCCACCGAGACGGCGACTTCCGCCGTTCCCGTCTTCCAGTTGGTGAAGAGCGACCGCGCGTCGTGGGCCAGGACGGCCGCACCCCGGTCCGGTAGTCCATAGCTCAGCGTCTGAACCCCCACGGCCACGTTGGCGGAAGACCACTCGGCCGCGCCGGACACCGTGGCGAGCAGGCTCGCGGTCCCGAAGCGCTGCATCGCCCCGCCGATGATGCCGTTACCCCCGATCAGGGCCGGGTTGTGGAACACGGCGTCGCTGTCGTTGCCCACCATGTAGAAGGCGCCGCCCAGCGCCAGCCCGCGGGTGCTGGCGGGCAACTCGAGCACGAGCGGCCCGTGTTCGGTGGACTGGGCCTGCCCGTCAGCGGGGCTGATGGCCCATGCGGCCACAATCGTTAGCGCGCCGAACACCGCGGCGCGGTTCAAACGGGCCCGTCTTCCCACGGTCCCCACATCGCGTAAGTGGCGCTCGACAGGCTGCTGCCCGCCCGCCGCCCGCCCTGCTGGTTGAAGAAGAGCACGCGCCCGTCCGGGCTGAAGCAGGAGCCCGCGAACTCGCCGGCCGTGCCTCCCTCCGGCCCCAGCGGCGCGCGTGCCAGGTTGACGATCCTGCCCTCCCGGTCCAGCGCGCGCACGTGCTGCTCGCCGCTCCCGTCCTCGCACATGACCAGCCCGCCGCGCGGGCTGAGCACGATGTTGTCCGGACTGTCCAGCACCTCCGGCGCGGGCGACTCGAACACGAGCGTCAGCTCGCCCCGGTCGGCGGAGACGGGCCGGTAGTGGAACACCTGCCCGGAGGTCGCGTCGCCGCCGTTGGTGGACACCACGTAGATGCCGCCGTCGCCATGGAAGGCCCCCTCAAGGCGGGCGAAGCGGGCTCCTCCCTTCGCGAGCCCCTGTCGGAACACCGCGAGCTCGTCGCGTCCGGCGTCTTCGGGATCCGGGTCGTCGATGTCGACCCAGTGGGCGGGCAGCACCGCACCCGGAGTCTGGTTGCGGGCGGTCAGGTAGCCCGGCTCCCCGGTGACCGCCATCATCTGAAGCCGCCCTCCGGCGGCGAGCACCCCGGGCTCCCGCGGGATGAACCGATAGAGCCCGGCGCCGGGTCGGCTGGGGACGATGGGCACGTACCAGGTGTCCTCCGTCTCGTACACGATGCCGGTCTCCGGATCGACCGCCACCGCTTCATGCACGAAGCGGCCCATGGCCGTGAGCGGCACCGGATCGACGGGGCCGGTGGCGTCGACGGGCACCTCGAAGATGTACCCGTGGGGCCTTTCGAAACCATCACCCCGCCCCTCCGTGGTCTCTTCGCACGACAGCCAGCTTCCCCACGGGGTCGGACCGCCGGCGCAGTTCACGCGCGTCCCCGCGAGCGACGCAAACTCGTCCACCAGTTCCACGCCCAGGTTCTCGCCCTCGCCCGTGATGCGCACCTCGAGCGAGGTCGTGCCCCCGCTCCCGCCGGCGTCGTAGGCGGGCGATCCGATCGGCCGCGCCGACTCGGGCGGGTCGGTCATCTCGTGATTCCGGATGAGGCGCACGTTGCCGTTCGTCATCGGGAACGCCGCCATCCCGTCGAACGCGTTCGGGACCAGAAACCCGTCGCGCACCGGCGAGGGCACGCCGCCCGAACTCAGCCGCACGCAGTGGAGGCGCTCGGCGATCTCGAGTTCGGGGCAGTCCGGAGAGCGCACCAGCGGGCCATAGGGCTCGATAACGAGCGAGCTTCGATCGGCGCCCGCACCCCGCCGGTCGCTGCTGCAGGCCACCAGGCCCGCAAGAGATGGCGCACAGGCGGCAAGCCCCCCGGCGGAAGCCAGCCGCGAAAGAAACGTTCGGCGTCCCAGAGTCATCTCGATTCCTCCTTCATCAGATCAGCCGCAACTGCTCCCCGACGGGCCGCAGAAGGTCCGGGTCGTCGTTGACGACGCTGTTCACTCGCGCGCTGACGGGCCGCCGTTCGTACGGCCCGGAATGTGCGGTGCTCAAGTGGTCGAGAAGCTGGCGCGCGGGCGTGGAAGGGTCAAGCCACTCCGCGAACCACTCCGGAGCCACGATGGCGGGCTGGCGGTGGTGGATGTCGACGAGTTCGGCCGCGGCCGGCGTCGTGAGGATGGTGAAGGACTCGATCACTTGCTCCCTCCCCTCCCAGCGCTCCCAGACCGCGGCAAGGGAGAGGGGGGATCCGTTACCGAGGGTAAGGTAGTATGGCTGCTTTGCGCGCCCGGACCCCTGCCATTCAAACCAGCCGCTGGCGGGAACGAGACAACGCCGCTCGCGGAAGGCGTCCGCGAACACCCGCTTCTCGCGAATCGTCTCTGTGCGCGCGTTGATCAACGGCGGCCCCGCGCTGGCGTCCTTCCACCACGAGGGTACGAGACCCCAGCGGAGCTCCGCGATGTGCCGGTGCCCGCCGTCATCGACACGGCAGACCGCAAAATCCTGCGTCGGAGCGCCGTTGTAGCGCGGCTCCCGAGCAAACGAAGGCGGAGGCTCGATTACCCCGTAGAGGTCGTAAACCTCCCGGGGCGACAGCTTCTGGCTGAAGCGACCACACATCAGTCAGGCGTTCCCCATTCCGTACTCGAGCTCAATGCAAGAGGGAATCCGAATGTTGCTTTCCCGGCACCCCCGGTCCTACCGTCCAATGTGGGATGATGGGTACCACGGGCCCACCGGAACGTCGTAACCTGCAACCTGGCGGCATGTTCAAGACGGGCTACATCCTGAATCGCCGAGCGGACATGGTCTGGTTCCTCGGGCTGCCTTTCTTCGCCGTCGCGCTCGCGCTGGGCTTCCAGGCCTGGCTCCCCTATGTGGCGGTGGCGTCCATCAATCTGTGGATCACCATCCCGCACCACTATGCCGGGTGGGTGCGCTCCTACGGGATGCCCGACATCTGGGAGCGCTTCAGGAACCGCCTGATCGCCGGCCCGATCGTCATCGTGGGCTTCACCGTCCTGGGCCTGCAGTTCGCGCCCATCACCCTGCTTCTGCTGGTGACCGCCTGGGACCATCAGCACAGCCTCATGCAGCAGCACGGGCTCGCGCGCATCTACGACTTCAAGGCCGGCGCCGGGCTCCCCTCGACGCGCCGCTTCGACCTCGGCCTGCACTGCGTGCTGTACGGCTACATGTTCATCAGCGCACCCATGTTCCGCTTCCTGTGGATCCGGGAGCTGCACCGGATGCACGTGCCGGTGTCGGCGGGGTTCGTGGACGGGCTGCTGACGGTCAGCCAGATCGTGCTGGTGGGGTATCTGATCGTCTACGCGCTGCACCTGCGGCAGATCGCGGCCGCGGGCGGAACCATCAACCCCATCAAGTACCTGTTCATCGGGGCAAGCTACTTCCTCTGGTACTTCGTGGCCTGGCAGACCACCTCGATCCTGCTCTACGCGGTCGCGCACCGCCTCATGCACGGCGTCCAGTACATCGTCATGGTGTATTCCTACATGCGCCGTACCGCCAGCAAGGGGACGTCCAGACCCGGTTTCTGGTCGCGGGTGACCGGCAAGGGCAGGTTGCGCTGGTTCCTGGTGGGCGGGGCGGCCTACGCCGTCCTGTTCCAGTTGCTCATCAACCGTCCCCTGGACGAGTTCGGGTTCGGGGTGGTGAACTTCGCCCCCTATCCCGCGCTGCCCGAGTTCGGGATCCCGGCGCTCGACTACTCGAGCGGCTACGCCCTCTTCTCGCAGATGATGGTCTACGCCTACGGGCTCATGCACTACTACCTCGACTCGTTCATCTGGAAGGTGCGCGACAAGCAGACCCAGCGGGGGCTCTAGTGGCCGACTGGTACCGGCGCTATCGCATGCTGATCGGCATCTACACGATCGCCATCATCGTGGGGGCGCGGGAGTACCTGGTGTCGCGCGGACAGGAGCCGATCGATTTTCTGAACGAGAAGTGGGGGGAGATGACCGATGTCGTCTCGGCCATCAACCCCGGAGACCCTGACACGGACTTCCTGGAGGCGGTGCAGGCGCTGCAGCAAGGGGACGACGAGACCTTTCTCGCGCACTTGGAGGAGGCGCTCGCCTCGGACGTCAAGCACAACGATCTGCTGCTCCAGTCCTACGCCCAGCATCTCCTGAACACGGGGGCGGACCACGAGAAGGTGAACGCGGCCCTCGCCCGCTGGCGCGAGAACCATCCGTTCTCGGTGGAGACGGTGTGGCTTCAGCTTGCGACCGGGCCGCGGGGCGCCACCGATCTGTCGGACCTGAACCGGGCATTCTCCGAGGTCCCCTGGGTGATCGATTCCAGGATCGAGTCCTACGAGGACGGCGGCGCGCAGCGCTGGCGCGCCACAATCACCTTTCGGCCGGGACAGCCGGTAGACATCCGGGACGCGGTCGCGGCCGCCAGCGTGCTGGCCCTACCCCCGGGACAGCGGCATCTCTACGAGGTGACCTGCGTGAACCTGATCGACTGCACCGCCGAGCGGCGGTAGCCGGGCTCGCTTCAGCCTACCGTCCCACGGGCACAGAGATCAGCGGCACGATCAGATCCGGGTCCGGATCGGGCGGCGCGGGCTCGCCCTCGGACTCCAGAATGAAGCTGAGGATCGCTGCCACGCCACCGGCGACGACCCCCACGAAGGCGGAAGTGGCGAGCTCGTTCAGGGAACGGCGTTCCGTCGCGAGTATCTCGCCCTCGGGGATCCGCAGCGTCTGTTCGAGGCCTACCGCCTGGAAGCCCACCTGCCTCCGCGCTACCTCTACCATCAGCAACAGATCGCCGGCGTCCCGTCCGACAACCGTCCCGCGCACCCTGGGCAAGGCCTGGTCCACCTCGTAGACCTCCCGGAAGCCCTCTGCGCCGGCCTGGGTCACGTAGACTCTCACCGGTTGCCCAGGTGCCGCCGCCGCCGTTTCCATCGGTACGTAGCGGTAGCACGCGGAGGACAGCAGCAAGGTCGCGACAGTGCAGATGGCCTGTCTCGCGGTCGTCCCTCGCATGGCACCTCCCGGCCGGCCGACGACGGGCTCGAGCGAGGCACCGTGTCGCGCGCAAATCGATGGGCGTTCGGTTGACGATTATCGCGCCGCCGCGGACCGGCGCAACCCCGGGATGCCCCGACCCGGCTCCGGTTGCCCAACCCCCGATGCTCGCGCCGCTGCTTGCGTAACCCCCACTCGCGGCCAATTCTACACGTTTGCGGTTCGACCCCTCTATTCACCAGCACCAGCGTCGTTTGGGACGGCAGTTCGGTCAACGCGCGGTCTGGGAGCTTGTCCCAGGGGCTTTTGGCAGGAGTCTGTTTCTCGGCGCACCGGGCGCAACGCCGGTGACTTGCGTCGCCGAAGGAGGGCTCCATGTCCCGATTGTCCCTGTTCTTTCCACACAGACCCCGCGGGCCTGGTCGATTGGGAGGAGGGTTGACCGTTCTGATTGTGGCGGGCCTGTCGGTCCTCGCGGCCGCGCCTACGCAGGCCCAGAACGGCCGCATCACGGGCGTGGTGACCGACGCCCAGTCGGGCGGACCCATCGGCGAGGTGCAGGTCTACATCACCGGCTCCACGCTGGGGACGCTGACCCGGTCGAACGGGCGCTACCTCATCCTGAACGTACCGCCGGGTTCGTACGAACTCCGTGCGGAGCGCATCGGCTTCCAGACCGTGACCGAGTCCGTGGACGTTCCCGCCGACGGGACGGCGACCCTGGACTTCGCCATGACGACGGAGGCACTGGGGCTCGATGAGATCGTGGTGACCGGTGCGGCGGGCGCCGCCCGCCGGCGCGAGATCGGCAACGCCATCGCCCAGATCAACCTGACCGACGTTCCCGAGCGTCAGGCGGCGGTGTCCGACCTGCTGCAGGCGGCCGCGCCCGGCGTGCATGTGCTCGGCGGCAGCAGCGAGCCCGCCCAGGGCAAACAGATCCGCCTGCGCGGCAACTCCAGCGTGGCCATGTCCAACCAGCCGATCATCTACGTGGACGGCGTCCGGATCATGGACGACGCCTTCCCGGTGGTCGCGACCCCGGGGACCGGGTTGGGACGCCCGTCCCTGATCACCGTGACCCCGCTCGACATGATCAACCCCAACGACATCGAGCGCATCGAGGTCATCAAGGGCTCCGCAGCGACCACGCTGTACGGTACGGAAGCCTCCGCGGGGGTCATCCAGATCTTCACCAAGCGCGGCTCCGCCGGCGCGCCCGTGTGGACCGCCGAGATACAGCAGGGCACCGGCTGGATGCAGCCCTTCGGCGCCCCGGGGGGCGACTTCATCCAGATGGAGCACTACATGCGCGACGCCTGGTGGGGTGGCGGCTACGAGGGCGGCCAGTACGCTCCCGACTGCGTCACCGACGACGACCGGTGGCAGGGCGTGAACGCGAGCGCCAGTGGCGCCTGCAGCTGGCCCGGATCGGTCTGGTTCCAGAACTACCTGCTCTCGGTGCGCGGCGGCGGACAGGCGCTGCAGTACTTCATCTCCGGGCAGTACCAGGACGACAGCTACGTCCTCGCCAACGACGAGCTGACGAAGTACAACTTCCGCGGCAACTTCACGATGTCGCCGGTGGAGGATCTGCAGATCCAGTGGAACACCGGCTACACCAGCCAGTGGCTGAGCGGCACGCCCTCCGGGAACAACGCCGAAGGGATCCAGTTGAACGCCTTCCGCCAGGAACGCAACTACGTGGGCTCGGAGATCCCCGTGAGATCGCCAAGCTCCTGGAATACGAGTTCGACCAGCGCAACGAGCGCCTCAACTCGGGCATCACCCTGACCTACACGCCCCAGGCCCAGCTCACCAACCGCTTCACCTTCGGCTACGACTTCTCGAACCAGGAAGGGGAGAACCAGCGCAACTTCGGCTTCTTCCTCAAGCCGCTGGGCTCGCGCACCAACGACACCTTCCAGCGACGCGTCCTCACCTTCGACTACGTGGGGACGTATACGCTCCCGGTCACCTCCGCCATCAACTCCAACTTCTCCTGGGGCGGGCAGGCGATCGGTGACTCGCAGGTCCGATTACGCCTGCTGGGCGAGGACTTCCCCGGCGCGGCCGAACCCACCGTGAGTTCCGCGGCCATCAAGGTGGCCGAGGAGGATCGCGAGAAGGTGTGGAACGCCGGCTTCTTCTTCCAGAACGTCTTCGACATCAGCAACAAGTACTTCGTGACCGGCGGCATCCGGGTCGACGGAAACAGCGCCTTCGGTTCGGGCTTCGGGCTGCAGGTCTATCCCAAGGTGAGCGGCACCTGGGTGATCAGCGACGAGGACTTCTGGGATCCCGGCTACGGTGCCATCAAGCTGCGCGCCGCGTACGGCCAGTCGGGTCGCGCCCCGGGCGCCTTCGACGCGGTGAGAACCTGGAATCCCTCCGGCTACGCGGGCACGCCGGCGTTCACGCCGGACAACCTGGGGAACCCCGATCTGGGACCCGAGGTCACGCGGGAATGGGAATTCGGCTTCGACGCCTCGTGGCTCGACGACCGGCTGTCGGCGACCTTCACCTACTTCGATCAGCGCACCAGCGACGCGCTCATGTTCGTGAGCTCCATCCCCTCCCAGGGCTTCACTTCCAGCCAGCTGCAGAACGTCGGCACCGTCGACAACTCCGGTATCGAACTGCAGCTGGACGCCACGCTGTTCCAGAGTTCGAACTTCGGCGTGGATGCCGGACTGGGCGTCAGCACCACCAACTCCGAGGTGGTCAGCCTTTGCACGGGTGAGACCGAGCCCAGCGAAATCGTTCTGGCGCGCGATCCCGCCGCCGAGTGCATCGCTCCGTTCTGGGACCTGAACGGACGGATCATCGAAGGACACGCGCTGCCCGTGGAAGTGGGGCGCCGGGTCATCAATCGGGACGAGATCGCCGACCCGATATTCGAAGACAATCCGGACACGCCGGCCGCGCCGGGCAGGACGGGTGAGAACGTGGTCATCGGGCCGCAGCTGCCCACCCACATCATTACGCCGACGCTGTCACTGCGCTTCCCGAACAACATCCTGCTCTCGGCCCGGGGCGAGTATCAGGGCGGGCATGTTGCGTACATCAACGAGATCTCCATCAGCCGTTCGGTGCGGTCTCCGCTCTGCTTCCCGTGGTACGTCTCTCCGAAGACCTCCATCGAGCTGAAGTCGGAGACGCCCGCCATCTGGCGCGAGCGCTGCACACCGGGGTTCGCGCGCGACTACTGGTTCGACTCGGACTACTTCAAGCTCAGGCAGGTGAGCCTGACCGTTCCTGTTGACGCCGTGTTCCCGGAGACGGTCTCCAACGCCACCTTCACCGCCACCCTCAGCAACTTCATGGACTGGTACCGTGAAATCCCCTGGTACGACCCGGAGTCGCTCGGCAACTCGCCGGCTCTCGACGACGGGATCGGGAACCAGACCGAGCGGGTGCCGTCCCCGGTAACCTTCCGGATGTCCGTACGGGTCACCTTCTAGGGAGGGCTGAGAGATGAACAAGAGAACAGACAGGAGCATCAGATCTCGTTTCAGCAAGACGCTTGTTCTGGCCGGAATCGCAGGCGTAACCGCATCGGGTTGCGAAGTCACCAACCCCGGACCTATCCAGGACGAATTCCTGGCGCAGCCCGCGTCCCAGCAGGGGCTTGTCAACGGCGGCGTGCGCCGTCTGGCCGAGCTGCTCACCTACGGCTCCTACACCCACGCCATCCTCGCGCGCGAGCTCTTCCCGGGCGGGCAGACCGGGTTCATGGGTCACGATCCCATCACCCAGTCCGGGCACATCCTGCCCGGAAGTTTTTCCAATCGCTGGAACGACGGAGTGCAGGCCCGCTTCATCACGGAGACGGCGATCAAGCGCTTTACCGAGGTCGACGCGCCCAGCAACATGCTGTACCAGGCGTACCTGTGGAACGCCTTCGCGTACCGCACCATGGGCGAGTGGTGGTGTGACGCCGTGCTCGGTCCCACCGATCCGGACGACACGACGCCAGGCTCCTACGAGCAGGGATCGACCGGGAACTTCAACCGCGCCATCGACAGCTTTACGGCCGCCCTGGGGTTCGCTTCGACCCCGGAGGAAACCCACGCGGCGCGGGGCGGCCGCGCAGCCGCCCACGCCTGGATGGGAGACTGGAGCGCGGCCGCGTCGGATGCCGCCACGGTCCCGGACGACTTCGTCTTCTGGATCAACTACGACGACGAACTCCAGCCATACTACAACACCATCTTCGAGGCCAACGCGCGGCAGCCGGCGGGATCCTACTCCGTCATCTACACCTTCGTCGAGGAGTACTACACGGAGACGGGAGACCCCAGAACGCCCTGGTTCGAGGACGCCAACATTCCCTACGCCACCGCGAGCCTCGACACCTACGGCCAGGTGGAGTGGAAGAACCAGGCCAAGTACAACAGCCGCAACGACGATCAGCGCATCGTCAGCGGCTGGGAGATGCGGCTGCTGGAAGCAGAGGCGGCGCTGAACGCAGGCAACTGGCAGGCCGCCATGACCATCATCAACCGGGTGCGTACGCGAAACATCAGCGAAACCACCGGCGAGCCGCTCGATCCCTGGGTCGCGATGAGCATGGAGGAGGCGTGGACCTTCCTGAAGCGCGAGCGCTATATCGAGCTCTGGCTCGAGGGGCGACGGCTAGGTGACGAGCGCCGCTGGGCGGCGACCAACACGCCGGGAGGTCTGGATACCCCCGACTGGGAGAGCACCGCCTTTGCGCCAGGCTCCCGCACCAACATGTTCACGCGCAACCCCAGATCCTACTGCTTCGACATTCCCGAGTCGGAGCGCGAGCGCAACCCCAACGTTCCGCCAATCAGTTAAATCGAGGGGAACAGGACAAACCCGGGCCGCGGGGGTTGGTCGCCCCCGCGGCCCGGTCTTTCGTGGGCTGGCTTCGATGTTCGATCTGCCGGCAGACTGTCTGCGCGGTCCACCGACGGTTTCCGCGATCTACCAGAGGTAGCGGTAGTCGCGCAGGTTCACGGTGAATCGGGCGCCACGCCTAAGCCAGACCCGCCTGATGCGGTTTCGCCACTCGACGCCTGCCGGGTCGAGCGCGGTGCTCGCCGGACTTCCGAAGGCGTCGGCGAGTCGCGGCGCGACCACCGTTGACATATCCGGATCCAGGTAGATGAGCTGGATTCTCCCGACCAGACCCCGCTCCGTGTCCATCCCGACGGCAACGGAGTCGGTCGTCCCGAACAACCCCTCGGTCCGGGGGCTGGCGGGGCGAACCGGGCGAGCCGGGAGGGGTTTCGACGGCGAGGTGTTACTAAGGATATAGTTGACAGATCGGATCCTGCCCTCCACTATGCTACTATACCATTAGTAGCCGTCCCTGCGCGCTGGCGGACGAGAGTATCCGGCGAGGCTGGACGACCCGTCACACGGTTCCGGCGAGCCCGGGCCCGAAACCCAGCTTGAGGAGGAAGCCGTGACCGCGCTCACCGCCCGTGAAATGGACGTCATGTCGGTGCTGTGGGAGCTGGGGTCGGCCACCGTGGCCGAGGTCAGCGCCCGGTTGGACGACGATCTGGCCTACACCACCGTGCTCACGGTCCTGCGCATCCTGGAGTCGAAGGGTCTGGTCGGCCACGAGAGGGAAGGCCGCGCCCACCGCTACCATCCCTTGCTCGCGCGCCGGGAGGCCGGCCGGTCGGTGCTCGATCGGCTCCGGGAAAAGGTCTACTCCGGGTCCACGGAAATGCTCGTGGCCAACCTGGTCACGGACGAACGGCTTTCCGCGAAGACCATCAGGCGCCTGCGCAAACTGCTTGACGAGCGTCTCGAGAAGGAGGAACGAGGATGATCGCCGCATGGATGCTCTGGTCGGCCGGTATCGGCGTGTTGTTCCTGGTCGCGGGCCTGGCGGCCGAGAGACTCCTCACCCACGTCGGTCGTCCGACGAGATGGGTCTGGATCGTCGCGGGAGCTGCAACCACCGTATTGTCGGTGCTGCGGATTCCAGGGGCCCCGGCGGAACCGGCGGTCGTCCCTCCACCGGGGTACGCGCCTCCACTGCTGGAGCCGCTGACGGTGACGGTCGCCCGCGATTCGATGCTCCGCTCCCTGGACGACCTGCTGGTGCTGGGCTGGGTGGTGCTCTCTTTGCTGCTGGTGGTCACGGTCCTGTTCGCCTTCGCGCGCCTGGTGCGGGAGGGAAGGTCGTGGCAGCCCGGTTCGCTGGGCCATCGCTCCGTGTTCTGGTCAAGGGACACGGGCCCGACCATCGTCGGCCTCCTGCGGCCACGCGTCGTGCTGCCGGCGTGGGTGCGCGCGATTGGCCGGAGGGAGCAGGAACTGATTCTCGCGCACGAAGAGGAGCACATCCGCGCCGGCGACGCTCGGCTCCGGTTCCTGATGACGCTGCCGCTGTTCGTCTTCCCGTGGAATCCGGCCCTCTGGCTGCAGCGCCATCGCCTGAATCTCGCCGTCGAACTCGACTGCGACCGGAGGGTGATGCGCCGGATGCCGGGATATCGCCACGCATACGGCAACCTGCTTCTGCGCGTGGGCGCCGGACAAAACGGACTGCATCGCGTGGCGCTCGTGGCGTTGTCCGAGGGGCGGTCGCAGCTGGAGCGACGCATCACCAGGCTGGAGGAGCAGATGCCCCGCGTGCGTCGCCTCCAGGGTGTGCTGCTCGTGCTGGGCGCGGCGGCCGTCGTGGCCCTGGCGGTCCTGTTCCCGCGCGTTCGCGGAGAAGATGCACCGGCGTCGGACGAGCCGGTCGACTTCATGGCGGAACCGGTGTTCACCCCCTACACGGTGCGCCCCGACCTGGTGAATCAACGGGAGGTCATGCGGGCGCTGGAGACCGAGTATCCCCCGATACTGCGCGACGCGGGGATCGGCGGCACGACCAGCGTGGACTTCTTCGTCGACACGCGGGGCGTGGTGCAACGGGTTCTCGTCGCCGAGACCTCCGGCCACGAAGTACTCGACTCGGCCGCCCTTCGGGTCGCCCGCACCTTCCGGTTCACCCCGGCGCTCAACCTGGACGAGATCGTACCCGTGTGGGTCGCCATCCCGATCACCTTCGCCACTGGCGCCGCGGGCGCGGATGGGGTGCCCGACGCGGTGCGCGAATTCGCCGACAGCATCGCCCGCGAACGGGCGGCCGACTCCGGCGATCCCCCGGCGGACTCCGAAACCCGACAGGAAGTGCCCCTGGCCGACGCACCGACCTTCACGCCCTATACGGTGCGTCCCGATCTCATAAACGAGGCTGAGGTCCAGCAGGCGATGGAGGACGAGTATCCTCCGATCCTGAGGGACGCGGGCATCGGAGGGACGGTGAACGTGCAGTTCTTCATCGACACCGAGGGCGTGGTGCAGAGGGTCCTCGTCGCCGAGACCTCCGGTCACGAGCCTCTTGATGAGGCGGCGCTGCGGGTCGCCCGCATGTTCCGCTTCACCCCCGCCCTCAACCTGGACGAGGTCGTGCCCGTGTGGATCGCGATTCCAATCACGTTCCAAACCGACCGTAAACCCGCCGAGAGCCAGCCCGGTGCAGCACGGGGGCCCGACGCTCAGGGGGAGGCGCCCGATGCGGACCCCCGGGCGGAGGACGAGCAGGCGAAGTCCAGGCAGCAACTGGTCCGCACTCCCTACACGGTGCGTCCGGACCTCGCCAACCAGCGGGATGTCCAGCGGGCCCTCGAGAGAGAGTACCCTCCGATCCTGCGCGACGCGGGCATCGGAGGGACGGTGAACGTGCAATTCTTCATCGACGCGGAGGGCGAAGTGCAAAGGACCCTCGTCGCCCGGACGTCGGGTCACGCTTCGCTCGACGAAGCAGCCTTGCGGGTTGCCAACGTGTTCCGCTTTACGCCCGCGCTCGACCTGGACGAACTCGCGCCCGGCGCCCCCGTGGCCGACACCCCGACCGCCACGCCCTACACGGTACCTCCCAACCTCATCAACGAGGAGGAGGTCCAGCAGGCCATCGACGACCAGTACCCTGCGCTGCTTCGGGATGCGGGGATCGGAGGCACGGTCCACGTGCAGATCTTCGTCGACGTGGCAGGTGTGGTGCAGAACGCCATCGTTGGCCGGTCGTCAGGCCACGATCCGCTCGACGAAGCAGCCCTCCGCGCCGCCCGCGTCATGCGATTCACAGCGGCTCTGGACGTGGACGAGCCCGTGCCGGTCTGGATCGCCATCCCGATCACGTTCATCGCTGACGGCAGGGTGTACAGAATGGCCGAGGGTGATATCTCGGGGAACCCGTAACATCCGGAACGACGACCCTCTCCGGGTTGTCGGAACTCAGGGTTGGAACCCACTGGGGCGGGAGGGCTCGAACCTCCAACCTCCTGGTTAACAGCCAGGCGCTCTGCCTATTGAGCTACACCCCACTACGGTGCAAACGAAGCCATTTCGGCCCCCGCGTGTCAACACTGCTTCCCGGCTGCGTGTCCTGAGAGTTAGGTTACCGGGCTTGCGCGCGCACGTTGGGCAGCCGTCCGAGCCGACGTTCGCTGCGTCTCCGCCACAAGCCAGGTGTCATCCGAGAGGGCTCATCGCCAATGATTCTCAAGCTGCTCGCCGTACAGGCCATTCTCGCGCCTGCGCAGGGCGACGTGCCCGAGCGCCCGCCCGCGGTCGCCGAATACGATGGCGCCGCAGGGCAGCTCGAGATCGCGACGCCGCGGCTTGAAGACCCGGACATCAACATCGACGGCAGGCTCGACGACGCGGCCTGGGAAGGCGCGGCCCTGCTGCGCAACTTCAGCCAGTACGATCCGGTCGAGGGCATTCCCGCGGTGCAGCCGACCGAGGCGCTCGTGCTGGTAAGCGACGACGCCATCTACTTCGGGGTCCGCGCGTACGACAGCGATCCCGGCGGAGTGCGGGCCTCCCTCAGCGAGCGTGACAGCTGGGGCCGGGCCGACGACTACATCCGCGTCGTGCTCGACACCTTCAACGACCGGCGGCGCGCCTACAACTTCATGGTCAACGCCTACGGCGTGCAGCAGGACGGCATCTGGGTCGAGGG
>VXNP01000034.1 GCA_009840525.1 Gammaproteobacteria bacterium
CGGCTAGGCGGGGCACCGAGCCAGTCCAGGCTGCCTGCTAGTTCCTGTTGAGGCGAGCTATGGCCTCGCGGTAGCCGTCTTCGAGCTCCGCGACGAGTTCGGCGGTGCTGAGCACGCTCTCGACCGATCCCACGCCCTGCCCGGCCGACCAGATGTCGCGCCAGGCATTTCCGCGCTTCTCCTCGTTGTCGAACTGGATTTCCGGATTGGCCTTCCCCAACTCGGCGGGGTCGATCCCGGCCTTCTCGACGCTCGCCTTGAGGAAATTGGCCGGTACGCCGGTGAAGTAGGGAGTCAGCACCAAGTCGTCGGCGCCACTGTCCACGAGCATCTGCTTGTAGCCGTCCGACGCCAGGCTTTCGCGCGCGGCGATGAACCGGGTTCCGACGTAGGCGAAATCCGCGCCCATCGCAATTGCCGCGGCAATGTCGGCGCCCGAGGAGATGCCTCCGGCCAGCACGATGGCGCCGTCGAAGAACTTGCGCACCTCGGCCACGAACGCGAACGGCGTGATCATGCCGGTATGTCCGCCAGCGCCGGCGGCCACCAGGATCAGGCCGTCGACGCCCGCGTCGGCCGCCTTGTGCGCGTAGAACAGGCTGTTGACGTCGCAGTACAGCAGGCCGCCGTAGGAATGCACTTCCTCGCGCACCAGCCTCGGGCTGCCCAGCGAGCTGATGACCATCGGGGCCTGGTACTTGACCGTGAGGTCGAGGTCGTCGGCCAACCGCTTGTTGGTGCGATGAACGATCAGGTTCACGGCCCAGGGAGCGACCGTGCCGGGATTTGCCCGCTCTTCTTCGGCGAGCGTTCCCGAAATCTGCTTGAGCCAGTCCTCCAGCGTCTCGAGAGGACGGGCGTTGAGCGACGGGAATGCGCCGATCAGGCCGCTGCGACAGGCCTCGATCACGAGATCGGGCCCGGAAACGAGGAACATGGGCGCGGCGAACGCCGGCAGCTTCAGCCGCGCCTTGAGTTGCGCCAGTCCGGCGCCTGAACCCGCGCCCGAGGTCAACGGAGCACTAGTCGGAGTCGCCGCTGGCCAGGGCCGGCAGTTGGCCCAGGTGTATGCCGCTGTCGGCGATCAGGGTCTCGCCGGTCACCAGCGGGGCGCCTTCCAGAAACCAGACGATCACCTCGGCGACATGGTGCGGCTCGGCGACCTGCTTCAGCGGCAATGCCTGGCTGGCCATGTCCAGCATCGCCTGGTAAGCCTCGTCGCCCATACCGCCCTGCAGCCAGCGGGTCTGGATCATGCCGGGCGCGACGCTGTTGATGCGGATTTCCGGCCCCAGCACGTGCGCCAGCGACTTGGTCATCAGATTGAGTGCAGCCTTGGACGCGGCGTAAGGAATCGAGGACGCAATGCCCGTCACGCCTCCGATTGAAGAGTTGTTGACCACGGCGCCGCTGCCCAGCGCCCGCATGTGCGGCTCGACGGCGCGGATCATCTGGTAGGTGCCCACGACATTGACCGCATAGATGTCGAGGAAATCCTGCTTGTCGATGCCGTGAAGATTGGCGAACGGATTGAACTTGGTGCGTCCAGCGTTGTTGACCAGGTAGTCGATCCGCCCCCAGGCATCCATGGCCGCCGCCGCCAGTTTCAGGCAGTCGTCGTCTTGGGAAACGTCCGCCTGCACGACCCGCGTCTCCGCGCCTGCCGCCTCGCAGCGCGCGGCGGTCTCATACGCCTCTTTCTCGCTGCGCGTGTAGTTCACGACGACGTTGCAGCCGCGTTCCGCCAGCAACTCCGCCGCGGCCGCGCCGACACCCGTGGCCGATCCCGTTACGATGGCCGTCTTCCGCTCGTTCATGGCGCGCAATTCTAGCCGGTACGCCGAGTCTGCGGTAAAGTTGAGGCCGGCTCACACGCAACAGGAGACATCGTCATGGCCGCACCAGGTGGAAGAGAAATGCCGGCGTGGGTGACGCGCCCCTTGTCCGACATGCCCTTGCTCGGCCCGGCGGAATCCCTGAGCGGAGTGGAACGCGAACTGCAGGAATTGCTGGACCGTTACGCGAAGGGCGTCGAGGCTGCGGAGCTTTCCGAAGTCGAAGCCTGCATGCGCACGGACGAGGCGTTCCTGAGTGTCGAATCCAGCTATCCCAACTACGGCTGGGCGGACTATGACAAGAATCACCTCAGCCTTGAGCTGGGCATGCTGAAGAACATGGAATACAAGGCGGAACTGGTGCACGCCTTCGGCAACGGCGACCTTTCCTACGGCGTGTTCGTATTCACGGCATCCGCCGAGCGGGACGGGCAGAGGCGTACCAAGCAAGGCATGGGCACGCTGGTGGCGGAAAAAATTGACGGCGACTGGCGCATCCGGCACTGGACCACCTGCGCGCGGCGTCCGCCTACCACCTAGCAAGAGAGCGCGCCGGCGGGAGGACGTCCCGTCCTCCACGAGGTCGAGACGACCTCGCTCCCGGGTCAGTTCTTCGCGGCTTCCTTGCCGCCCGGCCAGCGGCGCACGAGGTCCGTTTCCAGGCCGAACAGGTCCATCAGCCTGCCGACCGTGTGGTTGACGATGTCTTCCACGCTGGCAGGCTTCGCATAGAAACCCGGGACCGGCGGCGCCACGACCGCGCCCATCAGCGCCGCTTCGTGCATCAGTCGCAGGTGGCCGGCGTGCAGCGGCGTTTCGCGCGGCGCCAGCACCAGCTTCCGGCCCTCCTTCAGCGTGACGTCCGCCGCGCGCACCAGGAGGTTTGCCGCGTAGGAATTCACTACGGCGCCCAGTGTCTTCATCGAACAGGGCGCCACGATCATCCCGCCGGTCCGGAACGAACCGCTGGCGATGGTGGCTGCCACGTCGCTGTCGGAATACACGACGTCCGCCAACGCCTCCACGTCCCGAACCTTCCAGTCCGTCTCCAGCGCAATGTTGACCTTGCCCCCATTACTGATAATGAGGTGAGTCTCCACCTCCGGGGCCTCGCGCAGCGCTTCCAGCAGCCGGATGCCGTAGATCACGCCGCTGGCGCCCGAAATTCCAATAATGAGTCGCATGCGATTCTTATGTGGTGCCGGAAGTCAGGTGCGAATCGCGTAGAAGGTCATTCTTTCTCGAGTATCTTGGCTTTGACCTTGCGCGGGATGTACCGACGCGGCTTGGCCGCTTCCCGTCTTTCCAGCGCCCGCATATAGGTATCCTTGCCGATGAGCCGGTCGGCCTTGGCCGCGGTCTTGCGCTTGGCCCGCTCCAGGTAGATTTCCGTGCGTACGTTCACAGGAATCACGATTTCAATGTCCCGTGCTTTCCTGGTGTCGTCCGCCCAGGCCGTAGGAATTGAAACCAGAAGGGCCGTGAGAATGAGCAGGTATTTCATGCCGACAGTGTACTTGCCGGCCAACCGTAGAGAAAGGGCCCGTCGCGCCCAGATGGTTAGCAGGTCACCCTCGCAAGCCCACGAATTCCAATAAGGGTTCCAGTTGACCGGCGTCAGCTAATTGCAGCGCCCTGATATAGGAATCTCGACGCACATTGTCCATTTGCAAGTCAAACCCGCCTGCCCAATCAATGGCGGGGCACTCGAAGTAGCGTTCAAGATAAATGTCTGCGGCAATGCGAGCGTGGCGACCGTTGCCATTAGGAAACAAGTGGATTTGAACCATTCGGTGATGGAAACGAGCTGCAGCTTCCAGGGGAGAAAAAGTTTCGCCTTCGCTCCAGAAACGCGCGTCACCCAGCAGTATGTGGAGCTTGGGGGCGATCTCAAATGGAGCACAACCGATGTTCGTTTCGTGGATTCGAAAAGTTCCCGCCCACATCCATACATAGCCGAATAGTTGCTTGTGAAGTCTGCGCAGAAAGTCTTCACTCAGAATATCTCCCCCACGGCTCCTCTCAAGCCAAAGCAAGCCCTGCGCAATGTTGGCCTGTTCCAGTTCGTCCAGCTCCCCCCGTGTGGTTATGTGTCCAAACTTCAGGCCGGTCAATTCGTCCGGGCCAAGTGGCGTTGCGCCCGGGGGATAAGCAAATGTCACGCCTTGTCCCATAGACCAGGTGGCATGTCGCGGGCAAGATCGTGGGTCAATCTCTCGATCTCCTGCGAAACCTGATTATCCGGCAACGATTGGTTTTCCAGTGCCATATGGGAACTGGCGCGGCGAACAATACTTCCGGCCTTGGCGCGAGCCTGGGCAAGCACATGATCCCTTATGTCGCCCTCATCTGGCACGATTGCGTAAACGAAGCGCCCGCCAAGGGACGCGGCAAGCTTTTCCATTTGCCTGATTGTGATTCCACCTTCACGCTCTTTGCGCTCTGCCTGATAGATTGCAGCTTTTGATACTTGCGCCCGGCGCGCAAGCTGCGGCGCAGACATTCCGAGCGCTTTGCGCATCGTTGCGATCCATCCTTCACGCGGCGCGCTGAGTCCTTCGACGCTTTTGCTCGCGCCATCTATGATCCGGGCATATTGCCTTCTGGCAGTTTGCTTAACACTCATAGGTGTATCAATATATTGTTGGAAGGAGAGAGATAGTATATCAAACCATATCCTCACCTTTCAATAAAGGATATATATAAATAAACAGACGTAACGTTTTACTGCGACTGGTAGAACAGAACGCGAATGAGTTGGATGCCGGAAGTCAGATTCGAACTGACGACCTACGCATTACGAATGCGTTGCTCTAC
>VXNP01000045.1 GCA_009840525.1 Gammaproteobacteria bacterium
GCCCGGCTTGGTGTATACGCGCCACCTGCCCGGGGGGGCCGGGCGGGCGGGGTGGGGGGGGCGCGCGCCTGGGCGCGGCGAGCGGGTTTCCGGGACATCGTCACGTTCGACATGGGGGGCACCTCCACCGATGTGTCGCTCTGTCCGGGACGGCCGCTGCGGACCCGGGAATTCACGATCGGAGGGCAGCCGGCCGCCATCCCCGTGATCGACATCCACACGGTGGGGGCGGGCGGCGGCTCCCGCGCCCGGGGGGACCCCGGCGGCGCCCTGCGGGTGGGCCCCCAGAGCGCGGGCGCGGCGCCGGGGCCGATCTGCTACGGCCGCGGGGGCGGGGGGCTGACCGTCACCGACGCCCACGTGTGGCTGGGCCGCCTGCCCGCGGACGGCTTCCTGGGCGGGAGCGCGACCCTCGACCGGGCCGCGGTGGAGAAGCCCCTGGCGGAGCTGGCCGGCCGTCTGGGCTCCACCATGGAGGACGCGGCGGCCGGCATCCTGGCTGTGGTCAACAGCTCGATGGAGCGGGCGCTGCGCGGCATCTCGGTGGAGCGCGGCCACGACCCGGCCGCCTTCGTGGTGGTCGCGTTCGGGGGGGCGGGGGGCCTCCACGTGGCGGAGCTGAGCGAGCGCCTGGGCGCTGCCGGCGCGATGATCCCGCCCGATCCGGGACTCCTGTCCGCCTACGGCATGCTGGCCGCGCCGGTCACCAAGGAGGTCTCGCGCACGGTGCTCGTCGCCCACGATGACGCCGCCTGCGACGCCCAGCTCGCCGAGGTGTTCGCCGAGCTGGAGGAGACCGCGACCACCCGCATGGCCGAAGAAGGCCATGGCCGCGCGTCGCTGGCCGTGGAGCGCTGGGTGGACGCCCGCTACCTGGGCCAGAGCTACGAGCTCGCCGTACTCGCGGACGGCTGGGTGGAGCGATTCCACCAGGCCCACGCACAGCGGTACGGCTATCGGCAGGACGACGCCCGGGTGGAGGCGGTGACGCTGCGGGTCGTGGCCCGGGCCGCCGGCCTGTCCCTGGACCCGCCCGCGCTCGAATCCGCCGCCGAGGCGAGCCCGCCCGCCCGCACCGCCCGGGTGCACGCCGGCGGCCGCCTCCGGGACGCTGCCTGCTGGTGGCGGCGCGACCTGCGCGCCGGACACGCGCTAGCGGGTCCGGGCCTCGTCCTGGAGTACAGCTCGACCACCTGGATTCCGTCCGGGTGGCGCGCGGAGGTCGACGAAACGGGGAATCTGCTGCTGCAACGAGTGACTTAGTCCAACTAACCGGACTTAGTCTGGGCTCCGGAACTCATCGACTCCCGGAACTCACCGACTCCTGGAGTTCACTGACCCCTGGATCCTATTGCGGCTCGTACTCCACCCTCACCCCGCCCATCATCCGTGCCACGCCCTCGGCCGACACTTCCATGATCTCGACGCGCTCGGTCAACTCGACCGTGTATTCGCCGGCGGTGGCCACGGAGAGAGTGCCCTGCGCGCGCAGGACGGCCTGCTGCCCGCCCGCGGCATCGCGCACATCCTCGTAGTCCCCTTCCAGAGCGAGCCGGAGGGTGTCCGCGGGCAGGACCCGGCTGTCGATCCACACCATGCGGTCGGTGAAGTTCGCCGTGCCCCGCCACGCCATGTCCTCGCCCCGGCTGTAGTTGGCGACCACGATCGCCCGGAAATTGATTCCCTGCTGCAGGGCGATCTCCAGGAGTCCATTGGCGGTTTCCTGCGTGCTCTCCATGTCAACCGGGAGTTCGCCCGGCGGGAGAAACTGGTAGCCCGTGACCAGTGCGCGCAGGGCGACATCCACCAGGGGGTTCGGGGTATCCGACCCGTCGCCCGGCTCCAGCACCAGCGAACGGGTCAGTTGCCGGACGTCGTCCCCGGGGATGGTCCAGGTGGAATCGATGGCCGCGCCCTCGAAGACCATGCTGTCCGCGCTGATGGCCCGCACCTCCAGCGTGCGCACGTTCAGGCGCCCGCCGCCGCCCTGCGGGGCACATGCCGCCATCGCGACCGTCGCAAGAAGGGCATAGGCCGCCGGACGCATATTGCCGGTCCATCTTCCGTGTCTGTTGTCCCTGGTCTCTGTCATGACTCCGCGTTTCCCGCTGGTTCGAGTGGTGAAGGTCGGTCCTCGAATAGGGCCGCGCCCGCCGCATCTTCTTCCCCGGCCGCCGCGTCAGGATCCACTCCGTCTCTCTCCCGGTAGGCCCGATCCGCCGCGCGCGTCACGGCGGACCCGACCAGCAGGGCCGCGCCCGACACCGCCGCCATGCACAGCAGCACCAGTACCGGGGGTGCGAGACGGGGAATGAGAAAGAGTCCGTAGATCAGGAATCCGGACGCGGCGCCCAGCAGCGCGGGCCCTCCCCCGGCCACGGTTCCCCCCTCCGCATCGCGGCTGCCCGCCCGGCACACCAGCCCGAGCACGGATCCGGCCATGTACAGCGGAAGCGCCGCCAGCAGGGCGAGCGCGGCCGCCTGTCCGCCCGGCACGTCCGACAGGCCGCCGAGGTAGCCCCAGAGCGAGGTGAGGATGCCGGCGAGCCCCAGCGACACCAGCGTGAGGTGCAGGTGTCGTCGCAGGTGCCGGGAGATCTCATCGGCGGGCACGCGAGTGGCGAAGAGCAGCCCCGCCCCTGCCGCCGCGGCCTCGGTGGTGAGGACGACGGTGGTGGCCCGCAGCAGTCCGGCCCCCTCGTAGAGGATCAGCCCGGCGGCCATCTCGGCCATGACGCCCATCACCCCGCCGATCAGAAACGCCGCCAGATGCGTCCTGCGGACCGTCGTGCCCATGCCCATCATCGCCCGTACTCGCTTCGGAAGAACACCAGCGGATCGCCTTCTCCGGCCCCGCACCCCAGCACTTCACCCACTACGATGGAGTGGTCGCCTGCGGGATGCACGGCCCGGACCCGGCAGTCCAGCCAGGCGAGCGCGTCCGGCAGGACCGGGCTCCCCGACGAGCTGTCGCGAAACTCGACCCCGGCGAACCGCTCGCGGTGCGTTCCGCGCGCGAAGCGATGCGCCATCTCCTCCTGGTGGCTCGCCAGCACGCTGACCGCGAACGCTCCCGAGGCGATGACGGGGTCGTGCGAGTTGCCGCGCCGGTCGAGACACACGAGGACCAGGGGCGGGTTCAGCGAAACCGAACTCACCGCGTTGACCGTCAGCCCGTGCACGGAACCGTCGAGCCGGCACGTGACCAGCGCCACGCCGGTCACCAGGCGGCTCATCACGTCCCGAAACCGGTTTTCGTCTACCATCGCGTCCACTCCGCCGCCGGTCGGCGCCGTGCGCGGCGCCACTCGTCCGGCTGCCCATGCCAACGCTCCCCGCTCCGGCGCATTCAATCGGCCTCCTCGAGGAGTGCCTGGTAGTGCGCGTAGCGGCTCTGTGCGATCTCGCCCGAACGGACGCTCTCGTGAACGGCGCAGTCGGGCTCGTGCACATGGCTGCATCCGCGGAATCGGCAGCCGTCCCCGAGCGCCCCGATCTCGGGGAAACATCGGTCAAGTCGTCCCGCCGGAACACCCCACAGGCCGACGTCCCCGAACCCCGGGGTGTCCGCGACCAGGGTGCCGTCCGAGAGCCGAAGCAGGCGGCTGGTCACCGTGGTGTGCCGGCCGGTACCGGTCTTGCGGCTGAGTTCGCCGATGCGCAGGCCCAGCGTGGGGTCGAGCCGGTTCAGGAGGCTGGACTTGCCCGTCCCCGAGGGACCCACCAGAGCGCAGATGCCGCGCACGGCGACCGAGCGCAGCCGCTCGAGACCGAGGTCCGATTCAGCACTGGTGAAGACGACTTCGTAGCCGATCCGGCGATAGAGGTCGCGCACCGGTTCCGAGGCGGCGCGAGCTCCCGGCAGGTCCTGCTTGTTGATCACCAGCGTGCAGGAAAGCGCGTTGGCCTCGCACACGGCGAGGATGCGGTCCAGATAGCCCAGACTGATATCCGGGTCGCGGGCGGACATCACCACGACGACCCGCTCGAGATTCGCGGCCATCACCTTCGCCGTCCGCCCGTGCGGTCCCCGGCGCAGGAAGGCGGTCGTGCGCGGGAGCACCTCCTCGACGGTGGCGTCACGGCCGTCCAGGGCCACCCTGACGCGATCGCCGACGACCACGCGGCCTCCCTTCCAGGGTCTGGCCTTGATACGTCCACGGAGATAGGAGTCGACCGAGGTGCCGTCGTCGAGTTCGACGCGATAGACACCGCCCACCACCTCGTGAACCTGTCCGATGGGGGTCACCGGCGCGCGATGCGCTGAACCGGGACGGGTGGGGGGTGTTATACACATCTGGCGCTGCCGTCGAGGTTACGAGTGTT
>VXNP01000060.1 GCA_009840525.1 Gammaproteobacteria bacterium
GGCTTCGGGGGAGGCAACGGGCCGATGGCGCTTCCGGGCAGCTACACGGTGTCCCTGGCACAGCGGGTGGACGGCGAAGTGAAGGAACTGGCCGGTCCCGCCCCCTTCGAGATCGCCCCGCTGACCAAGCCCGCCATCGCCGCCCAGGACCGGGCGGTCGTGCTCGCCTTCCAGCGCGAGACGGGTGAACTCCTGCGCGCCGTCACCGGTTCGCAGCGCGCGGCCGCGGGAGCCGCCCAGCGGATCGGCGCCGTCAAGCAGGCGCTCGAAGGCTGGCCCGCCGCGCCGGCCGCCCTCATGGGCGATGCGCGGGCGCTGGAGCTGCGCCTGCTCGACCTGCGTGAAGCGCTCGACGGCTCACGCACGCGCACCTCGCGCGCCGAACCCGACTTGCCGGGGATCGCCGGGCGGGTCAACCAGGTCGTGCGAGGACACTGGAACGGCACCCACGGACCCACGGGCACCCACCGGGAGCAGTACCGAGTTGCAAACGAGGCGTTCAGCGCCGTGTATCCCGAGCTGCAGCAGCTGGTCGAGACCGACCTCCCAGCGCTGGAAGAGCGGCTGGAGGAGGCGGGCGTGCCGTGGACCACAGGGCGCGCCCTGCCGAGCTGGCCGCCGGGGGGCTAGACCACTCTCAGCCGATCAACTGCCCGGCACCCGAACTGCGCTTCTTGAGGAGTTCGACCGCGACATCGCGCGCGCTGTCGAGCGTCCTCACCCTCTGCTTCCGGGGAACTCCGTCCAGGATGTCCAGGGTCCGCAGGGTCTCGGCCGGTGAACCCGAGAGGCCCATCACGATGACTTCGGTTTCCTCGCGCTCGGCGACATCGAGAAGCTGACGAATGAGCATGGCGGCGCTGTCGTCGAGGTAGGTCACGCTGGTGAAGTCGAAGATGGTGACCTCGTGCTCCTTGATGTCTCCTCCGATCACGGCAACCAGCTTGTGCGCGGAGGCCACGGTGAAGCTCCCCTTAAGGGCCACCAGCCCCACCCGTGCCGAGTACCAGTCCAGCAACGCCGGATCCTCGTGTTCGCCGAAGAACATCTGGTCGAGCAGGGGCACGGACACCACGCTGTCGAGTTCCAGGTGCTCGAGCTGGCTGGAGTGCGCCATCCCCGCCACGATCAGTCCGATCGCGACGCCCGTCATCAGGTCCACGAACACCGTCAGCCCGAGCGTGACCAGCATGACGATCATGTGCTCGCGGCGCAGGTGATTGACGCGGACGAGGACGCGCCAGTCGATGATGTCCCATCCCACTTTGACCAGGATGGCGGCGAGCACCGCGTGGGGGATCGGTTCAACGTACTGGCCGAGACCCAGGAGCAGGGCCAGGACCAACACCGCGCGCAGGGCCCCGGAAACCGGAGTGCTGCCCCCGGCCCGGATGTTGACCACGGTGCCCATGGTGGCCCCGGCGCCCGGCAGCCCGCCGATGAGCCCCGAGGCGATGTTGCCGATGCCCTGCCCGATCAGCTCCCGGTTCGCCTTGTGGCGGGTGCCCGTGATCGAGTCGGCCACCAGGGACGTGAGCAGGCTGTCCACGGAGCCGAGGATCGCGAGGATCAGGGCCGGCTGCAGTGCGCTCACCAGGAACGCCGCGGAGGGAAGCGCGAACTGAAGCGTCGGCATCCCCGTGGGGATCTCGCCGATGATCGGGATGCCGCCGATCCAGAGGACTCCGACCGTCGTGCCAACCACGAGCGCCACCAGCGGCGGCGGAACCAGCTTCCTCAGCCGCGGCGGCCAGGCCACGGCGACCGCCAGGGTGATCACGGCGACGGCCACCGCGCCGGGGTCGAGGTTGGCCAACGCGTCCGGAAGCGCCCGCAAGGCGCCCATCGCTCCACCGGCGGCCGGGGGCAGTCCGAGGAACGGCATGCTCTGGATCAGGATGATGATGATGCCGATCCCGGACATGAAGCCGGACACGACCACGGCGGGCGTGTACGCGACGAAGCGGCCGATCCTGAGCGCGCCCATGGCGATCTGCAGCAGCCCCGCCATGATCACCACGATCATGGCCTCCGCGAGCGTGGCCGAGTGCGTGGTGAGGATCGCCGCCATGGCGACCGTCATGGGCGCGGTGGGACCCGAGATCTGCGAGCGCGTGCCGCCGAACACCGCCGCGAAGAAGCCCACCGCAATCGCGCTGTAGAGGCCGGCGGCCGCGCCCAGCCCCGAGGCCACGCCGAAGGCCAGCGCCACCGGAAGCGCCACGATGGCGGAGGTGACTCCGCCGAAGAAATCGCCCCGCAACGCCTGGTAGTCGTATTTCATGCGCTCCCTCGCTCCGCCTTCGCGATCACGCCCAGGAAGTCTTCACCGTAACGCTCCAGCTTGGTTTCGCCCACCCCCGTAATGCCAACCAGCTCCTCCGGCGTTCCCGGGCGGCGTTCGACCATCTCGCGCAGGGTGGCGTCGTGGAAGATGACGTACGGCGGCACGCCCTGCGCCCGCGCGAGTTCCAGCCGATGCGCGCGCAGCGCCTCCCACAGCCCCTCGTCCCAGGTCGCGGGATCGGGAGGTGGCTGCTCGGCCCGGGGTTTGCGCTTGCGCGCGGCAGCCGGCGGGCGCACGTCCCGTCGCATGTGCACCGGCGTCTCGCCCCTCAGGACGGGCCAGCTATCGTCCGTGAGCCGAATCGAGCCGAACCCCTCCATGTCGACCCAGAGCAGCCCGCGCGCGACCAGTTGGCGGAACACCGAACGCCACTCGTAGGCGCTCAGATCGGCGCCCACCCCGTGAGTCGGGATGCGGTCGTGCCCGAAGCGCTGGATACGTTCCGTTTCCCTGCCCCGCAACACATCGATGAGATACGCGGCGCCGAAGCGCTGACCGGTGCGATACACGCACGACATGGCCTTCCGGGACGCCTCGGTTGCGTCCCAGGCATCGACGGGCGTGAGGCAGTTGTCGCAGTTGCCGCAGGCCTCGGGGAGGGTCTCGCCGAAGTAGGCGAGCAAAGTCTGGCGGCGGCAGGTGGTGAGCTCGCAGTAGCCCAGCATCGCATCGAGCTTGCGCACCTCCAGTCGCTTGCGCGCCTCCCCCGCGTCCGATCCCTCCACCATGCTGCGCAGGGTCACGACCTCCTTCAGCCCGTACACCATCCACGCGCTGGCCGGGAGCCCGTCGCGTCCCCCGCGTCCCGTCTCCTGGTAGTAGGCCTCGATGCTCTTGGGCAGATCGAGATGGGCCACGAAGCGGACGTTGGACTTGTCGATGCCCATGCCGAAGGCGATGGTCGCCACCATGACCACGCCTTCGTCGCGCTGGAAGCGGTCCTGGTTGCGCCGGCGCTCGGCGGCCCCGAGCCCAGCGTGGTAGGGGAGGGCGTCGACTCCCTCGCCCTGAAGCCATTCCGCGGTGGCGTCCACCTTCTTGCGCGACAGGCAGTAGACGATGCCCGCGTCGCCCCTGTGATGTTGGTCGAGAAAGCGCCGGAACTGGGCGCGCGCATTGTTCTTCGGGACCACGCTGTAGCGGATGTTGGGCCGGTCGAAGCCGCTCACGAACACGGGGGCGCCCCGGAGCCCCAGGCGGTCGACGATCTCGCGCCGGGTGAGTTCGTCGGCGGTGGCGGTGAGCGCGATGCGAGGCACGTCGGGGAAGTGCTCGCGCAGGGCGGAGAGCTGGAGATATTCGGGGCGAAAATCGTGCCCCCACTGCGACACGCAGTGCGCCTCGTCGATGGCGAAAAGCGACAGCCGGGCCTCGGCCAGGAGGTTCAGCGTGCGCTCGCCGAGCAGGCGTTCGGGCGCGACGTAGAGCAGGTCCAACCGACCCGCGCGCACGGCGGCTTCCGCCTCCAGCACCTCCCGATAGGAGAGGGAGGAGTTCAGGCAGGCGGCGCGCACGCCCAACTGGCGGAGCGCCTCGACCTGGTCGCGCATCAGGGCGATGAGCGGAGAGACCACGACCCCGGTGCCCTCGCGCACGATGCCGGGAATCTGGTAACAGAGCGACTTGCCGCCGCCGGTGGGCATGAGCACCAGGCAGTCGCCCCCGTCCACCGTGTGGCGGATGACTTCTTCCTGCTGTCCCCGGAATCCGGAGTAGCCGAAGGTGCGCTCGAGGACGCGTCGGATCATCGTGCGCTCACCTCAGCCCCTCCAGACCGCGGTGGGCGCTGCTGCCGGATGCGGCGGTCCCGCCCGGGTCAACGATGCGCGAGCTCCGGGAACCCCGGCGGCGGGCGCCGATGGAGCGTCCCCTGCTCGTACGCGTAGGCGAGGCGGAAGAGCAGGCCCTCGTCGTACGGGCGTGCCAGAATCTGCAGTCCCGCCGGGTGCGTGCCCTCGGTGAACCCCATGGGCACCGTGATGGCGGGCATCCCGGTGGCGGGCGCGACCCGCTGGCTGTTGTCGCCGCTGTATTCCTCGTTGCCGCGGTCGATGTGCGCCGGTGGGCTCAGCCAGGTGGGATAGACGACGGCGTCCACCCCCGCGGCATCCATGGCCTCGGTCAGGTCGGCCAGGTAGCCCTGCCGCTGCTGGTTGTCGAGGTAGTCCGGGCAGGGCGGATCCCACTCGGCCGGGGGGACGTCCAGCGGCATGCCCTCCGACCGGCGCAGCCCGCTCTCGGCGTCGCCCCCGAACTCCCCGGTCTCGAGCACGGCCAGCACGTCGGTGAACGGGGCCGCGTCTCCCAGCGACTGCAGATAGACATGCATGTCGTAGCGAAAGCGCCGGCACGACATGCCCTCGCGTTCCAGTTGCGCCTGCAGGTCGAAGCCGAGCGGATCGACGATCTCGGCGCCGAGCCCGGCCAGCTCCGCGAGCGCGTTCCCGAAGACGGCGACGACCTCCTCGTCCGCTTCTTCGGTGTCGACCAGGGCCCGCAGGACCCCGATGCGCGCGCCCTCGAGGCCGTTCGGGTCGAGGAAGCTGGTGTAGTCGCCCTCCTCGCGCCCGCGCCCGGCCTCGGTGTAAGGATCGGCCGGGTCGTAGCCCGCCACCACGTTGAAGAGCCGGGCCACGTCCTCCACGGTGCGCCCCATCGGGCCGGCGATGTCGCGGTCGAAGGCGAGCGGCACCACGCCGTCCCGGCTGGTGAGGCCTATGGTCGAACGGATGCCCACCAGCGCCAGGCGCGAGGACGGGCCGCGGATTGAGTTGCCGGTATCGCTGCCGAGCCCGATCAGGCCGAAGCTGGCCGCGACCCCCGAGGCGGTGCCGCCGCTCGACCCGGCCGGAACGCGGTCCAGCGCGTAGGCGTTGCGGGTGGTGTCGAACGACGAGCTCACCGACTGGCGCGGGCTGAAGGCCCACTCGGCCATGTTGGTCTTGGCCACCACGATGGCGCCTTCCTCGCGGATGCGGCGCACCATGAACGCGTCGTCGGGCGGCACGCTCGCGGCGAGGCCGACCGAGCCGGCCGTGGTCACCATGTCGTGGGTGTCGAAGTTGTCCTTCACCAGGACGGGCACGCAGAAGAGGGGGCCCGGCTCCTCGCCGGCGGCCAGCGCCGCGTCCAGTTCGTCGGCGCGGTCGAGGGCGGCGGGGTTCACCACCGTGATCGCGTTGATGCGGTCCTCATAGGCCTCGATGCGGTCGAGGTGTGCCTGCACCACCAGGCGGCAGGTGGTCGCGCCCGAGAAGACGGCCTCCTGGACGCCCGCGATGGTGGCCTCCACCACGTCGATGGGGGGGGGGGCGGGGGCATCGCAGGTGGTCGCGGCCAGCGCGGCCGCCAGGGCGGCGGCCGAGAGTGCGAGAGGGGGTACCTTCACCTGCCCTGCCTTCGCCCTCGCGCGCGGACGGGCGCGTCTTGTCTTCCCTGCGATCAGTTGCTCCCCTGCCATCAGTTGATCTCCTCCAGCAGTTCCACGTTTCGGAGGCCCTCGCGCGCGTCGACCGCCGGCGGCCGCCCGTTGCGCACCGCCGCGGCAAAGTCCGCCAGCTCGCCCACGTAGGGGTTCTGGACCACGTAGGGCACCATCCCGGTCCTGGTGAAGACCGTCCCCGCACCCCGCGGTCCCAGGGTGTGGTTGCCGATGACGTATCCCTGGTCGCCGTAGACCTCGACCCGCGAAGGCGATTCGAACTGCACCGAGGAGCAGAACTCCGCCGTGGCGCCCGACTCGAAGGTCAGCGCCACCAGGGCGGTCTCGTCGCGGGGCCCGCCCCACACCGCACTGCTCGTGGCGGACCGCACCTCCACGACCTCGCCGCAGCCCGGCACCATGAACCAGCGGATCATGTCCAGGCAGTGGGTGCCCACCCCGGCGAGGCTCCACCAGCGTCCCACATCCGACCCCGCGCGCCAGTTGGAGTCGTCGGGGGCGGGCCAGGTCCACTGCACCCGCATGTGCCGGAGCGCCCCGAGAGCCCCGCCCCTGATGAGCCGCTCCATCGCGCGGTGGCCCCCGTGCCAGCGCAGGTGGTAGGCGACCCCCACGGTCACGCCGGCGGCCTCGGCCGCCTCCGCCACGCGGCGCCCGTCGGCCGAGGAGGTCACCATCGGCTTTTCCACGAAGACGTGCTTGCCCGCCGCGATGGCCGCCAGCGCCTGGTCGGCGTGCAGCGCGTCGGGTGTTGCGATCAGCACGGCGTCGAGCCCCGGGTCGGCCAGCACTTCGTCCAGACGGTCGAAGCCCGGCTCCGGCGCCCTCGCCCGATGGCGTCGCGCGAAGTCGGCGGCGCGCCTGCGGTCCCGGCTCAGCACGCTCCACAGCCGCAGCCCGGAGGCGGAGGCCAGAGCCGGGGCCAACTGGGTCTCCGAAATGCGGCCGGTGCCCAGCAGCGCAACGCTGAGCGGCTTCGGCTTCATGCCCATGTCAGCGGACCGCCATCATCTGAATCTCTACGCCGAGACGCCCCACGAGCGGCAGGCCCGCCACCGTCGGCTCCGGGGCTCCCTCGGGCATCACCTCGCCCAGAACCTCCAGCACCACCTCGGCGTCCCGCACGTCCGTGAGGTACACCCAGACGTTGGCTACGTTGGAAAAATCCAACCCGGCAGCTTCCAGCGTTGCATTTAACCTGTCCAGCGTGTTGCGCGTCTCCGCCGGAATGTCCTCCCCTGCCGCCAGCATCCCCGACAGCCACAGCCGCTCGCCCGTGTCGATGGCCGGCGAAAGCGGCGCCCGACCGGGGCCCTGTCCCGCGGGACGAACCACGGCGCGCGCGTCGGAAGCCTCCGCGACGCACTGGATCTCGACCAGGAAATCGGAGTTCATGAGCCCGCCGCGCACCGCTGCACGGGCGGGCGGATCGTCCGCGGTCACGAACTCGCGGTAGGCCTCGTTCATGTCGCCCCAGAGCCGCACGTCGTCGAGGAAGACCTGGCAGCTGACCAGGTCTCCGTAGTCCATGCCCGCCGACTCGAGAATCATCCCGATGTTGCCGAACACGCGCCGGGTCTGCACCTGCACGTCGCCCCGCACTGGCTGGTAGGTGTCGGGATCGCGGCTCGTGGCGCCCGCGATGAAGAGGACGTCGCCCGCCCGGACTCCCCACGAGTAGGGCAGCGCCGGCGACTGCAGCCCCGACGGAGAAATGACCTCGGTGTCGTCCGGGGTGGCTACGGCAGATATCTGAATCAGCGCGCCCACGTCGGGAAGGTCCGCCCTCACGGTCGCACGCGTGGGCGCATTCTCCGCGAAATAGGTGCGATAGACGCCGTTCATCCCCTGGAAATGACGGGTATCCCGCAGGAAGACGTTGACGGCGACGACATCCTCGTATCCGAGCCCGTGCCCGGAGAGCTCCGCCCCCAATGCATCCAGCGTGGCCGTGGTCTGCTCCTCGATGGTGGTGAGGGCGCGGTCGCCGTCCGTCGTCCCCGTGATGTTGGAAAGGAACACGAGTTCGGGCGCCTGCGCGGAGGCCGGCGGCGCGCATGAGAGCGCGAGCGGAAGGGCCAGAAGGACGAGCGGGAGAGGGCTCGCGGGTCCGGTGCGGACGCGCGATCTCGGGCTCCGGACGTGGAGAAGGCGCGAGGCGGAAGGGTTCATCGGGTGACCTCCGGGATAGGCGATGGAAGGCTCGCAGTCCTGATGGTAGCCGCAGCGGGCGCGCGCGCAAAGGGAACCGGCCGAAGTCGTCCCAACGGCCCATGAATGCGCCCTTTTGGGGGTGGCGTGAACCCTCGGAAGGATGCCCCATTCACACTTGGCGACGCCCCGCGCGAGGACGCCCGCCCGCTTGACTTGATCCGGCGCCCTCCCTACATCGAACCCACATCACCGCCGGGGCCTTCCGGGACGGCCATCCAGACCTCCCGGCGTGCTTCGCTTTCCAGACGGGGCACGGCGCGAGGCGGCACTGTCGCGGAGGATCGGGGGGCGCATGGCAGACTCGACGACGCAGGATCAGGGCATCGCGGCGCGCCTTCTCAACATGGAGCGTGGCGAACTGCCTCTGGCCGTCCTCTCCGCGATCTTCTTCTTCTTCGTTCTCTGCGGGTACTTCTTCCTGCGGCCGGTGCGCGAAGCCATGGGCGTCGCCCGCGGAATGGACGAACTGCGCTGGCTCTTCGTCGTCACCTCGATCATTTCCCTGGTGGCGGTGCTCGCCTTCGGCGGAGTGGTGGCGCGCATGAACCGGCGCCGTTTCATACCCGTGGCCTTCCTCTTCGTGATCGGGTGCCTGTTCGTCTTCTCGGGGCTGATCATCCAGGACGTGCGGGCCGGCGGCGGGCTCATCGGCACCGATGCCGAAACCGCCCTTGCACGCGGCGTCGGCTACACCTTCTTCGTGTGGCTGACGGTGATCAACCTCTTCACCACCAGTCTCTTCTGGGCCTTCATGGTCGACATCTTCGACGTGGACCAGGGGAAGAGGATGTTCGCCTTCATCGGCATCGGCGGCACCCTGGGCGCGCTGGCCGGGGCGGAGGCCACCAGCATCATCAGCGGGATGACGGAGTCGTCCTACCTGCCCGCCGGGCTGATGCTGCTCGCCTGCGCCTGCTACGGCATCGCGATCGCGACGGTGCTGTGGCTGGACCGGATGGCCCTCCGGTCGCGCGCCTCCCGCCTGGAGGCGCTCCCGAAGGGTCGCCGCGACATCGCCGCGCCCGACGGCAGCACCCGGATCGGCGGCACCTTCTGGGAGGGCGCCAAGGCGGTCGTGGCCTCCCCGTACCTGCTGGGCGTCGGGCTGTGGGTGGTGTTCATGGCCATCTCCAACACCATGATCTACTTCACCCAGGCCAACATCATCCAGCAGGCCACCGACACCTTCAGCCAGCGGGTGGAGAGCTTCGCCAACTTCGACTTCCTGGCCCAGTTCGCGACGCTCCTGACCCAGATCTTCATCACAACGCGCATCATCAAGAAGCTGGGCGTGGGCTGGACCCTCGCGATCCTGCCGCTGGTGACGGTCGCCGGGTTCGCGGTGCTGGCGGTGTGGCCCGTGTACGGGGTCATCCTGATCTTCCAGGCGGTGCACCGGGCGACCCGTTACGCCATCTCACGGCCCTCGCGGGAGACGCTGTTCAGCGTCGTCACACCCTCCGAGAAGTACAAGGCGAAGCCCGTGGTCGACGTGTTCCTCTATCGCGCGGGGGATGCCACCGGCGCGGGGATCGACGCCACCTTTGCGGCCCTCGGCATGACGCTGGCGCTGGTGGCGGCCTCGACCGTGCCGCTTGCGGGCATCTGGATCGCGCTCTCCATCGGGATGGGGCGGGCGCAGGCCAGGCGGGTCGGGGAGTAGCAGCCCGCAGACCGCAGCACGGCGAGGCCCGGCTACAGCCCGAAGAAGACTTTCGCCGCCACCCTTCGGAACATGCTCCGGGTGAGCAGCCCGGCCTCGAGCGCCCGCGCCACCGGAAGGCGGTCGTAGCCCCAGCGCGCGGCGTGCTTCCAGACCAGTTTCGGGTATGCGCGCCGCACCACCGGACCGGGATGCGCTCCGCCCGCGAGATGGTCGGCCAGGGCGTCTCCGGCGATCTTGCCGAACCGCCAGGCGTGGTGGATGCCCCCGGCCGTCAGCGGGGACACCATCCCAGCGGCGTCCCCGATGAGCATCACCCGTTCCCCGAAGAAGTTGCGAAGCAGTCCCCCGAACGGGATCACACCGCCGCGCTTCTCCACCACCGTCTTCCGCGACAGCCCGAAGAGCGGGTCGAGCCTTGCGACGAACCCCGGCAGGTCGGCCTGCCGGTCGCGGTGCAGCGCCAGCCCGACCTGCGTCGTCGCCACCCCCGGCACCACCCACCCGATGTACCCGGGGGCGAACTCGGGATCGATGAAGCAGTGCAGGCAGTCGGCGACGCCGTCCACGGGCTCGAATTCCCATTCGACCCCCTTCAGGAGGCGGCGGTTGCGGTCGAGGCCGAAGCTCCCCGCCACTGCGGAGCGCGCACCATCGGCTCCGACGAGGAATCGGCAGGTGACCCCGGAAGCCTGGAGCAGCAATGGACCCGGTCCCGGCGTCACACCGCGGTATCCTTGTCCGAATCGGATCTCGACACCCGCGCGTCGGGTCTCCCGGGCCAGATGGTGCATGAGCCGGGCCGTATCGGTGGCCATGAAGAAGTACCCGTTCCGCTCCAGCTCGATATGGTCGTGGGCGGGCGTATAGACTCTGACCCGGTCGATTCGCCGTACCAGCGGGGCCGGCACCTTCCACTCGGTCCACGCCTCATGCACGAGAATTCCGGTGGTGTGGATGCGGGCGCCGGGTCCGGACTGCCGCTCCAGCACCAGGACCGAGAGGCCCCGCCGGGCCGCCTGGCGTGCGCAGGCCAGACCCGCGAAGCCGGCCCCCACCACCACCACGTCGTATTTCTCGGGCAAGCCATCTCTCCTGTTGCGACCGACGCTGTCGGAATCATGCATCGCGGCGCCCGGCGCGACACCGCCACAGAAGATATGTCACGGAGGGTTCCGGGTTCCTGAAACGGGTTGCGGCGACGTCGCCGCGTGGGCCACCTTCAGCCGCATCCGCCATCCCGCCTCACCGGCGCCCGTTCCCAGGAGCCAGCCATGAACCCGCACAGCCGCCCCCGACCTTCGACCTGGATACCGGCGATCGGCCTGTTTCTGACGCAGTTCTGCCTGATATCGCCGCTTTTCGCCCAGGATTCCGGCGACGGACTCGACATCGACCGGGGATACATCCTCCCCGACCAGGCCATCCAGGACCTCTTCGCGACGGATCCGAACTACGCCACCCTGAACCACGTCAGCCCCGACGGCGACCACTTCGTCATTCCGCTTTCGACCGAGCTGTCGACGCTCGAGGAGGTCGGCGAGGAGACCCTGCGCCTGGCCATGCTCGAACTCCGGGCCGCCACCGACCGGCCCTGGCACCTCGACATCTACGGGCTCTACGGGTTCCGCTTCTATTCGCTGAGCGAGCGCTCGTTTACGGATTTGGAACTGCCCGACGGGATCTACGTGAGCGACCTGATGTGGTCTCCGGAAGGTGACCGGCTGGCGTTCCTCGCGCACCTGGAGGCACGGACCGAGGTCTGGGTCGCGTCGGCCGAGGACGGCAGCGTGACCGCGGCGGGCGACGCGCGCGTGATCGCCAGCCTGGGCACCTCGTCGGGGGGCCAGGGATCGGCGCCGTCCCGGATGCTCCAGTGGACGCCCGCGGGGTCGATCGTCACCCTTGCGGAGCCAGGGGACCGCGGCGCCGCACCTCCCACGCCCTCTCTGCCCGACGGGCCCACCATCCGGCACACCCGCTCGGCGGCCACGCCCACGCGCACGATGCCGTTCCTGCTGGAGGGCGATCACGACTCCGACCTGTTCGAGTACTACACGCGCAGTCAGATCGTCGAGCTGGTGCCCGGCCGGACTCCCCGCCCGATCGGGGACGCGGGGATGTACGAATCGGTCTCGCTCAGCCCCGACGGACGCCACCTGATCGCCACCCGCATCGAGCGGCCCTTCTCCTTCATCGCCAGCTACACCGGCTTCCCGCGCGTGACCGAGGTACTGGACGTCGAGAGCGGCGATGTGCTGGCGACCCTCGAGGAGCGCGACCTGCGGGAAGGCCGCGGTGGCGGCCCGAGCAGTGGCCCGCGCGACTGGCAGTGGCGCCCGGACGGGGCCGGTGTCGCGTACCTGCATCGCGCCGCCCCCGACGATGACGCCGGCTCGGACGCGCCGCGTCCCGACCGCATCATGCTGCTGCGCGCCCCCTTCGGCGACGGCGACGAGGAAGAGGTGGCGTCGAGCGACGACCCGATCAGCGAGGTGACGTACTCGCTGGACGGCCGCCACGCCTTCGCCTCGGTGCGCCGGGACGGGGAGAACGCGCTTGCCCACTTCGCACTGGACGACGGGTCCCAGGGCAACATCATCGTGCCCTTCCACGATCCCGCCGACGCGGTCTCGCTCCCCGGCGACCTGCTCACCGCGCGCACCGCCAACGGGCTCGACCATGCCTGGGTGTCCTCCGACGGCGAGAGCGCCTACCTGCGCGGCGGCGGGTTGAAAGAGGACTTCCGCCCCCAACCCTTCGTCGACCGGGTCTCCCTTGCCGACGGATCCACCGAGCGGCTCTTCGAAGGCTCGCGCGACAGCTTCGACCGGCCGCTGGTCCCGCTGGACCCCGACCTCGAGCGCATGATCGTGAGCCGCGAGGGCAGGAACACCTTCCCCGACAGCTATCTCTGGACGGGGGGCGGCGAGATGGAGAATCTGACCCGCAACGTGGACCCCTTCCCCCAGCTCACCGCCGCGCGCCGCATCGACTTCGAGTTCACGCGCCGCGACGGCCTCGAGATCCAGGGCCGGGTTTCGCTCCCCATCGACTATGTCGAGGGCACCAGGGTGCCGGCCATCTTCTGGACCTATCCGCGCGAGTACAGGAGCGAGGAGGCCTTCAACAACGCCACCATCCGCGCGCGCAACCACAACGCGTACACCCGCCTGACCTGGCTCCGCTGGTCCGACCTATGGCTGACCCAGGGATACGCGCTCGTATATCCGGATATTCCCATCGTAGGCGAGAACTATAATGACTACTATATATCAAATATGGTAGACGCGATGTACGCGGCGATGCGCGCGGTGGATGGCCTCGGGGTGATCGACATGGACCGGATCGGACACGGCGGCCACAGCTACGGGGCCTTCGCGACCGCCAACTTCCTGGCCCACACCCCCTTCTTCAGCGCGGGCATCGCCGGCGACGGCGCCTACAACCGCTCGCTCACGCCGATGGGCTTCCAGGCCGAGCCGCGCGACATCTGGGAGGCGCCCCACGTCTACATGGAGATGTCGCCGTTCTTCAAGGCGGACCAGATCAACACGCCGCTCCTCCTCTACCACGGGGCGGACGACAACAACTCGGGCACCTATCCCATCCAGTCGCGGCGCATGATCCAGGCGCTCACCGGGCTGGGGAAGACGGCGGCGCTCTTCGAGTATCCGTTCGAGTCGCACACCCCGCGCGCCATCGAGAACAACCTCGATATGTGGGCGCGCTGGGTCGACTGGTTCGACACGTACGTGAAAGGCGAGGGAGCGGAGACGCGGCCGGTGTCGGAAGGAGGATCGACGCGCTAGTCACATCGCGGCCATGACCGCGGCCGAAGCTGGACCATCTGCCGCGGCCCGAGCCCGGGCATCGCCCGCGGCGGCCACCAACAAACCGGCAGGGATTTGGGGGAGGAGGAGATACCGCATGGCATCGCACGAAGGCGGGTCCGGGTCCACCGTTCGCTACCAGCCCGACGAGAGTCCGCCGTGGCCGCTGGCGATCGGGCTGGCGCTCCAGTACAGCATCCTGGCGCTCGGGGGCGTCGTTCTCACCGTCGCCATCGTGCTTCGGAGCGCCGAGAGCAGTGACGCGTACCTCGCCTGGGGCGCGTTCGGCGCGCTCATGGTGAGCGGCCTGACCAGCATCGTCCAGGTCATCCGGCTGGGACGCCTGGGGTCGGGATACGTCCTCATCATGGGCACTTCGGGCGCCTTCATCGCCGTCTCGGTGGCCGCGCTGGTGCAGGGGGGCCCTGCCCTGCTGACGACGCTCGTGATCGCCTCGTCGCTCTTCCAGTTCCTCCTCGCCGGGCGCCTCTCCATTCTGCGCCGCATCATCACGCCGACGGTCGCCGGGACCGTGATCATGCTGATCGCCGTCAACGTGATGCCCTTCCTGTTCGATTTTCAGGACAACGCCCCGCCCGGCGCCTCACCCTTTGCGGCGCCCGTCACCGTCCTGGCCACCCTCGCCGTAACCCTCGCAGTGATGCTCAAGTTCACCGGGCCGGTCCGCCTCTGGGGGCCGATCATCGGCATCGCGGCCGGGTGCGTGGCCGCCGCCTCGTTCGATCTGATCGATACCACCGCGCTCGCGCAGGCCGCGTGGGTGGGCGTGCCCGCTGCCGGCTGGCCGGGGCTGGGTTTCGATTTCAGCGCCGCCTTCTGGGCGATCCTCCCCGGCTACACCTTCGTCACCCTCGTGGGCGCGATCGAAACCGTGGGCGACGCGGTGGCGATCCAGCGGGTGTCGTGGCGGGAACCGCAGGCCACGGACTACCGCGCGGTCCAGGGAGCGGTGGCCGCCGATGGCCTGGGGAACCTGCTTTCCGGACTCTTCGCAACCGTCCCCAACACCACCTACTCGAGCAGCGTCTCCATCGTCGAGATCACGGGGATCGCGGCACGGCGGGTGGGCATCTGCATCGGATTGATCTTCTGCGCACTGGCCTTCCTTCCGAAGCTGACGGCACTGCTGCTCATCATCCCCGATCCCGTGATCGGCGCCTACGCCATGGTGATCATCGCCGTGCTGTTCGTGCTGGGGACCCGGATCGTCCTCCAGGACGGCATGGATTACCGCAAGGCCACGATCGTGGGGGTGTCGTTCTGGGTCGGGGTCGGGTGCCAGAGCGGCGAGATCTCGACGGCGGCGCTGAACCCCTTCCTGCAGCAACTGCTCGGCAACGGCATGACGGCGGGAGGGCTGACGGCGCTCGTGCTGACGGCGTTCATGGAGCTGACCGGGCCGAGGCGCGTGCGCATGCAGACGACGCTCGATGTGCAGTCGCTGCCGAAGATCCAGGAGTTCCTGGAGAGCTTCGCCAGCCGCAAGCGCCTCGGGGCCGAGACCGGGCTCCGGCTCGGGCACGCCGCCGAGGAAACGCTGCTGCTGCTCATCGAGCAGGGCGAGGGCGAGCCGTCGGCCGGACAACGGCGCCTGAGGCTGACGGCGCGCACCGATTCGGGCGGGGTCGAGATGGAGTTTCTGGCCGCCAGCGGCGAGGGCAACATCGAGGACCGCATGGCCGTGCTCGGCGGGCGCGCCGCCGAGGAGCCCGGGGAGCACGAGATCTCGCTGCGGCTCCTTCGCCACCTCGCGACATCGGTGCACCACCACAAGTACGAGGATGCCGACATCGTGACGGTGCGGGTGGACGCCGCTCCGGCCCGGGCCGGGGCGTAGCCGTCGCTTCAGGCCTTGCGCCGCCGAAGGCTCGCGCCGGACCCACGCTGGGCGAGGTTCAGCGCATCCTGATGGCCGCCCCCACGCCCGCAAAGAAGTCTTCGGCGGCATCGTTCAGCCCGACGCCGACCCGGACATCCCATTGCGAATCGTCGGCTGTGAGCCAGGTCAGGCCCGCGTTGAAGTAGTGTTCCTGCGGGGCATCGGCCCCCGTGGGGAAGAACGCGTACCATTCGCCGTACACGCCCCCGCGCGTCCCGACGCCGGCGCCCGCGACCGCCGACTGGGCCCACTCCGGGTAGCTGTCCTCGCCATCCGCGACGGCCAGGTTGACCTGCGTGCTGCCCGCCAGGGAGAGTCCTCCGGGCGCCTCCCAACTGTAGACGAGATTCACGCCCGGCAGCGCGCGTCCGCCGGAGAACAGCGTGCTGCCCGTGGGCAGGGTCATCTGCGGCAGGACCGCGAGCGCCGGAAGGCGACCCGTCTGCCGGGTGAGTTCGACCTTGGCCCCCAGGTAGAGGTCCTCGATCCCGCTGTCGCTGGCTCCGCTGCCCGCGGAGCTCACGCGGGTCACCGGGCTGGCCGCCACCCGGAGTTCGAGCCAGTCCGCCGCAACCCCCGCGCGCAGCAGCAGTTCGCCCAGCGTATGCGTCTGGACCGAATTGCCGTCGGACCAGTCTCCGCCGAACGTGTAACCGAACTCGATCTGGAGAACGCCCCGGCCCACGGCGGATGCCGCTTCCGTGAAATCGGGGCGATCGGCAGTCAGGGGACGGGACGCCGGGGCAGCCGGTGCCCCCACGGGCTCCTGCGCGGACCCATTCATCGGGCGCCCGAGCATCGTGCCGACCGCCAGGGCGGCGAGCAGAACGCCCGGAGCCGGTCGAGTCGTCATCTCCAGCAGCTCTCCCAGGTAGTTGGGACACGAAACGTACCGGAACGCGCCCCCTCCTGGAACCAGAGGGCTGGCGGCTGGTTTGGGGGCAGTAGCCGACATGAAGCGGCGACCCCTGTTGCCGCCCCTTGCGCCGCCTGCCCATCGCTATCGCCGTCCCCCTTGCCTGAAGGCACCGTGTACCTTCACCTTGATTCGCGCCAAACAACCGTTGCGGACGACTTTAACGCCAGTGCCTCTCCAGGACCTGCCATGCCTCTGCGTCGACTATCCGATGGACTGAAGGCCGCGTTCGGCGAAACGAACGTCAGCCGTCGCGTGCGGGATTTCGAAGGATGGACGGACAGAGCGTTCGGCGCGGATGGCGGCGCAGCCGACTACGACCACACCCGGACCGTAACGGAGTACTACGACCTTTGCAACGAATTGATGGTCTTCCACTGGGGAGAATCCCTGCACTTCGCGCCGCTGTCGCCCGACGAGAGCCTGAAGGACTCAAAGATTCGGCACCAGCGGCAGATGATCGCCAAGCTGGAACTGCGTGAAGGCATGACGGTGGCCGACATCGGTTGCGGCGTCGGGGGTCCAATGCGCCGCGTCGCCCGCGAGGCCGGGGTCCGGGTATTGGGAATCAACAGCAATGAAGTCCAACTGAGCAGGGCCAGGTCGCTGAATGCCGAGGCGGGGCTCGATCACCTGGTTGACTGCCTCGCTTGCAGCTTCATGAATATGAGCTCCATCGCAGACGCCACCTTCGACCGGGGCTACGCGATCGAATCGACCTGCCATGCTCCCGACAAGGCGGGCGCGTTTGCCGAAATCCACCGTATCCTCAAGCCCGGAGCCCTTTTCTGGGGCCAGGAAATGTGCATGACGGATATGTACAATCCCGACGACGATCGCCACCGGGCCATCAAGCGGGAACTGATGCACGGCATCGCGCTTCAGGACATTGCAACGTTCGGTGAGGTAGACCGGGCCCTCGAAGCCGCGGGATTCGAGGTCCTCGAGGCGACAGACCTCGCTGTCGACGAGACCGGTCCGGCGACGCCGTGGTATCGGCCCCTGGAAACCCGGCACGGATGGCTCGGCACCGCTCTCTTCCGGACTCCCATGGGCCGCAAGGTGTTTTCCTGGGGAACCCGGCTGGCCGAGCTTCTGCGGGTGTTCCCAAAGGGATCGGCGGAGGTTGCCAAACTCATGGATCGGACTGCAGACGCCTATGTCGACGGCGGCAGGACCGGGATCTTCACGCCGCTCTACTGCTTCCTGGCGCGCAAGCCTCTTCAGGGCTAGGAGCCCCGGGTGGTCAAGTGCAGGCGCAGCGAGGAAAGCGCGGGCACCAGGAACATCAGGATGGCCGTGGTGAAGAGGATGCCGCACCCGATCGAGGCGGAGAAGGGGACGAAGAACTGCGCCTGAATGGCGTCTTCGAGAATCAGCGGCGTAAAGCCGAGGAAGGTGGTGAGCGAAGTCAGCATGATCGGGCGAAAACGGCCCTTGGCCCCCTCGATGATCGCCTCGCGCGCCGGAAGGCCCTCCTCAAGTTCCTGATCGATGAAGTCCATCATGACCAGGGAATCGTTCACCACCACGCCGGCCAGGCCGAATATCCCGACAAAGGACTCCGCGCTCACCGCCACTCCCAGGATCCAGTGGCCCAGGATCACGCCGACGAACCCGAACGGGATGATGGCCATGATGATGAACGGCTTGGTATAGGAACGCAGCGGAATGGCCAGCAGCGCGAAGATAATCAGCAACGCTATCGCGAAGCCGCGGTAGAGCGCACCCAGAGAGTCGATCTGCTGCTGTTGTTCGCCACCAAAGGCGTAGGTCAGGTCAGGCTCCGTATCGACCAGTCCCGCGAGGATGGTGTTCTCCAGAATGCCATTGGCTTCCCCGGCGGAAATCACACTTGCGTCTACATCGGCAGTGACCGTGGCGACGCGTTGGCCGTCCTGGCGACGGATGGCCGGCGGCGACATGGCCGCGCTCAGTGAAGCCACGCGGCTCACCGGCACCTCGGCGCCGGTTGCCGTACGGACGAGGTAGCTCTCGATGTCGGTGATCGAGTTGCGCTGCTCCTCGGGCAGCCGGACGTAGACCCGGACTTCGTCGCGTCCCCGCTGCACCCGCAGGGCCTCCGCGCCAAAGAAGGCGGCTCTCGTCTGCCGGGCAAGCGCGTCGAGCGTGAGGCCGAGGGTTCGTGCTTCGGGCAGCAATCCCAACTGGACTTCCGGGATGCCGGGCGTGTGGTCCGAGCGAATGTCGAAGACACCCCCCACTCGACGGAGCTCATCGACCACGGACGATGCAATCGTAACCAGGCGCTCCGGATCCGGATGGGACAGCACGGCTTCCACCGGGTTGCCCAGCGTGTAGATCTCGCTCATGAAGGTGATCCCGCGCACATGGGGCAGGATGCCCACCTCCTCACGCCAGGCCTGCATGACTTCTCCCGACGTGATGCGCCGCTGCTGCGCCGGCAGGAGCTTGAACTCGATGGTGGCGATGTTGGCTTCGGGGTTCAGCGTGGGCGAGGGGTTGAGACCTCCGGTCTCGATCCGCGACCGCTGGCCGACGACAACCGTAACGCCGGACAGAAGCGGAGACGCATCTTCGGGCCGGCCCTCGGAAAGACGCTGGATGACCCGGTGACCGGCCGCCTCCAGTTCCCGTGCCACCGCATCCGTCTGCTGCGCGGTGGTTCCGTCCGGCATCTGAAGGGTGGCGGTTACGAAGTCCCCCTCGACCTCGGTCGCGAAGGTGGTCGGTACGATGCCGGCCGGCAGCAGGGAAACGGTGAGTATGAAGAGAGCGACGGCTGCGGAGAGCGTCACGCCGGGTCGATCGGTCGCGAACCGCATCCCGTGATCCAGGGGGCCCTGTATGAAACTGTTCAGCAGGGAGTCGACCCGACCCTGGATGCGGCCGACGAACCGCTCCGCGCCGGTGCGGGGCGCCCAGTCCGGACCGTGCAGATGGTGCGACAGGTGGTTGGGCAGCACCAGCAGCGATTCGATCAGCGAGATCACCAGCATGGCGATGACGATGATGGGCAGCGCCTTCCAGACTTCTCCGAACCCCGCGGGAATGAAGAGCAGGGGAACGAACGCAACGATGGTGGTGAGCACCGCGAAGATCAGCGGCACCTTGATCCGCCGCGCACCGCGGATGGCGGCGACAGTGCCCGGCGTCCCTCGCATTCGTTCCAGATGAATATGTTCGGCGACGACGATCGCATCGTCCACGATGATTCCGATGGCGAGTACGAACGAGAAGAGCGAGACAGCGTGGATCGGGATGTCGAACACCATCATGGCGGCCAGGGCGCCGATCCCCGCAACGCCAAGGCCGACGGCTACCCAGAAGGCCAGCCGGACTTCCAGAAACAGGCCCAGCGCGATCAACACCAGCAGCAGCCCCAGAGCCCCGTTCTTGAGGAGGAGGGCGCCACGCTCCGAGAACGCCGTGGAATCGTCGTTCCAGATGGTCACGCCCACGCCGCCGGGGAGTGAAGGCACCACCTCGTTCGCCACATGCTCCTTGACGGCACGGGCCACGCTCATGACCCTTTCGCCCTCCGCCCGGGATACCTCGACGAAGACGGCGGGCCGGCCCTGATGCCGCACGATCAGATCGGAGTCCTGGAAACCGTCGCGCACCTCGGCGACGTCACCCAGACGCACGACCGTGCCGTCGTCCCGGCTGAGGAGAACGATTTCCTCGAAATCCTGTTGGTCGTAGCTCTGGCCAAGTGTGCGCACCCGCACCTGGGACTCCCGGGTATCGATGCTCCCCGCGGACAGGTCCAGTGAGTTACTGCGAATCGTGTTCGCGATGTCGGTCAGGGTCAGGCCGAGAGCCCTGAGACGCTGCAGCGGCACCTCGATCGAAACCTCGTAGTTGCGCACTCCGCTGGTCACGACCTGGGAGACGGAGGGAAGCGCAGCGAGTTCGTCTTCGATCCGGTACGCGAGTTCCTTCAGCGAGCGCTCGGGAACGTCGCCGTAGACGATCAGCCGAATCATGCTCTGGGCGTTGGTCATCTCGCGTATCTGGGGCCGCTCGGCTCCGCCCGGAAACGTCTGAATACGCCCGACCGCCGACTCGATCTCGTCCTTCTTGGCGCCCATGTCCGTGCCGGAGTTGACTTCAACCCTGACGGACGCCATCCCCGGGGCGGCTATGGACCTGACCGCCTTCACATCGGCGAGTCCCCTGACCTGGTCCTCGATCTTGACGACGATGGCCTCTTCAACCTCCTCGGGGGTTGCGCCGGGGAAGGGCACGGAGATCTCGAACTGGTTGAAGGGTACCTCGGGCCATCCCTCCTGCTCGAGACCGGTCAGCGACACCAGGCCCGCTGCGATGATCCCGAGCATCAGCAGATTGGCGGCGACGCTGTTGCTCGCCATATAGGCAATGGGGCCGCCCGGTTCGCCGTGGTTGTCTGGGTTCCGACTCATTTGTGCTGGATCGGCCTGGGTGTGGACGAGGGACGCGCACGGACAGGATACTCATTGGGTACTCGCCGTGCACCGTCAAGGCACCCCGCGGTGCCCGCGATACCGCCGGCGAACGCGATCCGGGGATCGGCCCTCGAAGAACCGTCCGGTGTTGCGTCACAACGACGCTTTCTCGCGACAGATTCCGTTTGACGCAGCCGTGCCCGTGGAGCTATGCTCATGCTCAAGTGTATCTTAGCTGTAGCAAGCTCGGGTTTGGGCGACCGCCGAAACGGGGCTGAACCTTCCGTCCCGGCGTCTGACGAAGAGAAACGGAGCATGAGGTTGCCGAGGTTGGTGAGGCAGTCTTCCCGTATCGAGACGAGGGGCCAACGCTGATGGCCGTTGCGACAGAGAATGTCTCCACCCAGGCGCTGACGCTGCCCGAGGAGCTCATCCTGATGCTCCTCAACGAGGAAAACGGCTACTTCCACCAGGTACCCGGCTGGCGGCTGCATTGCGCCGTCATCGGCGCGGTGCTCGCGGAACTCTCGCTCCTGACGCGCATCGACACGGACATGGAGTCGCTGTTCCTGGTGGACGCGACGGAAACGGGCGACCCCGCACTGGACCCCATTCTGGAGGAAATCGCAGGCGAGCAAGTTCAACGGAACGCCCAGTACTGGATCGAGCGCCTCGCGCACCGTGCCGAATCGATCATCGATCTGACGCTGGACCGGCTGGTTGAACTCAAGATCCTGGAACATCACGACGGCGAGTTCTGGACCTTGGCTCGCAGGGTCTGGCAGACGGAACTGTACGGCGGCACCGAGGAAGGCACCGCGCGCCAGTTCATCAGGACGCGCATCGGCAAGGTCATCTTCACCGAGGAGATCCCCGACCCGAGAGACATCATCATCATCTGCCTGGTGAACTCGTGTGATGTCTTTCGTTTCATATTCCAACTGGACGACGAGGCCCACGAGCGCATCGAGCTCATCTGCAAGATGGACCTGATCGGCCGCTCGATCGCGGCCGCGGTGGTGACCAACCTCGGTGGCCCGGTGGTTCAACGGTCCCGCCTCGCGAAGCAGATTCCGCGTGCCTCGCTGCGCAAGTTGCTGTCGAACCCTCACCTGCGTAGTGGCAACCTGCCCGCGCTCGTCGCGGATCTGGCCAGGGAGTACGGCCCGGTGTTCGAGCTCCGGCCGCCGTTCTCGCAACCCATGGTCTTCCTTGCCGGACCACGGGCAAACCGCGGGGTGAATCGGCACGGGCGCAGATATCTGAGAGCCAGGGACTATTTCGCCGACTTCGAGCAAGTCTATGGTGCGTCCGGAGTCCTGCCCTCCCTGGATGGCGCAGACCACTTCCGGCTTCGCAGGGCCATGGCGCCAGGCGTCTCGCGCGCGAGGCTGGCGGGACAGGGAGACCTGTTGTTTCGTCAGGCCCGTGCATACATGGCGGATTGGGCGGTGGGTGACACCTACCCGGCAAGACGCCTTTGCCGACGCATGATCAACAGCCAGATCTCTCCTCTCATGTTGAGCGTGGATTCGCAGGATATCATCGACGATCTGATCGTGTTCAAGGAACGCGCACTCAACGTCCACATCCTGAACGGCCTTCCCAAGTTCATGCTGAAGACCCCGGGAATGAAGCGCCGGGCGCAGGCCGTGGAGACGTTGCTGGAACGGGTCTACAGCGTCCATACTCCCGCCCAGCGGGCCGGCTGCCCGCGCAGCCTTGCCGATGACTGGCTGAGCCTGCACGCGAGCGATCCACAGTTCGTACCGGAGTCGAATCTGCGGTTCGCCCTGTCGGCCGCGCTGGTTGCCAGCGTGTATCTCGGGGATGGATTCAACTGCGCGCTCTATGCCATGGCGTCACAGCCAGAGCTCTATGCCAGAATCCGGGATGAGGCCGGTGTGTTCTTCCAAAACGGGGAACCGGATGGCGACGACCTCAACCTTTCCGCGATGGACGTCACCCGCCGTTTCATCAAGGAATGCCTGCGGCTGTACCCGATCGTCCCGATGTCCATGCGGAACGTGATGAACACCTGGGTGGTCGAGAACTACGAGATACCGATTGGAACGCGGGTCGCCATCGCCCAGACAGCCTCGCATTTCATGGAGGATGTTTTCCCGGACCCCTTCACCTTCGATATCGACCGCTACAAGGATCCCCGCAATGAGCACCGCAGCCCGGGGTACGCTCCCTATGGCCTGGGCACACACAGGTGCCTCGGCTCCCGGTGGATGGAGTTGCAACTGGGCGTCAACCTCCTTCTGGTCGCGCACTACTTCACGATCGAGGTGTCCCCGGCGAACTACAAGTTCCGATTCAGCCCCTTTCCGTCGATGAAGCCGAGCAAGGACCTCAAGTTCCGCATCGCAGAGCAGGTGCGCGAGCTGCCGTCCTGACCGCGTTGGGTGATGCGGGCGGGCGGCGGGCATCGACCTCCGTCCACAGCCACGGCCTCCCGCCCCTCCTCCGAAGCATCCCCGTCATTGCGGCGCTGGCCGCCTGCGGCGGTGACTCCGGTACCGAGCCGCCCGGGGAGCCGCCACGCGCCCCCGCCGCCATTGTGGTCGTGTCGGGGGGCGGGCAGGAGGGGATGGCGGGCAGCCCGCTCGCCGAGCCCGTGGTGGTGCGGGTGGACGACGCGGGCGGCTCGCCGTTCGCGGGCGTCACCGTGACCTTCTCCGCCGCCGCCGGGCACGGATCCGCCGACCCGGCCACCGCGGCCACCGACGCGGCCGGCCTGGCCCGCACGACCTGGACGCTCGGCGATGCGGCCGGCGCCCAGACCCTCACGGCGTCGGTGGCCGGGGGAGTGTCGACCGACATCCGTGCGGCCGCGGGAGAGCTTCCCTCCCCGCCCGACTCCGCCGTCTACAGCGTCGTCTTCAACGCCACCTGGAGCGCCGCCACCCACCCGACCGACTACCCGGGCGGCGCGCACTTCTCGCCGCTCATCGGCGCGGTGCACGACGACGGCGTCCGCTTCTGGGCGAGCGGCGAGACGGCCACCCCCGGCATCGAGAGCATGGCCGAGACGGGAGGGACCAGCACGCTCAGGTCGGAAATCCGCGCGCACCTCCCGGCCGCCGTCCTCTCCGTCATCAGCGGACCCGGCCTCGGCACCAGCCCCGCCAGCGCGACCGTCTCCCGCGTCGTCGTCCGGGGGGACTACCCCCTCGTCACCCTGGTCACCATGATCGCGCCGAGCCCCGACTGGTTCGTGGGCGTTTCCGCGCTGTCGCTGATGGACGACCTGGGGCTGTGGGTGGACGAACTCCAGGTCACCCTCTATCCCTACGACTCGGGCACCGACGACGGAACCACCTGCACCTCCGCCAACGCCGACTCCTCGCCCAGGCAGCCCATCCGCAGCCTCCGCGGCATGACCCCGTTCTCGGACGCGCCCATCGGAACGTTCACGTTCACGCGAGTCGGGGGCTAGGCGCAGGCCTGGTGTCGCTGGCCGGGACCCGATCTACCAGTCCGACGAGTGCTCGTCGTGCAGCGCGGTCGGCAACCGGTACGAGTACCTCAGCTTCTCGAAGCCGGCGAACTCCATGAGGGTGTCGAACCGGGCGCGATCCTGCTTCGCCCCCAAGCGGGGAAGCACCTTGCGGATGACGCCCCGGGACCGGTTCTGAATCCGCATCCAGGGGATCACCTTCCGCCTGCGGGTGGGAAACAGGAATGAATCGGCGAGCTTCTCGCCGATCAGCTCCCGTGACGCCTGGGTCACGACGCGGGCCATTTTCCGGCGCTCTGCGGGGTCCGTGACACCGATGATGACGGGCGCGCTGTTCACGATGCTGTTGGCCATGATGATGGCGTCCAGGTCCGCGGGAGGTTCGCACATGGAGCCGATCTCGAACGCCCGGCAAGCCGAGGCTTCGTCGTCGAAGATGAGATCCTCCGGGATGCCCATCAGCAGCCCCGTGTAGCGCCAGACGTGGATGTAGGCCTCCCGCTCCTCCGTGCTGAAGTCGCCCCCCAGCGTGGCCACGTGCCGCATCAGCCGGCCCGAGAAGGCCGCCCCGGCCAGGAGCACGTGCGCGGCGCTGATCGGCTCTCCCAGCCGGTCGTGATCCCATTCATCGGACTGGTTGATCAGGTATCGGGACTGAGCGTGCACCAGCCGGACGCGCAGGGTGAGCCTCCATCCGTCCCCCCCGGGTTCCATTCCACCCGGCAGGTACTGCTCGACAAGCTGCATCCCGTTCTGCTTGAGGCGCCGCACACCCGAGTTGGTGACCCGTCCCCGGATCCGGAACGACTTGCTGATCAGGGTGGAGAACCCCTCGACGATGCTGCCGCCCACCAGGGCCGCGAGAACGATGTCCGAGTTTCGCAGAAAGGCGCGCGAGGCCATGCGGGCGATGTCGGCATCGAACCAGTCCGGCACGGCGGTCGAGTACTCCACGAACTCGACGAGGGAATCGGGGGCGCCCGTCTGCGGTGCGTGGGGATTGTCCAGTGCCTGCGCCAGCGTCTGGTGCAGTTCCCCGGGATCCAGGTCCGAAAGATCCCGAACGACGGCATCCGCCAGCGGATCGCCGATCATCGTGTTGCGGACGTAGGCCTCCGCGAGCTCCGGATCGTGCTGGCGGGCGGCCTCGTATCCCGCGACGTAGGCACCGGGTACTTCCAAACCCTCTCCCGAACCGGCTCGCAGCGGCGGCTGGCGGATCATCGTCTTCCGAGGATGAATCCGCGTCTCAGACCGGCACCTCGCAGACCCTCCCGGCGATGCGGAACTCCGGCTTCCGGCTCGGCTTCATCGACGGGAAGGGGCTGACACGGTGCTCGTAGTTCTTCGGCGCCACCTCGAGCGTAAAGTGATGCGCCATCATCAGTACGTTCACCATGAGCTTCAGTTCCATCATGTCCCGTTCCCCTCCGGCAGATGCCCGGATCCGATTCGATCCGCCCACGCGCGGCGCAGCTCACGATCCGAAGCTGGACCGGCGGTCTTACTCATACCTATGTCGGAGTAGAACTGACGGCAATACAGCCGGTACTTGCCGATGGGCCCGTCGGCCCGGCAGAGACGCGGCGGGGACTGGTAGCGCTTCCGCTCCCAGATCACCACGTCCTGCGCCACGAACCGCCGCTCCTCGTAGATCAGGATGCGGTTCATCAGCCTGTTGCGGAGCTTCTTCGGCAGGAACCCCAGCCCGGCGATGTAGCGCCCGGGCCTGGCGACTTCGCGCGCCTGGCTGACCAGCGTCAACTCGACGAACTCGCCGTCGACCGGAGTCGAGAGGACCCACAGCCTGGAATCCATGCCGATCGTCTTCTCGTGAACCTCGACGAACGAGTAGCCCAGCCCATGGACGTGGGTGACGGCCGAGACCTCGGATACGATGTCGATCAGCCCCGCGACGGTGCGGACGTTCGTGAACTCGAAGCAGCTCTTCAGGTAGGCGCCGTCGATGGAAAAGGCTGTCGGTTCCACATCCCGGTAGCCGTGCGTGTACTCCAGATGCTCCACGTCCACGGAGTTCTCGGTCGTCTCCTGGGGATGGCCACGGAAGCGCATGGTGGTGGAACGCAGCCCGCTCCAGTCCGCGCCCGTGGGGGGCTCCTCCGGCAGATCCCACTGCGGCGCCCGCCCACCGGCGCCATACCAGGCGAAGACCATGCCCAGGATCTCCCGGGTCTCGTAGAGCTTGAGCTTCGCGGCCCTGGGGGCCGGGGCGTTGGGCGTGGCGACGCACTGGCCGGTGGCATCGAAGGTGAAGCCGTGGAAGGGACACACCAGGCAGCCGTCCCGGATGGTGCCGCCGGCCGTCGGCCCCAGGTGCGAGCCCAGGTGGGGGCAGAACGCGTCCGCCACGCAGACGCGGCCGTCGTCGTCGCACCAGGCGACGATCTGCTCGCCCATCCAGGTCTTCTCGATGAGCTTTTCCGTCAGCAGGGTGTCGCGCGTCGCGATGAAGTACCACCCCTCCGGGAACGGAGGCAGTCGATCGACGCGGCGCGGGATCCGCCCGTTGGCTTTCGGGATCATGTGGCTCCAGCTAACTGCTGCCTTCTTCCGCCGTTACGGACTCTGCAAATGTCGCGCCGAGGGCGAGGTTTGGCAAATGCGTGTGCGACAAAACGACGAAAATCTGCGACGATTTTGTGTAGAGGCACGGCGTTCGGGGGTCAACACGGTCCTTCTCCCTTACCCGCATGCGATGCCTGCGTGGTCGCTTTGGGCTTCAGGACGACGACGGGAACTCCGCTCGACTCGTTTTCCGGCAGGGGAGACTTGCCCAGCTTCTGCCCCATCGCCTTCACGCTCTTGAGTCCGGCCAGTTCCTCGGCACCGGCGATCGCCTCGTGATCCGCATCGTAGTAGTCGAACCACGGTAGTCCGGCCTTGGCATACTGTCTTGCCGTCGGCGGGACGGTGGGAGGATGCTCTCCGGTAATGGCCATCCACTGTGCCGAGTTCGCCATCGTGACGAAGCATCGGCTGCCGTGCTCCTGGTCCCAGACGTCCAGTCCATGAGGATCGTCGTAGATCTCCTGGCGCATGCGGCCGCCGGGGGCCAGACCCATCTCCTTGGCGGGCGGGCTGCAGACCATATCGAACCCGTCGGGCGGTGGCGAACGCCGCATCTCGTCCGCCAACGACTCTTCGTACCTCCTCAGCAACTCGTCGAAGACCTTCCGCTTCATCGGGTACGCCGCAATCTGGAGCCCACCGTGCACCGCTTCGCCGGTGAGCTGTTCCTCGGCCGTGTATCCATCGCCCAGCGGCATCGCTACGAACTGCCGGATGACGCCCTCCTCGACGCAGTAGCCGTCCAGCCACGGCTGCTCGGGCAGCACGACATAGTTCTGCGGATCCTGGCTCAGGCCTTCTTCCCACGGCTGACCGCTGATCGCGCAGATCTTTCCAGTGGCGATCTTCACGGCCACCGGGTATGGGTGCCTGAAGCGCTCGTCGTATCCCACATCGAAGCTGATCCAGAGTGCCTCGGCCTGGTGAATCGGCATCACGACACCGCCGCGACGCACCATCTCGCGCTTAAGGCGATCCTCGAAGTCGTCGAGGTGGCGCAGCGGAAACCGCCCCAGCCCCGGCGGCAGGTAGTAGGTCCGGTCATCGTCCGGAATCCGCAGGGTTCTCTGGAACTCGATGCTGCACCGGGCGTCGGCATGTACGTCCGGGAACCGGAACGTCAACTGATCGTGCTCGAGTGTGATCATTGCGTTTGGTGCTCCTGTCAAAGGGTGAGTGTCTACCAGTCTCCGTCCCGCACGACCCGCACGACCCGGAAGATCGCTTCGTCCGGCGCCTCCCGGAGTTGCCGGATCAAATCCGCGAAGAGCTTCGGTCTCTTTCGGATGATCTCCTGCAGATCGCTCGAAACCTTTCCCGCCATCGCCAGGAAGACGTCCGGATCCTGACCCAGCTCGCGGGCGAGCCGCACCGTGGTGGCCTCCGAGGGCGGCGCAACCACGCCGCGCTCGATCTTGCTCAGGTAGGCCGGCTCCACCCCCACGCGCCGAGCGACCTGGCGCAGGGAAAAACGTCGATCGCTCTCACGGAGTCGTTCGCGGATCTGTCTTGCCGTCGTACCGAATTGGGGCATCGCAAGTCGGAGGTGTGAGTAGTGTGTCATACATAGTACACGCTCATAGGTGGTTCGGCAACCACCCAGCGGGTTGAGTGCGAACCCGAACGACAGCTGGCGCTGTCTCAACGCTCGCGAAGATGGGCCGGATCACCCGCGGAGATGTTGCCTGAACGTCACGCCGAACTCACCGTGGATGTTCAGCCGCTACGCTTGTGGAAGCGGCTGGCGAGACCGGCTTGACCGCACGAGGTGATCCATGTCCGAAATGAATCGACGCACGTTTCTCGGCACCGGCGCGGCAGCCGGCGCTCTGGTCGCGCTCGGGGGCTGCGAGGCTCCGGGCGGCGACTCTGGTCTGGGGCGCGGTGGAGCGGGGCAGGAGAGCACCCCGGGCAGTGTGCCGGACTTCGCCCTCGACGAGATCACGATCGACGAAGTCCACGAGGGCATGCGGACGGGAGAGTACACCTGCCGCTCGATCACGGAGATGTACCTCGACCGCATCGAGGCGCTGAACCGGCAGGGGCCGCGGCTGTTCGCGGTGCTCGAGGTGAACCCGGACGCCCTCGAGATCGCCGACGCGCTCGACCGCGAGTTCCAGGCCTCGGGGCCCCGGGGGCCGCTGCACGGCATCCCCCTTCTCCTGAAGGACAACATCGATACGGCGGACGGGATGACGACCACCGCTGGCTCGACGGCGCTGCTTGGGTCGATCGCGCCGCAGGACGCCTTCGTGGCCGCGCGGCTGCGCGAGGCGGGCGCGCTGCTGCTCGGCAAGGCGAACATGAGCGAGTGGGCGGGCTGGAAGTCGTTCGAGTTCGGGGCGTCCGGCTGGAGCGGCCGCGGCTGGGACGGCGGCCGGGGCGGCTTCTGCAAGAACCCCTACGCGCTCGACCGCACCCCGGGCGGATCCAGCTCGGGGTCCGGGGCGGGCGCGGCGGCCAACCTGGCGGTCGCGACGATCGGCTCCGAGACCGACGGCTCGATCGTCGGCCCGTCCTCGCGCAACTGCCTTGTCGGCATCAAGCCCACGATCGGCCTGCACAGCCGGGGCGGGGTCATCCCCATCGCCCACAGCCAGGACAGCACCGGCCCGATGGCTCGCACCGTGCGCGACGCAACGATCATGCTCGGGACGATGGTCGGCGTCGACCCTCGCGACCCGCTCACCGCCGCGAGCGCGGGCAACTTCCTCACCGACTACACCGGCGCGCTGGACCCCGCCGGCCTCGGCGGCGCCCGGGTCGGCGTGCTGCACGAGTACGCCGGTTTCGACAGCCGCGTCGACGCGCTGTTCGAGGAGGCGCTCGACGTCATGCGCGCGGAAGGCGCGACGGTGGTCGATCCGGTCACGCTCCCCGGGGAGCTGCGCTTCGGCAACGAGTACGAGATGGAGGTGCTGTACCACGAGTTCAAGGCCGATCTGAACGCCTATCTCGCATCGCTCGGCCCCGACGCGCCGATCAAGTCGCTCGCCGAGCTCATCGAATACAACGAGGCGAACGCTGATCTGGAGCTGGCCCTCTACGGGCAGGAGCTCCATGTGCGCTCCCAAGAGCGGGGGCCGCTGACCGACCAGCGCTACATCGACGCGCTGGCCACCAGCCATCGGCTCTCGCGCGACGAGGGGATCGACCGCGCGATGGACGAGCACGAGCTGGACGCTCTCGTGGGGATCACGTCGGGGATTCCCGCCATGCAGGATCCGCTGGACGCGTCGGGCGGAGGCGGGGGCGGATGCTCGACCCCCCCGGCCATGGCGGCCTATCCCAACATGTCGGTGCCCATGGGGTTCATCCACGGGCTGCCGATCGGGATGTCGCTCTGCGGCCGCGCCTGGAGCGAGGCGACGCTGATCCGGCTCGCGTATGCGTTCGAGCAGGCGACGAACGTGCGGCAGCCGCCGACGTTTCAGGCGACGGTGCGGGTGTGAGGGGAGGCGATTGACGACCTGCAAACGGGAAAATCGAAAGTTGCGCTTTTGATTTTCCCGGTTGGGCGCACCCAGGGAGGGAGCTACACGGTGACTCGCTTGGAGCCGGTTCACCCCGGCGAAGTCCTGAAGCACGGTTTCGGGCGCAGCAAGACGCTGAGGTAGGGGCCCCGAGGGTGGACATCCCTCGAGGCTCTTGTGATTAAGACTGCAGGGAGTCGGCGGCGTGGTCACGGCCTCTACGCCGACACCCCCGAAACAGCCCCGACCGCCGGCTCGTAGGCTGGCCCTATGCAAGCCGGTACAGCGCATAGCCCTGCCCTCGCCAGCCTCTCGCGCGTAACACATCGATACGGAACGGTGCTGGCGCTGGACGATCTGGATCTGGCGGTCCGGCGTGGCGAGGTGCTGGGAGTGCTCGGTCCCAACGGCGCCGGGAAGACCACCGCCATCAGTCTGCTCCTCGGGAGCCTGCAGGTGCAGGAGGGCGCGGCGAGCGTCTTCGGCTTCGCTCCGGGAGCACCGGAAGTGCGGGTGCGCCGGGGGGCGATGCTCCAGATCTCGGGCATCTCCGCGAATCTGACCGTCCGCGAGCACATCGAACTCTTCCGCGCCTACTACCCGGCACCGATCCCGGCCGCGCGCCTGCTCGCAATGGCGGGCCTCGAGGATCTCGCCCGGCGCAGGTACGGGAAGCTCTCCGGAGGCCAGAAGCAGCGGGTGATGTTCGCGCTGGCGCTGGCGGGCGATCCGGAACTCCTGTTCCTGGACGAACCCACCACGGGGCTCGACATCGATGCCCGGCACCGGCTGTGGAGCGAGATCCGGGCGCTCAGAGAGTCCGGACGCACCACGGTCCTCACGACGCACAACCTGGACGAGGCCGACGCACTGGCGGACCGCGTGGTGGTGATCCACAACGGGCGGCGGATCGCGGAGGGCACCCCGGCGGAGATCAAGTCGCGCACGGCGGGCCGTCTGGTGCGCTGCGTCACCCGGATCGCGCCCGACGAGGTGGCGAGCCTGCCGGGCGTGGTCGAGGCCAGGGCGCGGGGACAGCATCTGGAGGCGCTGACGACGCAGCCCGAGGCCCTGGTCCGGGTGCTGCTCGCACGTGACGAGGCGCTGGCGGATCTCACGGTCGTGGCCGCGGGGCTCGAAGAGGCGTTTCTCGCGCTCACGCGGGATGGGGAGGAGGACGCGGCATGACCGGCGGCGCGGCAACGACTGGCGAGGGCGTGGAATGAGCGGGAAGGCGGCAGACGCCGCAGCCCCTGCCGAGGGCGCTTCGATGCAAGCTCGCGACACCCATCGCATGACCCCTGCCCGCCGCTTCCGCATCTACCTGCTGGAAGCCCGCTTCCAGTTCGTGGAGGTGTTGCGGGAGCCCATGTTCGCCATCCCCACGCTGGCGTTCCCGCTCATCTTCTATCTGTTCTTCGGCGTGATCATGGGCGCCCGCGGGGTGTCGCTGGCCGTGCCGACCTACGTGCTGGCGACCTACGGGGTCTTCGGCGTCCTCGGGCCGGCGCTCTTCGGCTTCGGAGCCGGGCTCGCGAACGAGCGCGACACCGGTGTCCTGCTTCTGAAGCAGACCACGCCCATGCCGGCGGGCGCCTACCTGTTTGCCAAGGTCATGGCGGCGCTGATCTTCGGCGCGGTCGTCGTGGCGGCGCTGTTCCTGATGGCCGCCCACGCGGCGGGGGTGGCGCTCTACCGCTGGCAGTGGTTCGCGCTGGCCGCGGTGCTGCTCGCGGGCGTGATCCCGTTCTGCGCCCTGGGGCTGGCGATCGGCGCATGGGCCAGGGGACGCTCGGCCGTCGCCGTGGTCAACCTCGTCTTCCTGCCCATGGCCATGCTCTCCGGGCTCTGGCTCCCCATCTACATGTTCCCGGATGTCATGCAGGACATCGCGCTCGCGCTTCCCGCCTATCACCACGCGCAGCTCGCGCTCAGGGTCATCGCGATGGATGCCGGGCAGCCGGTCCCGATGCACCTGGCGGTTCTGGCGGGCGAAACGCTCGTCTTCCTCGCCGTGGCGGCGCTCGGGTTCCGCCGCGCGGACAGTTTCTCGATGAGGAGATCCCGATGAAGAGTGCACGTCATCTCGTTGGCCGCAGCCTGACCTGGCTCGTGGTCGGGGTCGCGGTCTTCACCGGCGTGCTCGCAACGCTGCCGGTGCCGGAGGCCGCGGAGGGCCCGGCCCGGGGCGTTCCCGAGGAAACGTTCGCGATCGTCGACGTCACGGCGTTCGACGGCGAGGCCTTCCGGCAGGGATGGGACGTGTGGGTCGAGGACGGGAGGATCCGGCACGCCGGCCAGAGGCTGGACCTGCCCGAGGAGCTCCCGCGCGTGGACGGGCGGGGCCACACGCTGATCCCGGGGCTCGTCGACGGCCACGTGCACAGCTTCCTCTCCTCGCTGAGAGACGCGCTCCGCTTCGGGGTGACGACGGTGCTGGACCAGTCCACGGACCCGGCCTTCGCCGCGGCGATGCGGCCCGCGCGCGAGGAGGTGGCGCGCGGCGCCCAGGCGGACCTCTTCTCCGCCGGCATGACCGCGACCGCCCCGGACGGGCACGGCACGCAGTACGGGATGCCCGTGGAGACGCTGACCGGCCCGGACGAGGCCGCTCGGTGGGTGAGGGCGCGCAAGGCCGAGGGCTCCGACTGGATCAAGATCATCTACGAGGACGGCAGCGCCTTCGACATGGAGATCGCGTCGCTCGATGGGGAGACGGTCGCCGCGGTCATCGCGGCCGCGCACGCGGAGGGACTCGCAGCCGTGGTGCACGTGAGCACCCTCGAAACCGCTCTCGAGGCGATGGCCTTCGGTGCCGACGGGCTGGTGCACGTGTGGCGCGACGAGGTCGTCTCTGAGGAGGATGCCCGGCGCTTCGCGGAGGCGGACATCTTCGTGGTCCCGACGCTCTCGGTCATGGCTTCAGCCGATGACCCCGCGGTGGCGGAACTGGTGCGCGACACCGACGACGCGATGCTCTCGCCAATCCAGCGGCAGACGCTCGACGGTCGCTTCCCGGGCGGGCTCGGGGAGGGCGGAGACGTGGCGATGGAGAACGTCCGCAGGCTGCGCGCAGCCGGAGTGCGGCTGATCGCGGGCACGGACGCCCCGAACCCGGGCACCGGGGCGGGAATCTCCATGCACGGGGAGCTGCGTCTGCTCGCGCGCGCCGGCATGGGAAGCGCGGAGGCGCTGGCGGCTGCGACTTCGGTGGCGGCGGACGCATTCGGCGTCGCGGAGCGCGGCCGGATCGCCGAAGGCCATCTCGCCGACCTGGTGCTGGTGCGCGGCGACCTCGAGGAAGACGTGTCGCGCAGCCACGACATCGTCGGGATCTGGAAGGATGGGTACGTCGTGGATCGTGCAGCCGCCTCCGCAGGGGCCGGGCCGCAGGCCGAGATTGCGCGCGCACCCGCGGAAACCCTGGTCGCGGACTTCGAGGACGGGTTCGAGGCGAGCTTCGGCGCATGGGACGTGACGACGGACCAACTGACCGGGGGCTCCTCCACCGCCAGCGTAGCTGTGCGCGACGGCGCGCTCGTGGTCACCGGCGAGATCGCCCCGGGAGTCCCCTTCCCCTGGGCGGGCGTGATCTGGATGCCCGGCGCGCAGCCCATGCAGCCCGTGGACTTCTCCGGCCGCGAGGCCATCCGCTTCCGGACGCGCGGGGATGGGCGGCAGTACTCCGTGATGCTGATCGGCAGCGCGGAGCCGGCCGGGCCGCCGCCCACCGTGACGTTCATCGCGCCGGAGGATTGGATGCAGGTGGAGATCCGGCTGGAGGACTTCCCGACAGCCACGCCGGAAATCATTGCGGGACTGGCGTTTGTGTCGGAGGGGCCGGTGGGGGGTTTCTTTTTCGAGTTGGATGAGGTCGAGGTTAGGTGAGGTCGCGTCAGGGACCCACCGACCGCGTTCACGGGCTTCGTCCAGTCCGTCGATGAAGAGTGTCTCGGCACGCCACACGCAGGCGTGTTCGGAGCGGAATTCGGCCAGCGGGGCGGAGCGGCACATGCCGGATCGCCTTAGTTTCCACGCGAAGGAACCCCCATTGCTTCTCAACTCCGGGAGTTGGCCGCGCAGCCATGGCCGAATACCATCTTCCCGCAGGCCCGGCCGAACTCTTGGAGACTGCGCGGCAGACGATCGGCAAGTACCTGGGCGGTGAGCACCACCTGCGTCTAGGCGGGGGCACGGCTCTTGCCGCCCGCTGGGGCCACCGTCACAGCACTGACGTCGATCTCTTCGTGACCCCCAGGGCCTTCAAGGGGCTCTTCGAGCATCGCGATGCCTTTCGGCGGGAGCTGTATGCGATGGTGGCGGAGCCCGCCAGTATCCACGTCAACGAAGGATTCGCGAAAATAGTCGTCGGCAAAACCGGGGACGAGATCAGCATCGACACCAGTGAGCCGCGGGGCGGGCGTTAGCGGGGGCGCGGCGACCCGACGGCCGAGGAAAAAACGCCAGAGGAAACACCCCGCAGTAGAAGGACAAAAATGAAAAAGCGCCA
>VXNP01000059.1 GCA_009840525.1 Gammaproteobacteria bacterium
GACCACCGCCCCCCCCCGCCCGGCTGCGCGCGCCCGGACTCTGGGGGGCGCGGGTCGCCGCAGCATCTCGCTGACGCCCCCCCGCGGCAAGGATCTCGTGCTGTCCGTTCTCCAGCTTGCGCAGACGCACGAGGCCGCGGGCGGCAGCCTCGGCAAGGAATCTGCTGAACTTGCTGAACCCGTGCCTGGATTCCTCGAAGCCCGGGCTCATCTCCAGCATCACCTGCTTGAGCCTGTCCGAGCGCATCACGTCGCCGCGCTCGATCATCTTCTTCGATGCCTCACTGACGAGATGCCAGGGGTCCACCGACTTGCCCTTGTCCCCCACGGAGGCCTTCTGGAGACCGGCGATGGACGAGTACGAGTAGTATTCGTCGCAGTTCTGGACCAGGATGTCGGAACTTGATTCCTGGATCCCGACCCCGATCACATACTTCCCGTACTCCTTGAGCTTCAGGACCAGACTGGAAAAGTCGCTGTCGCCCGTGAGGAGAATGTAGGTTCCGATTTCCGGACGAATGAAGACCAGCTCCATGCCGTCGATGGCCATGCGGATATCGGTGGCGTTCTTCTTCGAACTGCCGTAGGCGGGAGCGAAGATCAGGTCGACCGACGCCTCCGAGAGCGGCACGATGTACTGGGGATACCGCCGCCAGTCGGCGTACGCCCGCTGGACGGTGACCTTGCCCTTGATGATGTCGGAGTTGAGGAGCGTCTTGATCTCTTTGGAAAGATCGCTCCGGATGCCCATCGTGACGTTGTCGAAGTCGATGAGCAGCGCCGCGTTGGGCGCCGAGGACAGGATCGGGCCCGCCCCTTCGACATGCGGGGCGCGCGTGAAGTGGTTGATCATGTGATGTTCTCTCGCAACCGAAGTTCCGGTCGCCGAGCTTCCCTCTCCGGTCCACCCTCTCTCCGGCGGCGCACGCCGCGATCGGTCGTGGAGCGGGGCTGGGAAGCCAGGGACCTAGCCGTGCCGGCGCAGAACCTCGGCCCGCAACACGCGAGCCAATTCTCCGCGTCCGACCTTCCCGGCTGCCGTCGCCGGGAACTCGTCAAAAAAGTGGATCCGATCGGGCACCTTGTAGGTGGCCAGCGAGGGGCGGCACCACGCTCTCAACTCGTCCGCCGAGACCATGGCCCCTTCGATCATGTGCACGCAGGCGCATACGGCCTCGCCCAGGAGTTCGTCGGGCAGGCCCACCACCACTACATCCCGCACCGCCGGGTGGATCGCGATTCTGCTTTCGACTTCCCGGGGATACACATCGAACCCAGCCTTAATGATAACATCGCCCTGGCGACCTACCAAATGCAGGTAGCCATCCTCGTCCACGATGCCCATGTCGCCGGTGTGAAGGAACCGATCGGCGTCGAAGTGCCGCCGGGTATTGTCGGGCTGCCGGTGGTACCCGCGCATCACGCCGGGGCCGCGAACCCGGATCTCCCCCAGGCTCTCGACCGGGAGCACGGACCCGTCGCTGTCGCACACGCGCACCGAGGCATCGGGCAGCGGCCGGCCCACCGTAAAGCGCTGCTTCTCGGGAGGATCTTCGGCGCGAGTCATGGAGAGGGTGGACCCGGCCTCGGTGAGTGAATAGGCCACTTGAAGGTTCGGGCAAAGCTCCTCGCGCACATGGCGCAGCGCCGGATCCGCGATGGGGCCCCCGGTGACGATGCCGCAGCGCAGGCTGGAGAGGTCGCGCGGCATGCGCCGCTGCTCGTACAGCTCCGTCAGAAAGTGCGTGGGCACGCCGTAGTGCACCGTGACGCCGTGCCGTTCGATCAGATTCAGCGCCTCATCGCCGTCGAAGCTCTCCTGCAGCACGATCGACGCACCCGTGCTCGCGGTGCCGAGGATGGCGGGACCCAGCGCAAAGGCATGAAAGATGTCGCTGGGCCCGATGACGCGGTCCGTGGAGGTCACCCCCAGCTCCGCCACGGTCTGGCGCGCAGGTACCACCAGATTGCCATGGGTCAACTCCGCGCCTTTCGGCTTCCCGGTGGTTCCGGCGGTGTAGAGAATCGCGAAGAGGTCGTCCGGGGCGACTTCCGGGCGCGGACATTCCTTTCCCCGTCCCGCCGAGACCAGGTCTTCAAACTGGTAGATCTGGTCGTCGTACCAGAGGTCCTCTTCGCCGACGGTGATCACGTAGCCCAGTTCCGGCAGATCCTCCAGCACGTCCTCGGCGAACTGCAGGTAGTCGATCCCCTCGAACATCTCGGGCGTCACCGCGGCCACCGCCTGCGAGTGACGGAGGCGGTAGCGCAGCTCCAGCGGGGGAAGGCGGGGATTCAGAGGCACCACGACGATCCCCAGCCTGGCCGCCGCGAAAACCGCCACGATGAACTCGGGGCAGCCGGGCAGCAGGATCGCGAGACGCTCGCCCCGCTCGATGCCCAGGTGGTGCAGGGATGCCGCCAGGTCGCGGGCCTGGCTCTCCACCTGTCCGTAGGTCATCATGCCGTCCCCGGAAAGCAGAAACGGCCGGCCCGGAGCGGCGGCGGCCGCTGCCAGCACATCGGCGGCGGTGGAGGGCGACGAACCTTGCGCAGACCTCATCCCGCCTCGCCCAGTACGGCCAGAACGACTTCGTCGGGCACGGCATGCGTCCATCCGCCCGTCCCGTCCACTCGTCCGATGCGGTCCAGGAGAACGTAGGCGACGGACCCCGCGCGCATCTTCTTGTCGGTGCGCGTGCGCGCCAGCACGGCGTCCGCATCCGTGCCCTGGGGAAGGACCGTGGGGAGGCCGCAGGCGTCGAGCGCCTCGCGCAGCCGGTCGGCGGTACCCGGCGCCGTCCGCCCGATGCGCCCGCCCGCCCGCGCCTCCAGAATCATGCCGAGCGAGACGGCGGAACCGTGCGGGAGGGTGTAGCACGACTGCGCCTCGAGCGCGTGCCCGAGGGTGTGCCCGAAGTTGAGCAGCTGCCTGAGCCCCCCTTCCCGTTCGTCGGCGCTGACGACGCGGGCTTTCAGTTCCACCGACCGGCGCACCACCGCTTCCATGGCGGCGCCGTCTCCAGCCAGCACCCCCGCGGCGGAGCGCGCGACCTCCTCGAAGTAGTCCTCGTCCAGGATCGCCCCGTGCTTGACCGCCTCGGCGAGCCCCTGGGCGCGCTCCGCCGCAGGCAGCGTGCCGAGGTAGTCGGGATCGGCGACCACCAGCCGGGGCGGGTTAAAGGCCCCGATCAGGTTCTTGCCGGCCCGGGTGTCCACCCCCGTCTTGCCCCCCACCGAGGCGTCCACCATGGCGACCAGGCTGGTCGGCACCTGCACCACCGGGATGCCCCGCAGCAGGGTCGCGGCCACGAAGCCGGCGAGGTCGCCGGTCACCCCGCCCCCGAGCGCGACCACGCAGCCGTCGCGTCCGAATCCGGCGGCCAGCAGCTCGTCGGAGAGGCGCGACCAGCTCCGGCGGATCTTGTTCTCCTCCCCCGCGGGAAAGGTGAACAGTTCCGCCCGCGCCCCGTCCGCGGCCAGGCCGCCCAGCAGGGCGTTACCGTGCAGTCGGGCGACGTTGGAGTCGGCGATCACGGCGTAACGGTGAGCGGGCGCGTACTCGGCGAGCAACTCCGCCATCTCAAGGCGCAGGCCGCGGGACACGAGCACCGGGTACCCCCCGCCCCCCTTCGTGCTCACATGCACGGCGTGCGCCGCTGACGCGCGCGAACTCATGCGCCCCCCCCGATCCTCGCCAACGGCGGAGCGGGTACCGCCCCGACCGTCAGCACCGCCGCCGGCCGGCCGTCCAGCATGCCGGGCTCGAGGGTCGCATCGGTCAGCGCCGCGGCCACCGCCTGGCCGCGGGACACGAACGCGTCGCGCGCCGCCACGTCCTCCCAGACCGACCACCAGACCAGCCCCCGGCTGCCGTCGTCTCTTTCCACCAGGGCAAACTGGTCGCCTTCCCAGCCCTGTATCGGCCGCCCATCCCCCGCGACCTCCTCGAACAGGATTCCGATCTCCGCCACCCCGAGCGAGTTCGTGTAGGTCACGGAAGCACCTCCACCGGACAACTCGATGTTGAGCGGGGCATCCGGTTCGGGCCCGAATGCCCGTTCCGGTTCGAGCACCTGCTCGGTGGAGTGGGGAAGCAGCTCTCCGAACGGAGGCGGCCGGCCGGGGCGACGCTGCCACAGCACACGGACGTACTCGGTGCCCTGCACGTAGGGAAAGATAAGCGACTCGCGCACAATGGCGGGAGCGGTGCTCAGGACCGGTGACGAACTCGCGGCCGCCGCCAGCGACGGCCCCATCAGGTCGATGAAGTTGGGAATCGCCACCAGGTCGACCTCAGATCCCTGCTGCTTCTCGAGCGCGTACTCGAGCATCACGAGCGTGGCGTGGCCCTCGGCCGCCGCCTGGGCGGCGATCTGGCGGTCGTTGCCGCGCCCGCGCTCGGTCAGTGCGTCGAGGTCTACGGCCTGGTCCTGGGCGGCGTGGACGAGCTCGTGGACCAGCACGCTCTCCACCGTCTCCTCGTCCTGGCCGGATCTCACGTAGAGCGCCACCGAGTCGGGATCGTAGAAGCCGGCGACCTGCTCGGTATACAGCGCCAGGAAGAGGGCGTCCAGATCGAGCGTCTCCGGCACGAGCCCCAGAAGCGCGTAGCTGTCGCGAATGCGCTCCACCTCGCCCTCCTGAAACTCCTCATCGAGCTTGAAGGACAGATACCGTACCAGCTCCTCCTCGCTTCGCCACTCGACGCGCACCGGTCGGGTAAAGCTGAACCCCGAGCGCTCGCCGATGTCCTCGAGCAGCGCGTTGGCCATCTCCTGCAGGGCGGCATCCGACGAAACGACCAGCCCGCTGGTGGGCGATTCCTGGCTGCACGCAACGCTGGGCAGGAGGATGACGACCAGGAGCGCCCACCACCGGGCCGGCGACGCGGCCAAGTCGAGCATTCGGTGGATGCCCGGCCTCATCCCCGTCGCCCGGAACTCCCCGCGCGCCCATAGCGATCATCGAGCCGGACCACGTCGTCCAGTTCGGGCGTCGACGCCTCCAGGATGTCCACGTCCGTCACCGCCTCCATGCGGTGCACGGTGCCGGGAAGGATGCGCACCGCATCCCCCTCCCTCATCATCCGCTCCTCCAGTTCATCCTGCGCGGGACCCAGCCAAAGCCGCATCGATCCGGCCAGCATGTACAGGGTCTCATCCTTCTCACGATGGTACTGCAGCGAAAGCGCTTCGCCCGCGTTCACATGCAGGATCTTGCCCACGTAGCGTCCGGTGTGTGCCCAGATGAGCTCGTAGCCCCAGGGCTTTTCGACCCGGACGGAAAGTGTTTTCATCTCCAGGACTCCACCAGTTGCCGCACCGCAGGGAATCTATCACCCGGGTGCAAGTGCCGGGGCACCGGCTCCCGTCCGGGAAACCCTCTGCAACAAACGCGCCCGCCACCCCTGCAGGCGGCGGGCGCGGATTGTTGCGGCATGCGGGCGCCGGCGTCAGCCTCCGAAGAAGTCCTTGAACTTGTTCTTGTAGTCGTCGCTCTGCTGCACCCACATCTCGGTGATGGAGGTGATGCCGTCCGGCTCCAGCACCACCAGATAGTGGGTGAACGACGCAAAATCGCCGACCTGCGCCGCCTCCAGCCGGTCCATCGCGTTTCCGCGGGCATCCAGCGTGATCGTGTTCCCTCGCGACGAAGTGCCGACGCCCGTCGGCGAGACGGCGGCGAGGTAGCTCTGGTAGTGCATTCCCGGAGGTGGCGCCGGCAGCCGGTTGAGTTCCACCAGCAGCGAGCTCTCGTAGAAGGAGCCCGAACCCGAGCCACCACCGAAGAAGGGCTCTATTCCCCCATCCGCACCGAGGTGGCCGAAAGTCATGGCCCCCTGCTGCATAAGGTTGGCGGAGTTCAGGTATTCCTGGAAGAGGAACGGCCCCCCGGTCGGCGAACTCGCCTGTCCGGCCTCGGCGCTCACCGCCACGTGTGTAAACTCGCCGAAGTTCTGATCCATCGACACTTCCAGCTTCGCGTGGTACACGTCCTCCGAGGACGACGGCGAGAAGGTCGAGCCCATCATCATCATGTCCATGTCCATCGCGGGGTAGATCGTGGCGTCCGCGGCGGAGTAGGAACCCGAGCCCGCGTCGTACAGCCAAAGCTGGTACGAACCGCCGGAAAGGGGCGAAAGGCCCGCCAGCGTGACGTCGATCTGGCCCGGTGCGGCAAAGGAGTTGGCGCCCCCGGAGAGCTCGGGTGCATTGGGCACTACACCGGCCGGGAAGGGCGCCATGGCGTTGTTGATGACGTTTCCGTCGGCATCGATGTCGGGGCCCAGTTGCATGCGCACGGTGGGGCTTCCAGTCGGAAGGGCGCCTCCGCTCGGAGTTCCCTCGTACAGGAGCAGGTAGTTGAACTGGCCGGGGCCAACCATGGCGCCGGTCTCGTTGGAACCGAAAGGCGTATTCGCCGCCGTGAAATCGTCCGCCGTGGACAGGTTGGCCCCCTCCGCTCGCCCGGGCCACATGTCACCAGGCACGGCCCTCAGGACGCAATCGAAAACACCGGTGCCCGCCCCGTTCGTCTCGACCACGCCAAGCCCGACCGGGTTCATCTCGGCCCTGATCGGCGTGATTCCAGCCTGGAGATCGAAATCACAGGCGACATCTCCGTAGATGACGGTTTCGCCGGAAGCGAAGGACAACTCGTCCGGCTGGTCGACCGGGTTCCCGGTCAGAACCTGATGCTGGTCCAACTCGCCGTTCACCTGCAGCGTCATGCGGGCCAGCACGACCGTATAGGCCGTAGAGGGCTCGAGCCCCTGCACCTCGCCAAAGAGGTCCCAGTATCCTACGGGAGCTCCGTCCGCAAGAAAGAGAGTCAGTTCGAACAGGCCGAAGTGGGTACCCAACGCCGCAGAGCCCTCTCGCAGGGCCGGCAACCGGGGATCCTGGGAGGAATTACGGACGGAGCCACCCATGTCCACCGCTGGAGCGGTACCTATGGGGGTGGCGACGGGAACGAAGAACCCCCCAGCCCCCGTCCCGCGGTCGAACCCGTCGTCCACCGACAGATCGAACCCGGAGACGACCGCCTTCGAGAGCGCAACCGAACCGGAGGGGAACACCGCATCCCCCGGCGCGATCGCCATCTTGAGCACCGGCCGGTCGTCGGTGAGGTCGGTGACGTTGTCCGTCTCGCAGGCCGCTACGAGAAGCGCGCCGCACAGGGCGACACCCACCGCGTGCGGCCGGATGCTCTTGCGTACTGGATTCATTTGGATCGCCTCCTGCCCGCTAGCGGTTGAGTCCGGGGACGTACGTCAACCCGATCGACAGGCGGATGTTGTGGATCATGTCCTGTTTGTCCGGGAGGTCGGTGCGTTCCGCATCCGGGAACCGGCAGGTCCCGTCGCTCTTGCAGTTGCGCAGTCGCTCCTGGACCGGGTTCAGAACATCGCGGTCGAAGTCCCGGTAGATGACGTCGCGCACGTCGACCTGGATGCCGGCGGCCTCCGTCACCGCATAGCGCACCCCGGCGCCCCCCAGCACCATCTGATGGGTCACGCGCCGGAAGTCGTCGTTGGCCTGAGTATCAAGATAGAGCGTGGCTCCGCCCCCACCCACGACGACATAGGGATCCAGGGAGCTTCCCGGCATGACGCTGATGTGCGCGTTCAAGCCGTAGTGGAGCGCGCTCAGCGTCTGGCCGACCTCGTAGATGCGGGTGCTGTCGGCGCCGAAGTCGATGGCGGCGACGTAGAAGCTGCCGTCGGTGTCGGCGCGGTGAAACTGGATCGCAGGCCCCAGGGCGATGCGCGGGGTGAGCTGATATAGCGCCTCCAACGCGAGCATGGGGCTGTTCAGGAGCGAGCTCGACGGAGCGTACATCTGAGTTCCCGCGGACACCTCTACGCTCCAGGCGCCCTGTTCGGACTGGGCGTGTGCGGCCGAGGGCAGCGCCATCACCAGCCCGGCCAGCGCCAACCGGTTCAGTACTCTCATCAGTCTATTTCCTCCCGTTTTTCCACGGGGTAGCACGGCCAGGCCTCCCTCTCCGAAACCGAGCCGCATCAGAACTGCAGTTGGAAGCTGAAGACCTGGATGTTCTCCAGTTGCTCCATCGACGTGTAGGCGTAGTCCACGCTCAGCGTGCCCAGCTCCCCGACGGGGAGCCGCAGGCCTCCACCCGCGGCGGCCGCGTGCATGAGCCCATGGTCGATCTGGTCTTCGTTCGCGAAGCGCTTGCCGGCCCGCACGAACGCCAGTCCCATAAAGCCGTACTCGAGTCCGAGCGCGGTTTCCTGGGGCGCGTCGACGGGATCGTTGATGTCGGCCATCAGCCGGAGCGACTGGTCCGCGTCCGGAGAAACGATCGCATCGGCGCCCCCGATCAGGTCCAGCATCACGCTGAAGCGGAACGACGTGGGAAGTTCGAGATGGTCGGTCGCCGCGGACAGTTCCATGACCCGGATGAAGTCGTCGATCTGGTTCTCGGAGAACGACGTGTTCACCCGGCTGTTGAGCAGATTCCCCTCGAACCGACCCGAGGTCCCGAGGTTGGTGAGCGACGCTCCCAGCGTGACGCCGTAGAGACCGGTGCGGAACACCGTGCTCATGTCTACGCCCACGTAGCTTGCGGTGGCGTTGGTGATTCCTTCCTCGACTACCTTGCCCGCCACGCCCACCGTGAGACGGTCGGTGATGGGCTGCGCGAAGTGCAGTCCGACCGCGGTCCCCGTCCAGCTGAAGGACGCGGCGGTCGGATCCTGCTCGCCCCCGTAGCCGGCGTTGGGCCAGTATTCGCTCTGCCAGGGCATCTCCCCGGAGTCGAGCGTGTTGACGCTGATGCCGATCCGCGTGAACCCGAACGGCATCACCACGCCCACGAAAGTGTGCTGGATGTCGAGATCGTCGAAGAGCCGCGCCGTCGTCATTCCGGCGGAAAACCCGTCGATGCGCGACATGGCCGCGGTGTTCCAGTAGAGCGACGTGACGTCGTCCGCCGCCGCTCCGAAAGCGCCTCCCAGCGACTGGCCCCGCGCGCCGACGCCCAGCGCGAGGAATGCGGCGCCCCGGGTTCCGACCCGGGTCACGATTTGTTCCGGCGTCGAGGTCAGCGTTTCCTGAGCCTCCAGCATCTCCGCCGTCGCCACGAGCGTGAGCGCTAGCAGCAGTGCACGGTTCATTGATCTATCTCCTTGGCCTCAGGCTCAGCGAATGACGACGAACTTGCCCATCTTCTTCTGGCCGCCGGATTCGAGAACGAAAATGTACAGTCCCGCACCCAGATTCGTGCGCTCGCGGGTCTGCATGTCCCAATTCAGGTCTCCCCCGCAATCTCCGGCGCCGCAGTAGGCGGTGACTCCCTGGAGATCCTCGGGGCCATAGACGAGCTCCTGGATGAATCGGCCCGCTACATCGAAGATGCGAATGGTCCCTTCCTGGGGAAGGTTGGTGAACTTCAGAACCCGCGCGTCGGTCGCGCGCTCGAAAGCGCTCCCGTACAGGTACGGGTTGGGGACCACGTGGACGTTGTCGAGTGAAACGGCGCCCGTCGCCGCGGCCTCCGCCGCCGTGATCGCCCTCTGCACATCCACCACCACCTCGTCGCCCGACTGGAGCGGTACCAGCCAGGGAACCGTCAGCGTAACCTGCTCGGTCACCGGGATGTAGCCGGATTCGGTCGACCCTCCGGTGGTCGGATCGCAGGAGGGACGCGGGGCGTCACAGCCGAGGGTCACGTCGAAGGTCACGACCGTGGCCGTCTCCGTCGCGGGCTGCCCGCCCGCGTCGAGGACGGTGTTGCCCTGGTCGTCGGTCACCTCCCGGGTCACGGTCTCGACGAAGTAGATCTGGTCGCCCGGCACCCATACCCCGGCCGGGACCTCCACCCGGGCCGTGTCGACCCCCTGCCCCACGAGCACCGACTCCTGGTGGTCGCCCACCGCAATCTGCACGTCGCGGCCGTAGGTGTTGTTGCGCACCGAGAACGGCAGCGAGTAGGACTCCAGCATCTCGATGTCCGGATTGACCTCCTGGACGGCCGCGAGAACGTCCTCTCCGGTGCTCGAGGTCGAGCCCGCCGACCGACCCGACAGGGACGCGGCCACCGTGGCCTCGATCGCCGGATCCGGAAGCCGGAAGGGAGCGCCCGCGCCCCACGCGTCGGCGTTCCAGACGATCGCGTACTCACCGTATTCGTCCCCGCCCACATAGCCGGAGGGACCCGTCAGCCACCACACGGTGGGCTGCACGCGCGCGGCGACGGTGTCAGCCGCCCCGGTGGTGTAGACCCTGGACGGCGGGTCCAGCGTACCTCCCTCCGAGGCGTCCACCGACACCGTGAAGAAGGGGAAGTCCTCCCGGCTGAAGAAGGTGCCCGGGGTGGCCTCGTCGCCCTCGAGAGTGGTCGAGGCGAGCAAGGGGGTGGACCCGGCGGCAACCACCATGCCGAATCCTCCTTCGAACACCGTGGTGCGCTGCATCGAACTCTGCATCGCGCTGTCGACCGGCAGTTCATCCAGGCCGGACATGGTCACGGTGCCGGACCGGTTGAAGTCGACGCTGGCAATCACGACCTCCTTCGGCTCTCCCTCCATGCCGGTGACGGTGCGCACCGTCTGCGCGGCCACGGTAGTCTGCGTGGAGGTCGGCGAACCGGTGTCGTCCAGGTTGTCCACCTGGTTGACCACCAGCTTGTCGCCGAAGACGACCCGGTACTGCCCCGACACGGGGGAGGTCCCCACGACGGAGAGCTCGACCGGTACAGTGGAATTGCCGCTGCGAGAGACCTCGGTCAGCTCGGCCCGGCTTGCGCCCGCGGCCAGGTTGAGTGGCGCGTACACCACCGCCACGTTGGGGTTGGTGCCCGACGCGGACACCGCCCCGATCAGCTCGGGCGCGAACACCACCTCCTCGGCCAGCAGCGAATCGACGTTCGTGCCGCGCACGACGTTGAATGTGGCTCCGCGCGTCTCGGTGACGAGGGAGTAGGTGTAGGTCACGCCGGGAATCAGCGCGAAGTCGTTGAAGATGTTGGGCAGGGTGCCGTCGTCCTCGGCTTCGAAGGTGACGTATGGCTGCCACCCGAAGTTGTTCCACTTGGAGGTCTCGTCAAAGATCGGGTCGCCGTCGCAGTCGCCGTCCTGGGTCCAGGTGGAACCCCCGTCGCAGGACTTGAAGATGTGGATGGCGGCCACGTTGTTCTCCGAACGCGCCGCGACCGAGTCCGCCAGCCAGAAGTTGCGCGCGATGTCGGCGCTCACATCGAGGTTGGCCAGGTAGGGGTCGACCCACTCCTCCGGGGCATCGTCGAAGAAAAGCGAGATGCGGTTCCCTTCCACCTCACCGGTTGACGCCGCCTGGCCCGCGACCACATCTACCGCGGAAATCACCGGCGGCGGGGCCGTCTCGGGTCCGAGGTACATCTGCTGGTAGAAGCCGATGGCGTTGTCCAGGGCGGATTCCATCGATGCGGAGTCCGCCGCGCCCACCAGCGCCACCACGAACGGGACGGTGTCGCCGGGGGCCATGTGCACCGGACCCACCGCGATATCGGCGATATTGCCGTAGCTGTTGGTATAGCCCGACGGAAGTGTATCCGCCCACAGCGCCACGCATCCGCGGCTCCCGCAGGCGTCGGCGTAGATGGTGTCCGGCTGTCCGTCGTGGTTCCAGTCCCAGGTGGGCGCGCCCGCGTCACCCTCGCCCGGGACGTACTTGTTGTAGACGCCCGTGCGCTCCGGCCACCCCTCGGGCCGGAAGATGCGGTGGTACGTGCGGTCGTCCAGGTCTCCCGGCGTCTCCCCGTCCAGCGTGTATTCGCCGATCGAGGCGAAGTGCCCGAAGTGGGCGCGCTGGCTGCGGCTCCAGGTACGCGGAATGCAGCCTCCGAACCCGCACTGGCGCTGGTGCTGGAACATGATGGTGTCGCCCGCGCGCGGGTGCGCGGGATTGTAGAAGTCGCTCGACGGGTCGCTGAACAGCTTGTAGCGCGCGTCGCCGATGGGGGTCTTGAGGAACACGATGCCCGCGCCCGCTGCGCCGTTGGCCCAGTCGTCGCCTCCAGTTCGGTTGCAGCCGGAACCCGGCGGATCGATCGCGTCCGCGCAGCGGCTGCCGGTCTCCTTCCAGAGCATCGCGCTGCGCACGGGGTCGAAATAGTGCGCGTCGCCCTGTCCCTGCAGCAGGGGGTCGACGTTCATGCCGATGTAGACCGAGTCGTAGGTCATGCCCACGCCGTAGACCTTCTCGGACTCGTTGACGATGATGGACTGGAAGTACATCACGTTGCCGACCGTCGGCAACCCGAAGTAGAACCCGTCGTAGAACTGGGTGAGTCCCAGCGGCCAGCCGGCGTAGTTGGGTGACCCGGCGCCCCCGGGGACGACCGTGCCGTAGCGCTCGAGGGCGTTGCGGTACCAGTCGCTCAACTCGCCGTAGGTCTGCCAGTCGCCAAGGAACTTCTCGGTGCTCTGCATCTCCTCGGGCACCCGCCAGAAGGCGAACGGATCGTAGCCGTACGGATCCATGGAATCGTACATGGCGCCGAATTCCGGCGCGGACGCCTGGAGCTCGAGGTACGATTCGGCCGGGATCGGGTGGCTGCCCTTCCATCCGGCGGCTGGATGGGTGGTGTCGCAGTCCGATGTCGGAGTGAGCTGGAAGCCGGAAAACATCCAGCCGTCGCGCGCTGCCGAGTGATTCGTGCAGGTGGCGTCCTCGGTGGTCTTGGCCGCCAGGTTCAGCAGATCGACCGGGCTCCGGTCCGAGGCCCACAGCTTGTCGCCCCCGCCCTGCACAGCTCCCCCGATGATGAGCGTGGTCATGTTGACGGTGTAGCCACCGCCGCTGAGACCGCTGGTAGCCGGGTCGATCACCTCGGGCAGGTCACTCGCCGGGGCGCCCCACTTCATCCCCATGTCGAAGATGGCGGAGGTGTACGCACCGTTCACTTGGCGAACATACCAGCCCGTACGGCACCCGAAGTTGAAGCGGCTTGAGAAGCCTTGAATGTTCTGCAGGCACCAGACGTTGGACCCGTTCGTGCGGACTCCGGCCGAGCCCTCATCGCCGAAGGCCCGCAGCTGGAAGAGGTTCGGCCGGGTTGGCACCACGAGGTCGGAACCCGCGCCACCGGCTTCGATGACCGTGACCTCTTCCTGGGCTCGCGCATCGCCGGGCATACCCAGCGGCGTCACGACCAGGCTCGCGACGAGGAGGCCTCCCCTACGCGTAAGAAGTTTCTTCATGAGAACTCCGATTGGACAAGTTTGGGCGTCTCTTTGCATTGCGGCGGCCACCGGATCCCTCTAGAAGGTGACCCGCAGGCCGGCCGTAATCGTCCTCCGCGCCCCAAGGAACTGCGGGCGGTCGAAGAAGGTGGAATCCGTGTTGGTTCCCACCGTGTTCCCCGCGCGCCGGCGGCTCTGGTCCTCGGCGCCGTCGGTGCACTTGCCGGTCGACTCGTACACCTGAATGCAGTTCGCGCGGTCGGTGAGGTTGTTGACGTTCACGAAGAAGCCGTAGCGGACATTGTTGATGGTCCAGTCCTTGCGCGCCTGCAGGTTCAGCGTCATGAGCATGGGCGCGCGCCCGCTGTAACGGTCGAACTGGTTGAGTTCGCCGAAGCCCGCGAAGGAAAGCGTAGGCGTGTACGGCAACCCGCTGGACGCGGAGAAGATCACCGAAAGGTTGGTGTTGGCGAGCACGTCGCCGAACGGGATTTCGGGCACGTCGTCACGCACGGCGAGCCGGAAAACGCCGGTGAACTTGTGGGGCTGGTCGATCTCGCAGGGGATCTCGTCCCTGATGAAGGGGTCGCCCTCGTCCGTCTGGGCCTCGAATTCCCGCTCCGGGTCCGCGGCGTTGGTGCGGCAGGCCGAGAGGCCGTAGTTCACGTCGAAGCCCCAGTAGTTCTCGACACGCCGGCGCAACGCGATCTCGATGCCCCGCGTGGTTGCGAAATCCTGGTTGGTCAGGATGGCGTAGTCGGGCGCGGAAAAGCCGTAGGTAGCGCCCGGATCTATGACCGTGTAGGGCGGGGTCCCGACGCGAGCCACGCCCGTGAGGCCGCTCTGGTCCTTGGAGAAGATGACGGCCGAGAGGGCGTACTGGCCGTCGATCTCCTGCGAGTAGCCGATCTCGTACGTGGTCGCCTGCTCGGTGACCAGGTGCGGGTTGCCCAGGAACGGTGTTGTGCCCGCGGACGCGTTCACGAAGATGGCGGGTCCGGCGATCGTCCCTTCGCGCGCCGTGCCGATGCCCGAGTTCCGGTAGTTGTTGATGAGGATCGGGTTCTGCGAGAGACGCTGGAAGTTGAGGAACAGGCTCGAGCTCTCCGTGACCGGGAAGCTCACACCGATCCGGGGAGAGAACTGCGAGCGGGTGTCGGCCTCCGAGAAGTCGTCGGAAGACGCTATGCGCGTGGCTTCGTCGCGAACGTCGAAGGTGCAGCCGGCCAGCGTCCAGCTCGGATCGGCTGAAACCGTGGACGTGCTGACGCTTTCGGTCGCGGCGTCGTACTCGCGCACGGTGACGTTCTGCCACTGTGACGGATTGCTGCACACGTCGAGCGCGGTGGTGCCGTTGGTCGGATCGACTGGATTGGCGAAGAAGAGCCCGCTTGCCCGCCCGTAGTCGAAGCGCGCGCCAAGCTTGAGGGTCAGGAAGTCGTATTCGATCTGATCCTGGATGTAGACGGCGCCGTCCCAGGGCTGGGCCTCGAAGAGCTGGTGCAGCTTGACCACGTCGTTCACGCCCACGTCCTGCCACTCATCGTAGGTCAGGTCGTGGCCCTGGTAGAACACGCCCCCGGAAATGTTGTGGTTGTCGGAGACCTGCGACTGGAAGTCGAAGCGGCCGGTCGTCGTCAGCACGCTTTCTCCGCCCCAGAAGGCATCGGTCCCGGCGGTCGGCGTGTTGTTGTAGACGGCGGGACCGGGAGCTACGAATCCGCCGTTGAAGTTGGGGTCCTCGTAGTGGTTCTGGAGACAGACGCCGCTCATGACGTTGCACGTCTCGCGGCTCTGGTCGAAGCGCCCGACGGTGATCTTGTAGGCGGAGCGCCCGAACGTGTGGTCCCAGCGCGCGATCAACAGGTTGCGGTCCAGCCGCAGCGAGTTCTGAACCAGGTTCTGGTAGTCCAGCGTCCGCGGCCGCGCCAGGTAGTAGGCGCTGTCGGTGGCGGTGGTCATGTACTCGAGCGGGTTGACGGCGAGGCTCCAATCGAAGTCGAAGGGCTTGAACTCGCGCTCGTACCCCGCCCAGGAGACGTTCAGCTTGGCCGCCGGGGTGGCGTAGTAGGTGAGTTTGGCGTAGCCGTCCCGGATCTCGTCGAATCCGGTCGAGCGCCAACCGGGAATGACGTCGTTGGCGTCGGGGGTGTTGAAATCGGTGGACGGGTTAGACGGGTCGAAGACGTCGTAGTCGAACTCGTAGGCGCGGGCCGCTCCGTACCTCTGCCGGCCGGCGATGAGGAAGCGCAGGTTGTCGCCGGTCATCGGGATGGGACCCGAAATGACCCCCTCGAACATGTCGAACCCGCGGGTCTGGTCGTACTGGTTGCCGAGCCAGCCACCGAACTGCGAGGACCGGAACTCGAGCTCGCCCTGCAGCTCGTCGGAGCCCTCGGGGGTAGCGTAGTTGACGACGCCCGAGAGTGCGTTGCCGTACTGGACGTCCAGCTGCCCGGTGAAGATCGCCACCTGCTCGATGGCCTTGTTGGTGATGTCGAAGGCCGGGCCGCCGAGCGCGAAGTTGTTGATCGGGATGCCGTCGATCATGACCGTGGTCTCGGCCCCGCGCCCGCCGCGGATGCGGAGGGCCGTAACCCCCTGCCTCTGCTGCGCGAAGGAGACCACCGTGGTGTTGTCCTCCGGCACCTGCAGGAAGCCCTGCTCCAGCTCGAGCACGCCCATGATGTCGGTGACGGGGAGCGCGTCGATCTCGTCCCTGGAGATCATCTCGAGCGAACCGGTCTGACCCTCCACCACGAGCGGGGTGCGGCTGGTGGAAACGATGACCTCGCCCAGCGCGATGGCCTCGGTGGCCAGCTGGAAGTTCTGCTGCACGGTGACGTCGATGGAGACGGCGACGTTTTCGCGCCGCTCGCTGGCGTAACCGATCAGCTCGGCCACCAGCGTGTAGGTGCCGGGCGGAACGTTGATGATGAAAAAGCGGCCGTTGTCCTGGGTCAGCGACCCGCGCCCGGTTCCGTCGATGAAGACGGAAACGTTTGCGAGGGGCTCGCCGGTGGCCTGATCCGTGACCACGCCGGTCACTTTTCCGGTCTGGGCGGCCGCTGGCGCGGCGGTGAGCAGAATCGCCGCCGCGGCGATCCCGAGCAGTCCCGGGGCTGCAGAGAGAATACGTGTCATGATCGCCTCCTTGAACCAACGAAAAACGGGCGTCACCGCAGAGGTGCGCCCGCTCTCGAAGCGCCGATACGACAATATCGGTGTCGGATTAGAACGTTTTGGGTTTCCTATCGGGTTTTTTATCGGTGTCGATCGAACAATGGATTGCGTCACAGGCAACCTCCCTGCTCAGTGTGTACCCGGAAACCGCTTCCGAACACGCCATGCCGGACGGCGACCTTCCCCGATCCCCTCACGTACCTGCCCCACCCGAGTCGCTGACTTCGGTATGTCAGCCCGGATTTGGAGCATACTAACACAGCCGCCATCCCCTGCAAAGGGGGCCTGCAGGTACGGGATCCGGGATGTACGAGGCGGGGTATTTGCAGCGGAGATCGGCGGAGTGCGACGAAATCGCGGTTGCCTTTTCGTTACATGAGCCTGACCAGACCGTGACATCATGTTTCCCGCAAAGGCCCGACCCCGGATAGACATGAAGACCCCTGTTTCAGCGATTCGAGCACTGCTCGCGGTGCCGGCGGTATCGTGGATCCTGCTGGCGTCGGCCGCGCTGGCCGGCGGCTTCGTGTGGGGTTCCTGGCGCAACCTGTGCGGCGACTGCCCCTCCATCGCCCAGATTCACAACTGGGAACCCCGCCAGACGTCGAAGCTGCTCGCCCGCGACGGCCGCATCATCTCGGAGTTCGGCATCCAGGTTCGTACCCCGGTGGCCATCGGCTCGCTGCCCGCCTATGTGCCGGGCGCCTTCGTCGCGGTCGAGGACAAGCGCTTCTACAACCACGGTGGCCTGGACCCGATCGGCATAGCGCGCGCGGCCCGCGACCTGATTCTCACCCGATCCCTCGAGCACGGCGGAGGAAGCACGCTTACGCAGCAGTTGGCGCGCAACATCTGGGAGGAGGACATCGGCTTCGAGAAGCGGCTGGTACGCAAGCTCAAGGAGGCGCAGGTTGCGCTGGAGCTGGAGCGCGCCTACACGAAGGACCAGATTCTCGAAGCCTACATGAACCAGGTGAACTACGACGGGGTGTACGGCATCGAGGCGGCCGCCCGCAAGTACTTCGGCAAGCCGGCGACGCAGATCAACCCGGCGGAGGCCGCGCTTCTTGCGGCGATCCCCAACCGTCCGCGCCGCTACAACCCCTTCCTCAACCCCGAAGAGTCCCAATCGCGGCGCGACCTGGTTCTGCGCCGCATGGCCGCGCAGGGGATCATCAGCCCGGCAGAGCTTGAACGGTGGTCGGCGGTTGCGCTTCCGACGCCGGGGGCCCGCAGCGGCGGACCGGTGGCTCCCTACTTCGAGGAATGGATCCGCCAGATCCTCGACGACCGCTACGGCAGCCAGCTGTACACGGCGGGCCTCGAGATCCAGACTACGCTCGACCTGGACATGCAGTTCCTGGCCGAGCGGGCCATGGAGTGGGGATTCGGGCGCGTCGAGGCGCGGCCCGGGTTCGACCACCCCCTTTATGCGGAGTTCGCGGAGGCTGCGGAAGCCTTCGAGACGCCGTATGTCCAGGGGGCGATGATCGTTCTCGAACCGTCGACCGGCGAGGTGCTGGCGATGGTCGGGGGCCGGGACTTCGTCCACTCCAAGTTCAACCGCGCCACACAGGCCATGCGCCAGCCGGGCTCGTCGTTCAAGCCCTTCGTCTACGCGGCGGCGGTGGAGAGCGGAATCCCGCCCTCGCACGTCGTGGTCGACGCACCCTTCGCCTACATGCAGGTGAGCGGCGAACCCTGGCTGCCCCAGAACTTCGACGAGGTCTTCAAGGGGCGCATGACCATCCGCCAGGGCCTGCGGGAATCGCGCAACATGATCGCCATCAAGCTCGGGTGGGACGATGTCGGCATCGAGACCGTCGCCCAGATGGCCACCCGGCTCGGCCTGAGCACCGACGTCCCGCGCTTCCCGTCGGCCACGATCGGATCGGCGGAGGTGCTTCCCATCGACATGGCCAAGGCGTACGCCTCGTTCGCGACCCTGGGCACGCGCGTCGAGCCGCACGGCATCCTGCGGGTGGAAAACGCCGAGGGCCAGGTGCTCTGGGAGCCCCAGCCGGAGAAGACGCCGGTGATGGACAGCCTCGAGGCCCGGGTCATCGTGCACATGCTGGAGGACGTGGTCGCGGCCGGGACCGGCTACAACGCGATCCGCCTGGTGGCCGGACTTCCGCACGAAGTCCCCGCGGCCGGCAAGACCGGCACGACCAACAATTCGACCGACGCGTGGTTCAACGGGTTCACTCCCGATCTGCACGCGATCGTCTGGTACGGGATGGACCAGCCGCAGGAGATCCATCCCAACTCTACCGGCGGCGGCGACGCGGCCCCGGTCTGGGGCACGTTCATGCGCAGCGTATACTACGGGTGGGAGGGTGACGATACGCGGCCCGACATGCCTCCGCTGCGCGAGATTCCTTCACGCTGGCCGCTGCCGGAAACCCTCCTCCGGCTCGAAGTGGACAACAAGACCGGACTTCTGGCCTCGGAGTGGTGTCCGGAGGTGCAGCGCTACCAGGAGATCTTCATTCCGGGCACGGAGCCGACCGAGCCCTGCGACGCCTCGCGGATCTTTGGCGGCGTGCCACGCTAGAGCCGCTCGACCCCGGCTGAGGTTACCCGGTGGGACACCAGGCGCGTCTGCGGCGGCGGAACGTCCGGAGCGACCCGAATCGCTCGACGGAGCATCTCGGACGCCCTGTCGGCATCCGCGGACGTAGCCGCGTACACGACCCCCAGGGTGCTGCCGGACGCTACCTCTTCCCCGACCTGGACTTCCAGCCTGAAGCCCACACCGCGGTTGATGGTTGCCCCGAGCCGCGTCCGACCACCCCCCAGCTCGACCACCCCGTGGCCCAGCGTCCGCGGATCGATGGCCGCCGCGAAACCGGACGATTGCGCGCGCACATAGCGGCGAACCCTTGCGGCCGGCAGCCTTTCGGGACGGTGAACTGCCCGGGTGTCGCCCCCCTGAAGCGCCACTACGCGCGCGAAGCGTTCCAGCGGGCGGCCCGAATCCAGCGCGGCGGACGCCCGCGTCCGGGCGCTTCCCGCATCGCGCGCGAGACCTCCGACGACCATCATCTGGGCGACCAGGCCGAGCGTCACTTCCCGGAGATCGGCGGGACCGCCGCCGGCCAGGCAGTCCAGTGCCTCGGCCACCTCCAGCGCGTTGCCGATGGCGCGCCCGAGGGGTCGATCCATCGCGGTCACCAGAGCGACCGTCTCGACTCCGGCACGCTCGCCGAGGGTCACCATCGTCCGCGCCAGCTCCAGCGCGCGCTCGATCCCGGGCAGAAAGGCGCCGGAGCCTGCCTTGACGTCGAGCACCAGCCCGGTCAGCCCCTCCGCGAGCTTCTTGCTCATGATGCTGGTCGCGATCAGGGGAATCGACGACACCGTCCCGGTCACCGAGCGAAGATCATACAGCCGGCGGTCGAGGGGCGCGATCTCCGGGGTCTGCCCGATCATCGCGAACCGCTCCCGCTCCAGTATCGACACGAAATCGTCGAGCGCGATGTCGGTGCGGAAGCCCGGAATCGATTCCAGCTTGTCGAGGGTGCCGCCCGTGTGGCCGAGACCGCGGCCCGACATCATGGGCACGTAGAGCCCCAACTCCGCCGCCAGGGGAGCCAGAACCAGCGAAACCTTGTCCCCGACGCCGCCGGTAGAGTGCTTGTCGACCCGCGGGCCATCGAGATGGGAGAGATCCAGCGAGGCTCCCGAGGCGATCATCGTGTCGAGGACGGCATCCAGCTCGGCACCCGAGAGGCCACGGAACCAGACGGCCATCAGAAAGGCGGCCATCTGATAGTCGGGGACGTCACCCTCGAGATACGCGCCAAGGAAGGCCTGCAGCTCTCCGGCTTCAAGGGTCTGGCCGGCGCTCTTGCGCTCGATGATGCGAATCGCGCTCATGGAGGTACGCGGGCGGTCGACGGCGACCGGAGCCGAGTGTGATGTTGTTGGGGTCATTTGTGAGTGCGGGTAGGATCCAATCCGGAAAACAGCCTCCAGAACAGTGAGAGACAGCCTCGCATGCGCGTGCTCGGCATCGATTATGGCGAACGGCGAATCGGTGTCGCAATCAGCGATCCGACGGGTACCTTCGCCACGCCCCTGCCTACCCTGACGCGGCGGCGCGGCAAGCGGCCGCCCATGCGCGCCCTCCAGGCGCTCGCGCGTGACCACGGCGCGATCGCGCTGGTCGTCGGGCTCCCACTCGCCGCAGACGGGACGGAGACGGATTGGTGCGCCGAAGTGCGCCGTTTCGGAGATCGACTCGGTGGCAGCCTGGAACTCGACGTGTACTATGTCGACGAGCGCATGACATCCGCCCGCGCGGAGAGGGTCGTACGCTCGCTCGCACTGCCCCGGCGCAAGCGGGAGCAAAAGGAACGCGTGGATGCGGCGGCGGCCGCACTGATTCTGCAGAGATGGCTGGACGCGGGAGAGAGGCGCCTCAGGTGACCAGGTGGGTGCAGGCCGCGGCAGCGGTCATTGCCGGGCTGGTGCGGAAGGTCCGCCGCGGGTGGTCGAGGGCCGCGGCCGCCGGCACGGCTTCTATGCTTCGGAGGGTCGTCGCCGGAAGCGCTTCGGCGACGCGGGCCGTCGGCAGGCGGGGCGCGGCCCTGGGCTGGCGGAGGATCGCCCTTGGGACGGCTGCCGGCGTGATCCTGCTCGGCGGCGTGTCGGTGCTGCTCCGGCTGGCGGCGCCGGTCGAAACGCCCGGCGGCCTGCCCGAGGACGGTGAGACCGTGGTGTTCACGGTCGCGCCGGGAGCCACCTTCGGGCAGATCACCGACACGCTGGTGGCCCGCGGACTGATACGCCGCCCCCTCCTCTTCCGCGCCTACGGGCGGCTGCGGCGCGACGAGCGCAACGTTCGCGCCGGCACGTATGCGCTGGACGCCGGAACCGGATGGCCGCGCCTGCTCGACGCCCTCGTCGAAGGCCGGGTCAGGATGGTGGCGGTCACCATTCCCGAAGGCTTCACGCTTCCCCGGATCGCCACCCGCATCGCCGACATCACCGAACTGCCCGGCGACACCGTGCGCGACAGGCTGGGCGGGGAAGACGCCCACACCCGCTGGAATCTGCCGGGCCCGGGTCTGGAAGGGTACCTGTTTCCGGATACCTACCTCTTCGCCGGAGGTGTCCCGCTCGACGCCGTGGTCGACGCGATGAGCGAACGCTACCGGAGCTACTGGACACGCGAGCGGGAGGCCCGGGCCGCGGAACTGGGCCTGTCGGAGCGGGAGGTGGTGACGCTGGCGTCGATCATCCAGGCGGAGGCTCGCGCATCCGGCGAAATGCCCGCGATCTCGGCGGTCTACCACAACCGCCTGCGCATCGGCATGCTCCTGCAGGCCGACCCCACCGTGCTGTACGCGCTGGGCGGCCACCGCCCCCGTCTGCTTTACGCCGCGATGGACTCGGTAGCCGATCACCCCTACAACACGTACACCCAGGGTGGGCTTCCCCCCGGCCCCATCGGAGCGCCCGGGGCCGCCGCGCTGGACGCCGCGCTGCATCCGGCCGAGGTGGACTACCTGTACTTCGTCGCCAACGCCGACGGCTCGCACACCTTCTCGCGCACCCTGAGCGAGCACAACCGCGCCGTCGCGCGAGCGCGGCGGGAGGCCGCCGGGGCCGGGCCAGGCGGCGGATGACCGGCGCAGCGGACCCGCCCCGGCGCGCGCTCCGCTTGATGGTGATCACCCACCCGCGCCCCCGCTGCGGGCGACCGCTCGAAGAGGTGGTGGCGGAGGTGGTGGCGGCCGGCGCCACGGCCATACAGTTGCGCGACAAGGAGGCGCCGCCGCGCGAACTCCTCGCCCTGGCCCGCCGCCTGCGCGCCGTCACCGCCAGCCACCGGGCCCTGCTGATCGTCAACGACCGGCTCGACATCGCCCTGGCGGCAAGGGCGGACGGCGTCCACCTGGGCCCCGACGACGTACCCGTGGCGGCGGCGCGCCGGGTGGTGCCCGACGGCTTCCTGCTGGGTCACTCGACCGACGATCCCGGCGTGGCCCGCCGGGCGGAGGCCGATGGCGCCGACTACCTCGGCTGCGGGACCGTGTTCCCCACCACCAGCAAGGCGGACGCGGGCGCGGTCATCGGGGTCGGCGGGCTCGCCGCCGTGGCGCGCTCGGTCGGGATCCCCGTGCTCGCCATCGGCGGCGTGACCGCCGAGCGCGTCCCGCTCCTCGGCGCGAGCGGGGCCAGCGGCGTGGCGGTCATCTCGGCGGTGATGGCGGCTCGCCGCCCCGCGAACGCCGCACGCCGGTTGCGCGAGGCGGTGGAGGGGTGGCGCTGACGAAGCCCGGCTATCGCCCCTACATCCCTCCCGCTTCCAGGAACCCCGCCACTTCATCCCCGAAGACGCAGAACTCGCCCAGCGTTCCCGAGTCGGGACCGTGCCAGTCGGAGCCGCCGGTCATCAGCAGGTTCCAGGACCGAGCGATCCGTTCCAGCGAGAGAATGCGCTCGGGTGAAGTGCGGGGCCTGTAGACCTCGATCCCCCTCAGGCCGGCCAGCTTGAGCCCGGGAAGAAGCCCTTCCAGGAGTTCGTAGGGAGGATGGGCCCAAACCGGAATACCGCCCGACTCCAGGATGATCCGAATGGCTTCTTCAGCCGAAACCAAGGCCGTTGGAACGTATGCGGGATGCCGGTTCCCGATGAGCCGGTCGAACGCGTCCGGAACGCTGTCCGCGTACCCCTCCGCCACCAGGGCCCGGGCGAGATGGGGCCGACCCAGGCTGCGGCGCGAGGGCCCGGCGATTTCGACCACCGACGCGTAGCGCACGTGAACGCCGCGGACGGCAAGCCGCTGGATCATCTCCTGCATCCGCTCCTCGCGCCGGTGGCGGGCCCGCGTCTCGTAGGCGCGCAGCCGGGGCGTCGAGGGATCCACGAAGTAGCCCAGGATGTGAAGTCCCCTGCCCGCGTGAGCCGTGCTGATCTCGATTCCGGAAACGATCTCGATCGGGACTCGCGCGGCCGCCGCGCGGGCGCCGTCGAGACCCTGGGTGGTGTCGTGGTCGGTGAGCGCGATCACGTCCAGCCGCCCGGCGGCGGCGGCCTCCACGACGCCCGAAGGAGGCTCGGAGCCGTCCGAGGCCTGGGAGTGCAGGTGCAGGTCCAGACGCACCGGTTCAGTCGGAAGAGGTGGTGCGCCCTGACTCCGTAAGGACGATCACTTCATCGGCGAGTACCTTGAGCACGCCGCCCGAAACCGGATGTCGGGCACTGCCTCCGCCCACGAGATCCACGTCCACCTCTCCCTCCCCGAGCAGGGTGAGGAAGGGGGCGTGGCTGGGCAGGATGCCCACCTTGCCGTCCCATGCGGGCGCAACCAGCGAAGCCGCCTCGCCCTCGAAGAGCACACGCTCAGGGTTTACCACCTTGACGTTGAGGCGACTCATGCCGAACCCCCCAGCTCCTCGCCGGCGGCCACCACCTCGTCGATCCCGCCCTTCATGTAGAAGGCCTGCTCCGGCAGATGGTCGAATTCGCCGGCCACCACCCGCTCGAACGACTCGATCGTGTCGCCGAGCTTCACGTACCGCCCGGGGATCCCCGTGAACTGCTCGGCAACGAAGAACGGCTGGGAGAGGAAGCGCTGCAGCCTGCGCGCCCGGTTGACGATGATCTTGTCCTCCTCGCTCAGCTCGTCCATGCCCAGGATCGCGATGATGTCCTGCAGGTCCTTGTAGCGCTGGAGGATCTGCTGGACGCCGGTGGCCACCTCGTAGTGCCTCCTGCCCAGGAACTGGGGATCCAGGATGCGCGAGGTGGAGTCGAGGGGATCCACCGCGGGATAGATGCCCAGCTCCGCGATCGAACGGGAGAGCACCGTGGTGGCGTCCAGGTGGGCGAAGGCGGCCGCGGGCGCGGGGTCGGTCAGGTCGTCCGCCGGGACGTAGATGGCCTGCACGGAGGTGATGGAGCCGTCCCGGGTCGAGGTGATGCGCTCCTGCAGCTCTCCCATTTCGGTCCCCAGGGTGGGCTGGTACCCCACCGCCGAGGGCATGCGTCCCAGCAGCGCGGACACCTCCGAACCCGCCTGCGTGAAGCGGAAGATGTTATCGATGAAGAGCAGTACGTCCTGCTTCTCGACGTCGCGGAAGTACTCCGCGATGGTCAGCCCGGAGAGGCCCACCCGCAGCCGCGCGCCCGGGGGCTCGTTCATCTGCCCGTAGCAGAGCGCGGTCGAATCCAGGACGCCGGATTCCTTCATTTCCAGCCAGAGGTCGTTCCCTTCGCGGGTGCGTTCGCCCACGCCGGAGAACACGGAGCGGCCGCCGTGCTCCATGGCGATGTTGTTGATGAGCTCCATGATGATGACGGTCTTCCCCACCCCGGCGCCTCCGAACAGGCCGGTCTTGCCTCCCTTGACGTAGGGAGCGAGCAGGTCGACCACCTTGATCCCGGTCTCGAAGATCTCCGTCTTGGGCTCGAGGGCGTAGAATCGCGGCGCCTCCCGGTGGATCGGCCAGCGCTCGGGCATAGCCCCGTCCTCCCCCTGCACCGGGCCCATTTCGTCCACGGGTTCGCCGACAACGTTGAGGATGCGCCCCAGTGCCGCCTCGCCCACGGGCACGGTGATGGGCTGTCCGGTGTCGACAACCTCCATCCCGCGGGTCACGCCATCGGTCGAGGACATGGACACCGCCCGCACCTGTCCCCGGCCGATGTGCTGTTGAACTTCCGCCACCAGCGAGATCTCGCGGTCTTCGCCGGAAGTCGCCTGCAGGCGCAGGGCGCTATAGATCTCGGGAAGATGACCGGACTCGAACTCGACGTCGAGCACGGGACCGATCACCTGCACTACTCTGCCGATATCTGTCTGGGACATGATCTGGGTCGTCCTGTCGGTTCTTTGGAAATGGACTCCGGCCCGCCTCACAGGGCGGAAGGCCTGACGTAACGTGAGGGTTAGCCGACGCCCTCCGCACCGCCCACGATCTCCGCGATCTCCTGCGTGATCTGCGCCTGGCGGGCCCGGTTGTATGTGCGGGTGAGGTGTTCGATCATCTCTCCCGCATTGTCGGTTGCGTTCTTCATGGCCGTGCGGCGCGCGCCCTGCTCCGCGGCCGCGTTCTCTACCAGCGCCCGGTAGACCATGTTGCGCAGGTACAGGGGAATGAGGTCGCGCAACACCCCGACCGCCGAGGGCGACAGGATGAACGCCTCGGCCGAGAGGGCTCCTTCAGACGACTGCAGAGGCAGCAGCCGAAGCGTCCGTGGAGGCGTCGACATGGCGGAGCGGAACTCCGACGAGATCAGGTATACGGCGTCGATCTCACCCGCCTCGAAGGCCTCCCGCAGCGACCCGGACAGCCCCTCGGCGTCGCCGACGGTCGGGTCGTCGCCGATGTCGGTCCGGCTCGAAGCGATGGCCTCGCCGCGGAACCGGAAGTACGCGAGCCCCTTGCGCCCGGCCAGATGCAGATCGACCTCCACCCCGTCGCTGCGCAGCCTGTCGAGCAACTGACGCCCCTCGCGAATCAGGTTGGCGTTGAAGGCTCCCGCCAGCCCCCGGTTGGCGGTCATCAACAGGATGGCGGCGCGCCGCACCTGCTCCGGCTTGCGAAGCACCGGCAGCGCCTCCGCGTATTCCGGCGCATGCAGGCTGGAGACGATCGCGCTCAGGGCCTCGCTGTAGGGCCGCGCTGCCCTGACCCGGTCGGTGGCCCGCTTGAGCTTGGAGGTGGCGACCAGTTCCATGGTCCGGGTGATCTGGCGCGTATTCTCGACCGAGCGAATCCTGCGCTTGACGTCGCGGGCTCCGGCCATTTCAGCTCGCCGCTCCGCTTCCGGCGGCGTCGGAGTCGGCCAGGTACATCCCGGACCAGGCCTGGATCGCATCCACCAGGCGGGTCTCGATCTCCTCGGTGAGCATCCCCTCGGAGCGCAGCCCGCTCAGCACGTCCTTCCCGGAGGTCGCGAGGAATTCGTGGAAGCCGCGCTCCCACTTGCGCACCTGCGCCACCGGGATCGCATCGAGATAGCCGTTGGTGACGGCGTAGATGGTAGCGATCTGGTTCTCGACCGGCATCGGCTGGTACTGCGGCTGCTTGAGCACCTCCACCGTGCGCTCACCGAGGGCCAGCTGCTTCTGTGTGGCCGCGTCCAGATCAGAGCCGAACTGGGCGAAGGCCTCCAGCTCCCGGTACTGCGCCAGGTCCAGCCGCAGGCGCCCCGCCACCTTCTTCATGGCCTTGATCTGCGCGTTTCCGCCCACGCGCGACACCGAAATGCCCACGTTCACGGCGGGACGCACCCCCGAGTAGAACAGGTCGGGCTCGAGGAAGATCTGGCCGTCGGTGATCGAGATCACGTTGGTGGGAATGTACGCCGAGACGTCCCCGCCCTGGGTCTCGATGATGGGCAGCGCGGTGAGTGATCCGCCGCCTTGGTCGTCGGCGAGCTTGGCCGCCCGCTCGAGCAGCCGCGAGTGGAGGTAGAACACATCCCCGGGGTATGCTTCTCGGCCGGGCGGGCGCCGCAGCACCAGCGAAAGCTGGCGATACGCCTGAGCCTGCTTGGAGAGGTCGTCGTATACGACCAGGGTGGCCATCCCCTGCCACATGAAGTGCTCCGCCAGCGCGCACGCGGCGTAGGGGGCGATGTACTGCATGGGCGCGGGATCGGAAGCGTTGGCCGCGACCACGATGGTGTAGTCCATCGCCCCGTGCTCGCGGAAGGTCTCAACCACCGCGGCAACCTTTCCGGCCCGCTGGCCCACCGCGCAGTAGATGCAGATGACGTTGGTGTCGGCCTGGTTGATGATCGTGTCCACGGCGATGGCGGTCTTGCCCGTGCCGCGGTCGCCGATGATGAGTTCGCGCTGGCCGCGCCCGATCGGGATCATCGAGTCTATGGCCTTGAGACCGGTCTGGAGCGGCTCCTTGACCGGCTGCCGCAGCACGATGCCCGGCGCCACGACGTCGATCTGGCGGCTGCCCTCGATGGGGGCGACGGGGCCCTTGCCGTCCAGCGGGTTCCCGAGCGCGTCGACGATCCGGCCGATGTATCCCGACCCGACCTGGACGTCCAGCACGCGTCCGGTGCGGCGAACCTCGTCACCCTCGTGGAGCTGTGTCCAGTCGCCCATGATCACGGCGCCGATGTTGTCTTCCTCGAGGTTCAGCGCCAGCCCTGTTACGGTCTCCCCGGTCTCGCTGGAAGTGACGTCCAGCATTTCGCTGGCCATGGCGTTGGTGAGCCCGTAGATGCGCGCGATGCCGTCCTTGACCTCCAGAACTTCGCCGACCTCCTCGGCATGCAGCTGGTCCTCGTAGCGCTCGATCTCGGAAAGCAGAACGTCCTTGATCTCGCTGGCCCGAAGTTGGGAATCAGTATGAGCCATACCCAGTCCTGTGGTGACTCGAAGGCGTCAGCCTCCGCCGTTGATTGTTCCAGTGCCGCCCAGGGATGCCGCCAGCAGCGAATGGCGCATCCCCTCCAGGCGGCGTCTCAGGGAGCCGTCGTATACGGTGTCGCCCGCCCGCACCACCACTCCGCCGAGGGTTTCCGGGTGGACCCGGAAGTGGGGAATCGCGGTCCGGCCCAGCAGCTGGGAGAGCCGGCCGGCGACGCTCCTCTGCGCCGCGCCGTCGAGCGCGCGCGCCACCGTCACCTCGACGTGGACCCTCCTGTGGTGTTCGTCCAGCAGCTCGTTGTAGCTGAGCGCGATCTGTTCGAGCAGCGCCTGCCTGCGCTTGTCGACCGTGACAAGCACGAAGCTGAGAAAGTGTCCCGGGACGCGACCCTCGAGCGCGGAGCGCAACACCGCTTTCTTGTCCGCGGCGGCGATGCGCGGCGTGGCCAGGAAGATGCGCAACCCGGGGCTCTCGTTGAGGATTCCTACCAAGGCGGCGAGCGCGTCCTGGTACGCCTCGACCCCCTCGTGTCGCTCGGCCAGTGCGAAGAGGGTTTCCGCGTAGTTCCTGGCGACCGTCTCTTCCCTCACGCGTCGCGCCCCCTGGCCGTGTCCGAGAGCGACGACAGATAGTCGTTCACCAGCTCCCGGTCTTGCGGTGCATCCAGACGCTGCCCGACGAGCCTGGATGCGGCCGCGAGCGCGAGGCCGACGGTCTCCTTGCGGATCGCCTCCAGCACGGCGTCGCGCTCCACTTCGATCTCGCGGCGGGCGCGCTGGACGATGGCGGCGCTCTCCTGCCGCGCCTTCGCTTCCATCTCACGCCCGAGACGAGCCGCGGCCTCCTTCGCCTCGGCGATGATGTGCTGCGCCTCGTGGCGCGCCTCGCGCAGTTGCAGCCTGTGCTCGTCGAGCGCGTCGGAGGCTTCCTTGCGCAGCCGTGCTGCGTCGTCGATGGAGCCCTGGATGTTCTGCTCCCGGGTCTCGAGCGCATTCAGGATCGGACCCCAGGCGAATTTGGCGAGAAGCAGAAGCAGGATCAGGAAGACGATCAGCGCCCACAGGCTCAGACCGGTGTTGATGTCGAAAAGCCCCATCTCTTCCTGAGCCAGGAGGGATGCGGGAAGGGCGTTGAGTGCTGCCGCCGCGGCAGCCGCCGATAGTGCTCTCATAGTCGTGACACCAGGGTTCCCGGACGGACCCCCGAACCCGGCGGGATGTGCGATCCGGCGTGGGTGAAGGACACGCCCCGGAGGACGGTTTCTGGCTAGAGTTGCTTGTACAGGAAGGCGAGCACGAGGCCGAAGAGGGCCGCCCCTTCGATCATCGCCGCCAGGATGATGCCGGTGTTGAAGATCCGGCCCGCAGCCTCCGGCTGGCGCGCGATCCCTTCGGCCGCGCCCTTGCCGATGAGCCCGATGCCGATGCCCGCTCCGAGCACCGAAAAGCCGAATCCGATGCCCGCGCCCAGCAGGCTCAGGTAGTTCTTGGCCGTCTCGAGGTCCATGGCGGCCTCCTGGACCGCAGTCAACGTCGCGTGCAGCATGGTTGGTCTTCTCGTCCGTGGTGTGGGTTTGGAATCGGTCGTGGTGTAGCGGAAAGCGCCCGCCCGTCAGTGGGCGTGGCGGATCAGGCCGATGAAGACGGCCGAGAGCATGGCGAAGATGTAGGCCTGCAGGAAGGCCACGAACAACTCGAGGACCATCATCAGCGTGGTGGCCGTCACGGAAGCGCCGGCGACCGCCCATCTTGCGAAGGTGAGCTGCGCGAAGATGAAGATGAGGCCCAGGAGAGAGAAAATGAGCGTGTGTCCCGCCGTCATGTTGGCGAAGAGACGGACGGCGAGGGCGAAGGGCTTGGTCAGCTTGCTCACCACCTCGACCGGGATCATGACCAGCAGCATGACCGGCTTCATCCACCCGGGAATGCCGGCGGGGACGAAGAAGATGGTGCGCGCGTAGCCCGCTGGACCGAGGGCGCGGAACCCGGACACTTCGACAACCAGGAAGGTGACGATCGCGAGCACCGCGGTAACGGAGATGTTTCCCGTCGCCGAAGCCCCCCAGGGGACCAGCCCAAGGAGGTTCATGGTGAGGATGAAGAAAAAGAGCGTCAGAATGTAGGACGTGTACCTGTCGGCGCCCTCGCCGATGTTCTTGCGCACCACCTCGTCCCGGAAGTAGAGCACCAGCGCTTCGATCGCGTTCGCGAACCCCGACGGCGCTTCGTGCACCTTGCGCCGTCTCGCGGTGCGCCCCACCAGCGTGAACAACAACCCGCAGATCACCGCCGCCAGCAACAGGAACACGACGTGCTTGGTGGGCGAAAGGTTGACCGCGAGGGGCCCGAGGTGGAGGGGCTCCCACTCCGGCAGATGCCACACCGCACCGAGCGGACCTTCGATTTCGTGGGCATCAACGATGTGGTGCATCAGGGTGCCGCCGAGATCCAGCCCCTCGCCCTCGGCCCCGTGCGCGGGCGCACCGTGCCCCTCCTGGAGCAGCGCGGTCGCGATCATGCAGTCGTCTCCATCAGGCCGCTTCCGCCGCGGATCGCATGCGGGCGGCGAGGAAGACCGGCTCGAGCATCAGGAGCACGAAGAAGAACCCGGCACAGCCCAGCAGGGTGGTGGCGGGAGAAAGAGCCGGGAGCAGGGTCACCGCCAGCCCGACGCCGATCACGATGGCCATGCGAACGACCGCGGCGCCGATCCAGACGACCAGCCCCTCGGCGGGCCGCACCGCGTGCTTGCAGAGCAGGGCGAAGGCCGCCACCTGAACCGGAAACGTTATGGCGGCCGCGACCAGGAGACCGGCCCTGCCGGGGCCGTCGAGCCAGGGGAACATCACGCCGTTTGCGGCGGCCAGGATGGCGAGGGCCGCCCCCGCGTACTTGAGCGTCATCGCTCGTGTTCTTCCCGTTCTCTCTGCCGGCGTGGTTCCAGGACGACGTGGTAGTAGAGGCTGTACAAGCCCGCGGCCGCTCCGACGAAGGCGCCCAGGACGGTGAAAACCGGGACCGTCCCCAGCCGGTTGTCCAGCCACCAGCCCGCCCACAGGAAGAGCCCGGTCGCGAGCGCCAGGGTCAGTCCCTGGCCCGCAACGCGGGCTGCATCTGCCCGAGGATTCCACGGATCTCCTGCCGGAGCTCGCGGGGGCTTTTCGTCGCCCACCTGATCAACCTCCCACCGGTGCGATCCTGCCCCGGAAACAGCCGACAGAAGCTAGAAGGTTGGCGCATCCGGCGCAACCTCCGGAACGCCCCGTTTTCGCTGATCCGGGAAGCACGCGCCGGCACCCCTTTTCCACGGCGGCGGCTGGCGCAAGGGGGGCTGGTGCCCGTACCTTCGGCATCGCCCGGCGCGAGCCGGGATCCTGTCCCGAATATCGGTTTATTCTCGCTAGGCTTGCGGAATCTGCGATCTTGCGGATGCGAAGGGCATCCGCCGCCCGTTCCTCGATTCGAACCCGGAGCTGCAGCCTCACATGAGAACGCTCGAGAACACGATGGTGGACGATCGCGATCTGCTGCTGCTCGATCGGGTCGGCACGGTCACGCAGGCGCTGCGGAACGAAGTCGCAAAGCGCATCGTGGGTCAGGAGGCGATCGTGGGCGGGCTTCTCACGGCCCTGCTTGCCAACGGACACGTTCTCCTGGTGGGCGTGCCGGGACTCGCGAAGACACTGCTGGTCTCGACCCTCGCCGACGCCCTCGACCTGGAGTTCGGCCGCGTCCAGTTCACGCCCGATCTGATGCCCACGGACATCACCGGCACCGAGGTGATCGAGGAAGACCGGACTTCCGGGCGGCGGGTGTTCCGCTTCGTGCGCGGACCCATTTTCGCCAACGTAGTGCTCGCGGACGAGATCAACCGGGCGCCGCCCAAGACCCAGGCGGCGCTCCTGCAGGCCATGCAGGAACGGGCGGTCACGGCATCGGGCGAAACCATGCGCCTCGATCCTCCGTTCTTCGTGCTTGCGACACAGAATCCCATCGAGCAGGAGGGCACGTATCCTCTTCCGGAAGCGCAGCTTGACCGCTTTATGCTCGAGCTGCGGATCGGCTATCCCGATCAGCGGGAGGAGGAAGAGATCGCCATGAGGACCACCGGCGCCGACGACGGCCTCATCTCGCCCGTCGTTGCCGCGGGGGAGCTGATCGAGCTCCAGAACCTGGTGCGGCGCGTGCCCGCTTCGCCGGGCCTCATCTCCTTCGCGGTCCGTCTCGCGCGCGCCACCCGCCCCTCTCCGGACGCGCCGGCGGTCACACGGAAGTACGTGAGCTGGGGTGCCGGGCCGCGCGCCTCCCAGTTTCTCGTGCTGGGCGCCAAGGCGCGCGCCGCGATGAACGGGGAGGCCATGCCGTCGATCGACGACGTGAGCGCCGTGGCAGCCGACGTGCTGGCGCACCGCCTGGTGCTGAACTTCGAGGCGGAAGCCGACAGTCGAGGTACCCACGACATCGTTCGCGAGCTGCTTGAGGAGAGCCGCCAGTGGAGGTAGATCCCAGCAGTACCAGCGCTTCCGAGCCTCCGTCAGGCCGGCGGAGCCGACCTGCGGGGGTCGGATCGGCGGCCGGTTTCCCATGGACGGGAGACCTCCCTTGACTACGATCCTGCTGGGCCTCGGGCTCCTGCTGCTGGTCGGATCGGTGCTGCTGACCGCGGCCCAGACCGCGTGCGTCACGGTGGGTGAATCGCGCATCCGGACGCTCGTGGACGAGGGCTTCCAGGAGGCCGACAAGCTGTCGCGGCTGCGGGAGGAACCGGGGCGGTTCCTGGACTCCTACGTGCTCTTCGACACGGTGTTCAACGTGGGCGCCGCCGCGCTGTGGGTGGGAGCGTCCGCCCGGGTTGGGGCGGGTTCCGTGGTGGTTACCGCCGTCCTGGCCGTCGGCATGGTTCTGGTCGCGGGAGAGCTGGTGCCGCGGGCCGTGGCCCAGGCCAGACCGGTTCGCCTGGCGCTCCTCGGCGCGCCCGCGTTGCTCCTCCTCGAAAGACTCTCTCGTCCGCTCCTCTACCCCGTGCGGCGATTCGCTCGCTACTGGATCCACCGGCCGGGCGATGAAGGCCGTTCGGCCCAGGAGCGCGAGGTGAGCGAACTGGCCGAACTGGGTCAGGAGGAAGGCGTCGTGATGCCCGAGGAGCACGAGCTGGCGGAACGGGCCTTTCGCCTGGACGAGACCACGGCCGGGGACGTGATGACGCCACGCGTATCCATCTTCGCCTGGAGCGACTCGCTGACCCTCGGCGACATCGTCGAACAGCTGCCCGAGGTGCCGTACTCGCGCGTCCCGGTCTTCGGCGACTCGATCGACGACGTCACCGGCATTCTCTATGTGCGCGAAGCCTATGCCGCCCACTCCGGCGGGCAGGCGAACGAACGGCTGTCGGAACTCTCGCGCGAGCCCTTCTTCGTCCCCGGTTCCCTGCCCCTGACGCGCCTGCTGCGGGACTTCCAGAGCCGGCGCATCCACATGGGCATCGTGGCCGACGAGTTCGGGGGCACCGATGGTCTCGTAACCCTGGAGGATCTGCTCGAGGAGCTGGTCGGCGAGATCGTCGACGAAACCGATCCCGCGTCCGAGGCCATCGTGCGCGTCTCCCGCACGGAAGCGATCGTCGAGGGATCCACGGAACTGCGGGAGATCAACTACGCGATGAACGTCTCCCTGCCCCACCTGGAGCATCGCTCGCTGAACGGGTTTCTGGTGGAAAGGCTTGGCCACGTGCCCGCTCCGGACGAGGAGGTGGTGGTCGCGGGCGTCGATATCCGGATCGTGGAGGCTTCCGAAACCCAGATCCTGCGCGCACGGCTGCGCAAAGTGCCCGCTGCCGGGGGCGAGGGCGAATAGGGCGATGGCGTTGATTCTGCCCTTCAACGGGCACACCCCCCAGGTCGCCGAGAGCGCGTTCCTGGCTCCCACGGCGGTCCTCATCGGCGACGTTACGGTGGGAGAGGAGGCCAGCATCTGGTTCGGCGCGGTGCTGCGGGGGGACAACCCGGAGCACGGCGTCGTCATCGGCGCACGCAGCAACATCCAGGAGAACTGCGTGGTGCACGTGGGCCACTGGGGTCCCACGGTGGTTGGTGCGGACGTAACCGTCGGCCACGGTGCGAAGTTCGAGAGCTGCGAGATCGGCGACAACACGGTCGTGGGTATGAACGCCGTCATCCTGCAGGGGGCGCGGGTGGGCGCCGGCTGCGTCCTGGCCGCGGGAACCGTCGTGCTCGAGGGCGCCGACATCCCCGCGCACAGCCTGGTCGCGGGCGTGCCCGGGCGGGTCAAGAAAACCTTGGAGGGGGCGTCGGCGAGCTGGGTGGAGGGAGGCGGCGGCCACTACGTGCGGTTGTCGCGGCGGTACATGGAGCAGCTGGGCCTCAAGTGAGCCCGGACAGCCGCAGATACCAGTCGAGGAGGGCCTGCCCCCACCAGAGCGTGATGGCGGCGCCGACCGCCAGGAACACGCCGAGGGGAACCAGATGGCGGGTTCCAAGCAGCATCCGGAGCTTGAGGTAGGCCAGGAGACCCGCGAGGGCTGCCAGGAATACGGTCAGGACCGCGCCCCACGGGCCGGTGAACGAACCCACCAGCGCCATCATCTTGACGTCGCCTCCTCCCAGCACGGCTCCCGGGGTCACGGGCGCGGTGGAGTCCGCGTCCTCGCCCAATCCCTCCACCCAGGCGACCAGGACGGCCAATCCGGCCACGCTGGCCGCCACGGCCGCAGCCACGCCGACCGGCCCGAACCACCATCCGACCAGCACCATCACCGGAAGGGTCGGCAGCAGCGCCGCCAGCTGGCTGGGCGGCCTCGCCAGGACGCGCACCCCCGGTGCGTCACGAGCCCGCCGGCGACCCTGGGCGTGTTCCCGGCCGGCCTCCTCCAGCCGGTCGGGGCGAGCGCGCGCGAGCCCCCAGGTGCCCGCCGCGCCCCCCCGCCCCGCGGCCGCCGCCGCCCCGCCCCCCCCC
>VXNP01000139.1 GCA_009840525.1 Gammaproteobacteria bacterium
GCTCAGGGCGTCCGCGCCTTCAGGCGCTCGTCGATGAGGCGGATCGGCTTCTGCCGGCGCTCGACCTGGGTCATCGTCGCGGTGGCGCCGGCCGCAACGAGCTCGATGCGCACCTCGATGCCGAGCTTGGCCTTGAGCAGTCGCTGCATGCGTTTCGCAAGGGCACCGTCGCCGGGCCGCGCTTCGGCGGTAACCGCCATGGCTCCATCGGGCGTCACCCGACAGACGAACTCGCCAAGGAACTCGGGAACCTCGGAGAGGAGAGGCCCGATCGCATGCGGGAACACGTTGATGCCCTTGATCTTGACCATGTTGTCGCTGCGTCCGAGGAACCCTGCGATGCGGCGAAGACCGTAACCGGCGCCCGATGGGTCGCTACGCTCGCGGCTGACGTCGTGCGTATTGAAACGCAGGATCGGGTAGATGTCGTCCTTGAAGATACACGTACAGACCATGTCGCCGGGCTCGCCGGGCTGGACGGGGGCGCCGCTGTCGACGTCGAGGAGTTCGAGGACGTGGGCGTCTTCCATGACGTACAAACCGTCCCGGTCGGGGCCCTCGGCGGCGACGATGCCGGTGTCGCCGACGCCGTACCAGTCGTAGCAGGCGGGCTCGCCCCAGAGGCGCGCCAAGGCGGCCTTGTCCTCGGCCCCCATGTGCCCGCTGATCATGCGAATGCGGATGTCCTCGCCGATGGTGATGCCTTCTTCGGCGGCCACCTCGGCGAGCCGCTTCAGGTAGTCGGCGAAGCCGACGAGGACCGTGGTCCCGAACTCGCGCATGAGCCCGACCTGGCGGACCGAGGGGGTCTCCACGCCGGTTCCGGCCGACACGAAGAGGGCGTTGGTCCAGTGCAGCACGGCCTCGCGAACGTAGTGGCCGCCGTTGACCGTTCCGTGCCCGTAGCATGAGTGCACGACATCGTCCGCGCGCATCCCCTGCCAGCGATAGACGCGCGCGAGCAGCAGGCTCTGGACCTCCCGGGACTTGGGTCCGAAAAGCAGTGCCTGCGGGCGTCCGGTGGTCCCGCTCGTGGTGTGAAAAACGACGGGCGGCCGCGTGGGATCGTCGCGTTCGAAGCCGCCGAAGTCTCCGAACGGCGGGTGTGCCTCGATACTGTGCATCAGGTCCGACTTGTCGAAGACGGGCAGCCGCGTCAAGTCCTCGAGCCCCCGGATGTCGCCGGGCTCGATACCGGCCGCGCCCCACAGCCGCCGGTAGAAGCCCGTCTCCCAGGCGCGCGCGACGCAGCGCCGGAACAGGCGGTCCTGCCGGGCGAACAGCTCGTCCCGACCGATCCGCCGGGCGAAGGTCACGAAGGCGTCGCCGATGGGATGGTCCTGCAGGAGGCGCTCCAGGTCCGCGGCGCGGTGGTATGGGTGGAACGCGCTCACGGTCTGGCCCGGGCGGTGTCCGTGATCGGGTCGAGCAGCGCCCGGGCGTCCGGCAGTTCTGGCAGCGCCTGCACGGTGTCGATGAGGCGGCGAGTCCGGTCGTCGTCGCCGTACACCGGCGGCAGGCACGACCGCACCTTGGCTTCGCGTTCTTCCCGCGACAGCGGTCGGTCGGGAGAACCGCGAAGCGCGTCGATGCGCACGGACCGACGAGTGCCGTCGCGCAGCCGCGCCGTGAGCGTTTGCGGCACGAACGCCGCCGGATCCGATGTGTCGTTGACTCTCGCCGCGAAACGCCCCGCGAGCGCCAGCCTTGCCGGCCTCCGCAACTCGGCTTCGGTGAAATGCTCGATGCCGACGCGACCGCACTCCAGGGCTGCGGCGCCCGTGTAGGCGAAACACAGCCGGGCGTAGTTCGCGTCCATGTCCGTCCGTGCGGGACGGATCACGAGCTGGTGGATCAGGGGGGGTGCGGCCAGCGTCATGTCAACCAGGTTGTCCGGGTGGACGCCACGGCCGCGCAGGCTGAGCACGCCGTCGATCCCGCCGTGGGTCGCCCGGCCGCTCGGGTAGGGCTTGTGGCTGAGTTCGGTCACGCGCCAGGCGCCGCCGACGGTGCGCGCGACGGCGGCGGCATCGAAACGCGTCTCGAACAGGGCGAAGTAGCCGTGGCGCCCCTCGAGGGCGTGGTCCGGAGCGGGCACCCCGGCTCCTGCCAGGTCTGCGGCGACGATGCCGGCCCGCGCGGCGGCTCCGAGCTGCAGCGGCAGGGAGGGCTTGCCTTCCTCGTGGGCCTGCATGGTGCCTGCGACCTGCCCGAGCGCGTGGCCGAAGCAACGGCGGATGGCGTCGCTGCCGAAACTCCTGACCACCCCGACTGCGACCGCGGCGCCGAAGACGCCGACGGTTGCGGGACGGAAAAAGCGGAGCGGGCCGTCTGCCGCAATGCCCAGGGCGGCCGCGACCTCGACCCCGAGCGCGAGCGCCAGCACGAGGCGCCGCCCGTCGATGGCACCCCCGGGGGCGCGTTCGGACTCGGCGAGGGCGGCGGCCGTCACTGCGGTCATGACGTGCGCCACGGCCCCTTCGTGGACGCAGTCGAACTCGAGGCAGTGCATCTGGTACGCGTTGACGAAGGCGGCTGTCGTTGGCGGTGCGGCGATGCCGTCGCCGAGAATGCGGCAGGCGCCGCCGGCGCCCCAGGAGAGCGCGGCGCGCAGGGTCTCGTCGCGCCAGGGACCTGTGCGTCCGGCAACCCCGACCGCGAGCGTGTCGAGCAGAAAGGTCTGGGTCGCACGCACCGCCGGCGCGGGCAGGTCGGCATAGGCGGTCTCGACAGAGAGGGCCGCGAGCCGTTCGAGGAGGTCGCCCGCCATGCGCTGGTAAGCCCGCTAGCCGCCGCTGCTTCGGGCGCGCATCAGATGGTCCCCCGAGCGCGCAACGCCGCGAGGTCGGCTGAAGCGAGGCCGACAGACTCCCCGAGTTCCGCCGAGTGCTGGCCGTAGGCGGGGAGTTCCAGCCGCGGCCGGGCCGGTTCCTTCGCGAACTTGATGGGAACGCCGATGTGGCGGTGCCCCGTGGCATCGCGCAACAACATCTCGCGCTGGATGGTGTGGGGATCGTCGAAGGCGTCCTTCAGCGAGCGCACGAACGCCCAGCAGCAGTCCACGGGCTCGAGGAAGCGCTCCCAGTGGGCGCGGGGCCGCGACCGGAAACGTTCGCGGAAGAACGCCCGCAGCGGCTCCTGCACCGGGCCCGGTTCCAGCTCCGCGAACGGCAGCAGGTCCAGACGCTCGAACGCGGCGAGCAGGTTGCGCGCGAACTTGACTTCCGAGCCGCCGAGCACGAGGAACTCCCCGTCCGACGTCTCGTAGATGCGGTACATGGCCGAGCCGCCGAACGATCGCATGTTGGCCGGCTCCGGGTGCGCATCCTCCGCGAATACCGGGCCGGTGACGTTCGGCGTCCAGGCGAGCAGGGCGTCGTACATGGCGATGTCGATGTACTCGCCCCGGCCGGTGCGCTCCCGGCGCAACAGCGCCATGAGGATCGCGGACAGGGCCGTGAGCGAGGAGATCGCGTCGGCGGCCGGGATGTTCGGGGCGGCGGGCTTGCCGTCCTCGAGGCCCCGGTTCAGGGCCGCGACCCCCGCGAGGGCCTGCACCGTCAGGTCGTGGGCGGGCTTGTCGCGGAGCGGCCCGTTCTGGCCGAACGCCGAGATCGAGCAGTACACGAGACGCGGGTTCGTGGCGGCTAGTGTCTCGTAGTCGACGCCGAGGCGCGCGGCCACGCCCGGCCGGAAGGACTCGACGACGACATCGGCGCCCTCGGCCAGACGGTGGAAGAAACGCCGCCCCTCCGCATCCTTGAGGTTGACCCTGAGGCTCCGCTTGCCGCGCGCGATGTTGCGGAACCAGACGGAGACATCGTCCGAGTCGCGATAGCCCACGGCCCGGGTGGGCTCGCCGACGCCATTGGCCGGTTCGACCATGATGACGTCGGCGCCGTGGTCGGAAAGCGTCATCGTCAGGTGTGGGCCGGGCAGGAACGCCGACAGGTCCAGGACGCGCACCCCCTCGAGTTTCATGTAGCCGGCCTTGCGCCGCTCGGCCGGGACCCGCTTCCGGCATGGGAGGCGTCAGGGAAGTTCTTCATCGTGCTCTCCAAGGAGGGGCGCGCGCCGGTTCGGTCCCCTGCGGCCGTTCACGCGGAGGGGGCTCGACAGCATGGTCAGCCCCGCGTCGGCCGCGGGATGCTCGACCGCGTTCAGCATCCCCACCTCGCGCGCGAACGGGTTGGAGAGGGCGCCGGCGATGTCGTGGACGGGGGCGACCGGCACCGCGCCCGCCAGGACGGCCAGCCAGTGCTCCGTCGTGTCCCTGCGCAGGATCGCGTCGATCTCGTCCTGGAGGGCGCGCCGGTGGGCGAGCCGCCCGGGGGCGTCCAGGAAGCGGGGATCCTCGAGGAGCTGCTCCCGGCCGACGGCCCCGCAGAAGGCTTCCCAGAATCGGGGTGTCTGGCACATGAGGAACAGCCAGCCGTCGGAGGTCCGGAACAGCTGGCTCGGCACGATGCTCGGGTGCGACGAGCGCGACATGCGCCGCGTCTCGTGACCCTCGTTCAGGTACCAGACCGCCGGATAGGAAAGCTGATGCAGCGCCGTGTCGTAGAGCGCGGTGTCGACATCGCAGCCCTCGCCCGTCTCCCGCGCGCGCAGGACCGCCGCCAGCAGGCCGCAGGCGAGCAGCGCCCCGGTCATGTAGTCCACGATCGAGAGCCCGAAGCGGGCCGGCGGCGCGCCCGGCTCGCCCGTGACGTCCAGGAAGCCGCACTCCGCCTGCATCAGGTAGTCGTAGCCGGGCCAGCGCTCGCGGGAGTTGCGACGGCCGTAGGCGGACAGGTGCGCGCAGACGATGGACGGATTCACGGGCGCAAGGTCCTCGTAGCGGATGCGCAGTTTCTCCGGCTGGTCGCCCCGGAGGTTGTTGGCCACGGCGTCGGCGTCCGCGACCAGCCGCTCGAAGCGCCCCCGCCCGTCCGGTGCGGTGAGATCGAGCAGGATGCTGCGCTTGCCGCGATTGAAGGTCTGGTAGAAGAGGCTGTCGCCGTCGCCGAGGTGGTACGGGCCGATCGAACGGGAGATGTCGCCTCCGCCGGCCGGATTCTCGACCTTGATCACATCCGCCCCGAGATCCGCCAGCAACTGCGTGCCGTAGGGCCCGGCGCCGTAGTGCTCGACGGCCAGGACGCGGACGCCGCTCAGCGGCTCCATCAGACCGGGTTCCGCTCGATGAGCTGACGGGCGATCACGATACGCTGCATCTCGTTCGTGCCTTCGCCGATGCACATGAGCGGCGCCTCGCGGTAGAGGCGTTCGACCGGGTACTCCCGCGAGTAGCCGTAACCGCCATGGACGCGCATCGCTTCCATGGCGTTGGCCACGGCGCTCTCCGACGCGAAGTACTTGGCCATGCCGGCCTCCATGTCGCAGCGCTCGCCGGCGTCGTAGGCGCGCGCGGCGTCTTCGGTCAGGAGTTCCGCGGCCCGCGTGCGGGTGGCCATCTCGCCGAGCTTGAGCTGGATGGCCTGGTGCTCGGCGATGGGCTTGCCGAACGTCTTGCGCGTCTGCGCGTAGGCAGCCGCTTCGTCGAGGGCGCGGCGCGCGATGCCGACGGAACGGGCGGCCACGTTGATGCGTCCGAGTTCGAGGCCGCCGACCGCCATGTAGAAACCCCGCCCCGGCTGGCCGCCGACGAGGTGGCGCCGGGTGTCGAGCGTGTAGTCCTCGAAAGTCAGTTCGGCGGAGTCGATGCCGTGGTAGCCGAGCTTCTCGAGCCGGCGGCCGGTCCGGAACCCGGGGTGGCGGCGGCCGGTGTCCGGGTCGACTTTCGGGGCGATGAACATCGACATGCCGCGCCGGGGTGGCGTCGCGTCGAGATCCGTCTTGACCAAGAGCGCCACGGCGCCGCCTTCGATCCCGTTGCTGATCCAGGTCTTGGTACCGTCGATCCGGTAGGAGTCGCCGTCGGCGGTCGCGCGCGTGCGAATGCCCTGCAGGTCCGTTCCCGCATCGGGTTCCGTAAGCGCGAGCCCGCCGCGGATCTCCCCGGTCACGAACCTGGGCAGCCAGTACTCGCGCTGCTCTTCGGTACCGTGCTTCTCGACGATTGCCGCCATCATCAGGTGCGAGTTGAAGATGCCGGTGAGCGACATCCACTGTTCCGAGATCAGAGCGACGATGCGCGCGTAGGTGCTCGCCCGCAGGCCGAGCCCGCCGTAGCGTTGCGACACGGTCGCGCCAAACAGGCCGAACTCCTTCATCTGCTCGACCAGCTCGTGGGGATAGACGTCGTCGTGCTCCATCTGCATGACCCGCGGTGCTACCTCGCGCTCGAGCCAGCGTGAGATGACATCGAGAATGGCGCACTCGTCCGTCGCGGTGTAGTCGGCGTCGCCGCGGTCCCGGGCCGCCGGGGTCGTGTCAGGGGCCATGGATCAGTCCTCAGTAGTGGTCGATACGGTCCTCGGTGGCATGGCCCCGGGCGGGGACCAGCACATTGCGCAGGAAGCTCGCGACCTCGCCCCCGTCCTGGTTCACGCCCACCGTGCGCACGGTGACGATGCCCTGGCCCGGGCGGGACCGCGACGCCCGCTTGCCGAGCACTTCGGAGTGCGCGTAGAGCGTGTCCCCGGCGAAGACGGGCGCTGTGAACTTCACCTCGTCCATGCCCAGGTTGGCGATCGCCTTCTGGCTCACGTCGGTGACGCTCATGCCGATCAGGAGTGCGAGCGTGTAGGGGCTCACGACGAGATTGCGGCCGAACTCCGTCGCCTTGCCGTACTCGCGGTCGAAGTGCACGGGATGGGTGTTGAGGGTGAGCAGCGTGAACATGTGGTTGTCGTATTCGGTCACGGTCTTGCCGGGCCGGTGCTCGTACACGTCGCCGACCTCGAAGTCGTCGAGGTAGCGGCCGAAGGATTCCCGGTAGCGCTGGGGTCCGACCTGCTTGAAGTGCTGTGTCATCGGGGCTGTCCTCGTCTCGCGCCTGCGCGCGGGTGCCGCGGGCCGGCTACGCCCCCAAGGGCGGTACTGCCGCGGCCCAGGCGGCCGCGATGTCCCTCCGCGTGGCCACCCAGACGTCGTCGCGTCCGTTCACGTGGTCGAGTACGCGGCGCAGCGCGCCGGCGCGTCCGGGACGTCCCACGATGCGCAGGTGCAGTCCCAGGGACATCATCCGGGCGCCCTCGCGGTCGGCCTCCTCGAGGAGCCAGTCGAAAGTATCGATGGCGTAGCGCGCCCAGTTGGCCGGGGTGAGGGATGGCGCGGTCCACATCTTCATATCGTTCGAGTCGAGCGCGTATGGCAGGACGAGCATCGGCCGGCTTTCTCCGTCGGCACACTCGACGCGCTCCCAGAAGGGCAGGTCTCCCGAGTAGTCGTCCATGTGGTAGGTGAAGCCCTCCTCCGCCAGCAGCCGCCTCGTGTCGTCCGTGTGCAGGAGCCGCGAGAGCCACCCGACGGGGGCGACGCCGACAGTCGCCGCGATGCTGTCGCGCGCGCGGCGGATGAAGTTGCGCTCCTCCGCCTCTTCCATGCGGTACTGGTACACCCACCGGTAGCCGTGGGCGGCGGTCTCGTGCCCGCCGGCAACGAGCCGGGCAGCCACGTCGGGGGCGCGTTCGAGCGCCAGGGCCGCAGCCGTCGCCGTCACTGGGAGACCGCGTTCGTCGAGCAGCCGGAAGATCCTGTGCGCACCGGACCCTATGCCGTAGCGGTAGTTCGATTCGTTGCCGTGCACGCGCACCTGCCGCCGCGGGACGGCGCCGAGTTCGTCGACCGGTTCGGGGCGCGGGTCCCCGTCCAGGACGTTCATCTCGGCACCTTCCTCGACGTTCACCACGATCGATAGCGCGAGACGCGCACCGTTGGGCCACGTGAAGTCGCGTGGAGCGCTGCGGCCCGGCTCAACGGACAAACGGTCGCTCCTTCAAGCCTGCGGTTCCATTACACATATTGATATGATAATACGTCTTTTGCGGCTGTCGGCAATATCTGACGGTCCCCGGGTGGTACGCTCCGTACCGGGATCATGCTTCGGCGGTGCGGCAGGTGGAGACAGGACCGGGAACGGTGGAAGTAGCGAAACAGGCCGTATACGACGGCCCGCCAGACTACAGGTCGGTGGGTCGGCACGCGATGTTGCCCGAAACGACCCACGATCAGGCGGAACGCTATAATTTCCTGTCGCACCTGAACCGGCATCTCGCGGCGCGCGTGCTGCCTGGCGTTGAACGGGCCTACCGCAACGAGGTCGCGCCGCGATTCCAGGCGCGACGTGGACGGGAGCCCGCCGATCGCCACGAGGCACGGCGCGCCCTCGAGGGTCATTCCCTGTACCGGACGTGGAGCGCGTTGCGCCGCAACACCATGGAGATGCGCCAACAGGCGGGACTTTCGGTGGTGTTGCCGCAGTTGCCGGCGCTCGTCGAAAGGGCGCGGCGCACGGTACCGGCCGGGAAGCTGCAGCTGAACGACGCGGTGCGGACGCCGCGCTATCTCACGGCAGTGGATCACCACTGCATGCCCGGGAGCTACTACGCCGAGCGGGTCGCGCGGGACGTATCCGGCGCGGCGAACTACGACTCCGGGCTGTTCGTGACCACGGGAGGCCTGCTCGGCCGGTTCGCGGACGGCGGCGGACATGGCATGGTGGCTTTCGTCCGGAAGCTCCGTCCCGGATTCGCCCCGCGACGCATTCTCGACCTCGGCTGCGGGCTGGGACACAACGTCCTGCCGGTCGCCGCCGCCTTTCCGGACGCGCGCGTCACTGCGGTGGACGTGGCGGCGCCCATGCTGCGCTATGGGGCCGCGCGGGCGGCGAGCCTGGGCGTCGGCAACGTGGAGTTCGTCCAGGCCGATGCGACGGACCTCGGTCAGTTCGAGGACGCCAGCTTCGACTGGGTGCAGAGCATCATGTTCCTGCACGAGACCTCGCTTGCCGCCCTGAGGCGCATCATGGGGGAGAGCCGTCGCCTGGTCGCTCCGGGAGGGCTCGTCACGCACGTCGAGCAGCCGCGCTACGGCGTGGCGATGCCCTTCTTCGAGCAGGCGATGCGGGACTGGGACGCCTTGTACAACAACGAGCCGTTCTGGACGAAGCTGCACGAGATAGACCTCGACGGACTGCTCGTTGCCGCCGGGTTCGACCGGGAGTGCCTCATCCATGCCGGTGTCTACGCGATCGCGGACAACGGCGGCTTCCCGGACGCCGAGAGCGAGGATGTCGAGGACTACGGCCGCAAACCGGCGTGGCGCATCAGCGGTGCGCAGGTGCCCGCCTGACGCGCGGGGCGACGCGGATGAGCGAGGACCGCACATCGGAGGCACAGGAGCCCCTCGATGTCCTGCGACTTACCGGCGCGAAGGCGCGCGGCAAACGACCCTACTTCTTCGACGACCCGGACGTGGAACGCGTGCTCGCCATCACCATGGCGGTGGCCGGTGAACTCGCCGTCCTGCGCCAGCGCCTCGACACGATCGAGGAGCTGCTGGAGACGCGCGGCGCCGTGACGCGGGCGGACATCGAGGCATTCGAGCCGGACCCGGCTCACGCCGAGCGGCGTGGCCGGTGGTACCAGGAGTACCTCGCGCGGATCCTGCGGATTGTCCAGCAGGAATCCGAGGCGCTCGACCGCGGCGACGAGCCCACCTCGGAAGAGGCGGGCGCGCGGCTGGGCAAGGAATGAGCGACGCGACGCCGCTACGCGCCGGCACGGTCTGCGTCGCCGATCTGGCCCGCAGCCGCGAGGCGTACGAGGACACGATCGCGTACCGCACGGTCGAGACCGGAACGGTTTCGGGATCGCTGGCCGAGTCCTGGCACGCGCCCGAGGCCGTCGGCGCCGCGTACGCCTTGCTCCAGCCGTCCTCCGGCGCCGAGACCTGGCTGCGCCTTGTCGAGACCTCTCCGGTGGAAGGGTTCGAGCCGGTCGTGAGCCACGGCTGGACGGCCCTCGAGTTCTGCGTATGGGACGTGGCGGCCGTGGCGGCGCGTCTCGCCGACTCGCCGTTCGAAATCGTCGGCCCGCCCCGCCGGCTGGACGGCATGGACGCCCTCTGCGCGATGCAGGCGCGGGGCGCGGACGGCGAAATCCTCTACTTCACGCAGATAGACGATGACCCGCCGGGGTTCTCGCTGCCGCGCGCGCGCTGTTTCGTCGATCGCCTGTTCATGCACGTGCTCGGCGCCAGCGACCTGGCAGCGACGCAGCGGTGGATCGTGCGCCATCTCGGATGCGCGGTCGGGGTGGAGCGGATGGAGATAGTCTACACTTTGCTCGCGCGGGCGTTCGGCGTGCCCCTGCACACGCGGTTCACCATCTCGACCGTGACCCTTGGCTCCGAGGTTTTCCTGCAGGTGGACCAGATGCCCCCCGGGGCTAGACGGCGTCCCGCGCGCCCGGGCATGCTGCCTCCCGGGATCGCCATGACGACCTTGTCGGTTCCGGACCTCGACGCGGCGGCGCACGGCCGCGTCAAGTCGCCGACGTTCCATGACGGAGCGGTGTACGCGGGCCGCAGGAGCGTCACCCTGTCCGGACCCGACGGGACGCTGTTCGAACTCGTGGAGGAAGCGTGAAGGATTCTCTTGGCAACAGGTGCGTGGTCGTCGCGCGGCGGCCTAGGGGCGTGCCCACCGTGGAGGACTTCGAACTGCGCCCGGCGCCGCCGCCGGGTGCCGGGGTATCGGCGGACGTGCTTTACGTGTCTGTCGATCCCTATCTGCGGGGCCGCCTGAGCGGCAGGCACGTCAGCGGCCCGATCGCCCCTGGAGATCCCATGGACAGTGAACTGGTCGTGCGAACCACGCAGGACTCGGTGGTGGGCCCGGCGGGCACCGTGGCACGGGCGTTCGGCCCCTGGCAGGAGCGCGTGCATCTGCCCGATGCGGCCCTGGTACCCGTTGCGGCCGACCTCGACCCGCCGTCGCTGGCGCTCGGCGTGGTCGGCATGCCGGGGCTTACGGCCTACGCGGGCGTGCAGCGCATCCTGCACCCGGTGCCGGGGGAGACCGCCGTGGTGTCAGCCGCCGCGGGCCCCGTCGGGGCGACGGTGGGACAGCTTTGCAAAGCCGCCGGTGCCAGGGTCATCGGCATAGCGGGCAGCGCGGAGAAGCGCGCGTGGTTGGTCGACGAGGCGGGTTTCGACGGCTGCATCGACCGCCACGGATCCGTTCGCGACGGACTGGGCGCGCTCTGTCCAGACGGCGTCGACATGTATTTCGACAACGTTGGCGGGGCGGTTCTCCATGCCGTCATGGAGCGGCTGGCGCCGAACGCGCGGGTGGCATTGTGCGGACTCATGGAACAGTACAACCAGGAGGCCGCGCCGCCCGGTCCGAACCCCGGCCTGATCATCCGGGCCCGTGCGACGGTGAAGGGACTCGTCGTGTACGACCACGAGGACCTGCGGCCGGCTATGGAGGAGGATATCGGCGGCCGCGTGCGGCAAGGCGCGCTGGCGTTCCGCGAAGAGGTTTTCGAGGGGCTCGTACAAGCGCCCGACGCCTTCTGCCGGCTGATGGCGGGCCAGACCTTCGGCAAGACAGTCGTTCGCATTGCCCACAAGCGGACGGAACGTACTGCTCGTAGCGACGTGGTCGAAGTGTGAACTGCTGAACGCAAAGCCCTGCAACAGTCGTCGACGCCTTTGATCCGTTCGAGGACCGTTCGTCCGCAAGGGCAGCGGGAGGAATTTACCGCGGCACTTCCCGAAACGCGTCCAGCGGGGCCGGCGGCGCCGTCTGGACCAGCAGCGCCTGGCGGCGCAGGAAGCGGAGCAGGCCGCTCGCTCCCATGCGTGAACGTCCGACGCCCGACACCCCGAACGAGTCCTTCTCCACGTCGCCGACCTGCGCGGTGAGTCCGGCGTCGTTGATGCTGACGGCGCCGGCGCGCAGACGGCCCGCGACGCGCACGGCGTGTTCCGCTTTGCCGAGCACTGCGGCGGAAAGCCCGAAATCCGAGTCGTTGGCGAGACGCACCGCCTCATCGTCGTTGGCGAACGCGATCACGGGCACGATGGGACCGAACGTCTCCTCGCGATAGAGCAGCATCCCGTGGTGCACGTCGGTGAGTACGACGGGCGCGCACCAGACGCCGCCGTTGCGCCGCCGTGGCCCGCCGCAGTGTAGCGTCGCGCCCCTGGCGACGGCGTCGGCAAGCTGCGCCTCGACGCGGTCGGCCTGGCGCGGATCGATGAAGGGCCCGAGATGTCCGCGGTCGATCCGCTCCATGTTGAGGGTGGCCGCCGATGCCGCCGCGACCAGTCGCTCGACGAACGCCTCGTAGATGGCCTCATGCACGTAGACGCGCTCGATCGACTGGCAGGCCTGTCCGGTGGCAACCACCGACCCGCGAAGGGCCGTCGCGGCAGCCGTTTCGATGTCGGCATCGGCCAGCACCACGAGCGGGTCCTTGCCGCCTAGCTCAAGGAACGCCGGCACCAACCGCTCCCCGGCGCGGGCGCCGACCAAGCGCCCGGTGGCGACGCTTCCGGTGAAGCAGACGGCGTCCACCGCGTCCACCACGGCGCTGCCGGTATCGGGCCCGCCGCGCACGCAGTCGAACACGGCCGCGACTTCAGGCACTGTCCGCACCGCGTCCATGAGGGGCTCGACGAATCGGGGCGTGTGCTCGCTGGGCTTGCAGAGCACGGCGCAACCTGCCGCCAGGGCTGGCACCGCGTCGATCAGCATCAGCAGCAGCGGGAAGTTCCAGGGGGAGACGACGCCAACGAGCCCGAGTGGAACCGCACGATGCTCGAACCGCACGCTCGCCACGGATTCGGACACGCCCGCCGAGCGCTCCGCAAGAAGCTCCGGGGCCTTCCTGCCCCAATGGTCGATGCGGCGCAGGGCGCCGTCGATCTCGGCCTCCGACAGGAGCCGGCGGCCCGTGTCGTTCGCCAGGGCCGCGACGATCTCCTCGCGGCGGTCGCGCAAAGCGAGGCACCATCGTTCGAGCAACGCCATGCGTTCCCCAGCGGAAAGGACGGCCCACTCGGCCTGCGCTCCCCGGAGACGCCCCGCCGCGGCGGTAACTTCCTCCTCGTTGGCGGCACGGAAGCGGAAGCCTTCGCCGCCCCGGGGGTTCGCGGCCAGCAGAAAATTAGACATAATGACAGATCATTATAGCCAATGGGACAGCCGTGCCCTCGAGCCTGTTCGACAAACTGTGGGACAGTCACTGCGTCGAGACCGACGATGACGGGGTGAGCCTGCTGTACGTGGACCGGGTGGTCATGCACGAGCGCACGGGCAGCGTTGCCCTAGACACGCTGTTGCGCCGTGGACGGCCCGTGCGGCGCCCCGAGCACGTCTTCTGCGTCGTGGACCACGTGGTGGATACCCGACCCGGACGCGGTGACGAGACGCAGGCGCCGGGGGGCAGGGACTTCATCGTGGCCCTCCGCCAGGGCGCCGCCGCATTCGGGTTGCGGATGTTCGACGTCGACGACCAGGATCAGGGCATCACCCACCTAGTGAGCGCCGAACAGGGCATCGCGCTGCCCGGACTCAGCATTGTCTGTCCGGACTCGCACACCTGCACGCTCGGCGCACTGGGTACGCTGGCGTTCGGTATCGGTACCAGCGAACTCCAGCATGTGCTCGCGACCTCGACCCTGCGCATGGCGAAGCCGGACACGATGCGTGTGGTCATCGATGGCCGACTTGGCGCGCACGCGACCGCCAAGGATCTCGCGCTGTACCTTATCGGTGCGTACGGCACCGGGGGTGCCGGCGGCGCGGCCGTCGAGTTCGCCGGCGAGGCGGTCGCACGCATGGACACCGAGGCGCGCATGACCCTCTGCAACATGGCCGCGGAGTTCGGCGCTGCGACGGCGGTGATCGCCCCGGACGAAGCGGTGCTGAAGAGCGTCGTGGCAGCCCCGCTGGCGCCGGCCCGTGTCGGGGACTGGAGCGCCCTCAGGTCGGACTGCGGGGCGCGTTTCGACCGCGAGGTGGACCTGGATGCCGCCGCCATCGGACCCCAGGTCACCTGGGGGACGTCGCCGGAACAGTGTGCGCCCGTGCGGGCGCGAGTGCCTGCCGCCACCACGACGGCGGCGCGCCGGTCCCTCGCGTACATGGGGCTCGAGCCGGGGACGCCACTCGACTCGGTGCCGATCGATGCTGCGTTTGTCGGGTCCTGCACCAATGCCAGGATCGGCGATCTGCGCGCGGCGGCACGCGTGCTCGAGGGGCGCCCCGGGGCGCCCGGGGTGGCGGCCGTCTGCGTGCCGGGCTCGCGGCGCGTGAAGCGCGCGGCGGAAGCCGAGGGCCTCGACCGCGTGTTCGTCGAGGCGGGGTTCGAATGGCGGGAACCGGGTTGCTCGATGTGTTTCTTTGCCGGCGGCGAGACGTTCGGCGCTGGCAAACGCGTCATCTCCACCACGAACCGTAACTTCGAGGAGCGGCAGGGTCCCGGGGTGCGTTCCCATCTCGCGAGCCCCGGGGTGGTCGCGGCGTCCGCGGTGTGCGGTCGCATCGCGGCGCCCGATGCGTTGTAGCGCGCGTGCAACCCCTGACGGTCCACGCGGGTGTCGTAGCACCGTTGCTTCGCGCCAACATCGATACGGACGCCATCATCCCGTCGCGCGAGATGCGCCGCGTCTCGAGGCAGGGGCTGGGCGAGGGCCTGTTCGCCAACTGGCGCTACCTGGATCCGGAGCTCCGCCGCCCGAACCCGGACTTCGTCCTGAACCGCCCGGAGCGGGCCGGCGCGAGCATCCTGCTCGGCGGCCCCAACTTCGGCTGTGGCTCGTCCCGGGAGTACGCCGTGTGGGCGCTCGACGAGTTCGGCATTCGCGTGATCCTCGCGCCCGATTTCAATCCCATCTTCCACAAGAACTGCGTCGCGAACGGCCTGCTGCCGGCGCGGTTGCCGTTCCCGGCGATCCGAGAACTGGCGGCGTGGACGGATCGGGATCCGCAGGGCAACCGGCTGGTGGTGGATCTGCGTACCAGCCGGATCGAGGGGGGCGGTACGCCGGTGGCCTTCGACGTTTCCGGAGCCGATCGGATCCGGCTGCTGCGCGGCCTGGACGACATCGCTCTGACCGATACGCGTGCCGCCGTCATCGAGGCCTTCGAGCGCAACCGTTTCGCGGCGCATCCATGGGTGCGCCTGCCGGAAGGAGCTGACCGGTAGCGTCGGGAGCCGTCTAGGAATCCTCTGAACAAGGCCATCCTTGGCCTTGTCCAGGTCGCACGCCAAAAGCGCGGTTTCGGCCTGCTCCACAAATGCAATGGCTTACGCCATCGAATTTGGCGGCACATCCCTGTGCCGCAATAGGGAGGCTCCTAATCAGAGCCTCCCTAGTCGTTCGCAGCGGCGGGCTGTGGCGGGGCAACGCGTATCAGGACTTCGTTGCGACGCAAGAAAGGGCAGCGTCCAGGGACCGTTATAGACGGCGGAGACGGGGTCGTCGACCGTGTCGATACCGTCGCGTTCGAGCGCCGCGCGAAGCAGTTCGACGTGCCGCTCGAAGCGCGCCTCGGTGATGCGCCCGCGGTAGCGCACCACGGCGAAGGGCCCTCCGGGGACTTCCGCGATGGTGACGCTGTCATCGTCGGGCAGGGGCAGCGACTCAAGCTCATACGCTCGTTCCATCACGAATCGGTACACCGCGGATTCGCCGTCCGCGTCGCTCTCGCGATGTCGCGTGACGGGGACGGTCATGTTCATGCGCACCGGCTCCGCTGGCCCGGCGTCGCCCGGACTCCTGTTGGCGCCGAAGATGTAGCCGGCGAGCCGCCGGAACGCGACGTTGCCCGTGCGGTCGAAGCCACCGACCACGCTGGTCTCCGCCACGAGGTAGGGCTCGTAGTGGCGGATCTCGTAGCGATCGGTCTGCCGGATGGTCTCGTAGGTGGGCTCTTCGTAGGCTAGCGCCGCCGGCGTCATGAGCAGGAAGGGTAGGAGTCGCCAGCGTTTCATCCGTTGTGCGCCGTTGGCTACGGTCCTGTTGGTCCCGTACTCACGGAGTTGCACTGAGCGTCTCGCCGATGTCCTCATCGAGGGCCTGGCGGTAGAGGCGCAGCGTCACCGGAGCGAGCGCGAGCACCGGCCCTCCGAACAGCACCGGCAGGAGGGCGACACTGTAGCGAACGCCTTCCACGCCGAACACCATGTCGTTCAGGGCGCCTACGAGGGTTGGTCCGAGCATGAGCCCGGCGAGGCTGATCGCCATGTAGTACAGCGCGACGACCTGCGCCCGGATGCGCGGCGGTGCGATGGGAAGCAGCGCCGTCACCGACGTGGCGGTGACGAAGGCGAGGCCGACGTTGCCGAGGGTGAGCAGGCCGAAAGCCGCCCAGGCGTTGTCGAGGAGCGGACCGATCACGCACGGTGGTATGGCGAGCGCGAGCCCGAACAGGGCGATGCGCATGGGTGCGTCCCGGTAGCCGCGGGACGTGTAGCGGTCCGACAGCGCTCCGGCAAGGTTCACGGACAGCGGGCCGACGATGAGCAGCGTCACTCCGTTGGCGAAGGCGTAGTCCTCGACGGGCCAGCCGTAGGTGCGGGCGAACGTCACCGCCAGCCAGCCGTGGCTGTAGGCGATGATGGTCATGACGCAGAACACCGAGAGGAAGGTCGCGAAGACGGCGCCGTGCCGGCCGACAAAGGCGAACATGTGGCCGAGGTGACCTCCGGCGGTGGCCACGATGCGCCGCGGTTCCTGTACGAACAGGAACAGCACTCCGAGTACGACGCCGGGCAGCCCGACGATCAGGAACGCCGTCTGCCAGCCCGCGAGCGGACCGAGCAGGGGCCAGTCCGTCGTGTTGCCGCTGCCGACCCAGGCGAGCACGGCAGCGCCGAGCAGCGCCGCCAGCCCGCTGCCGAGCGAGATGGCACTCGAGTAGAAGGCGATCGGCTTGCCGCGACGCTCTTCCGGGTACGAGTCCGAGATCAGCGACATGGCGCAGGGACTCAGCGTCGCCTCGCCGACACCGACGGACATCCGGGCGACGAAGAGCTGCCCGAAGTTGCGGGCCAACCCGGACAGCGCGGTCGCGGCGGACCAGAGCGTTATGCCCGCGGCGACGATCCACGTTCGCCGGCTGCGATCCGCAAGGTAGCCGAGGGGCAGACCCATCGTGGCATAGAAGATCGCGAACGCAGGTCCGAGCAGCAATCCGATCTGGAAGTCGGACAGTCCAAGGTCGGCCTTGATCGGGTCGATCAGTAGGCCAAGGATGCTGCGGTCCACGAAAGACACGACGTACGCGACCGTCAGCAGCGAAACTATGTACCAGGCGCGGCGGGCGTCCGGGTAGGCTGCCGGGCGTGCCTCGGGGGTTTGGACCGCGGCGCCCCCGGCCTGCGTGGCTTCGCTCATCGGGGGGCCTGCCGGTCGATGTGGTAGATGACCGTGAGGTTCCCGTCGCCGTCCAGGAGGCCCACCTCGCGGCCGATCCTGCCGTCGTGGGTCACCAGGCGCTCCTCGGGGAACACCGTGAAGCCGCGCGCCTCGGCACGGCCGACGACGCCGTCGACATCCTCGACCTCGATGACGATCGCGCTACGCCGCGGCTCCGCCTGGGCGGCGAGCCCGCCGACCTCGGTAAGTGCCATGACCCGCTCCTGGTCCGGCGTACTAAGGGTCGCGAATCCCACGGGCCGGCTGGTGTCGAGGCCGAACACCCGGTGGGAGTAGCTCGTCTCGCGGGGCTCCTTCGTGAAGGCCACGCTGAACCCCAGTACGTCCCGGTAGAAGGGAAGGGCGTCCGCGATGCTGCTGACGACGAAGTTGGCGCGCTGGAAACGCAGGCTCATTGGGAGTCCTCCGGCTCGTCGATGGCGGTGACCTGGTTGCACTCGAAGAAGTGGCCGTCGGGGTCGAACACCGACACGCCGATGAAGTGGCGCAGCTCGCCCCGGGCGCCGCGCGTCGACCAGACCCGGGGCGGACAGTGCACGCGCGTCCCGAGTTCTTCCGCGCGCTGCGCGACCAGCGCGGCGTCGGCGCTCTCCACCACGAACACCGGCATGCCGTAGCCGACCTCGGTGGGCGGCGGGGGGGCCGACCGCGGCGGTTCGAGCCATTGCAGCAGCCCGATCATGCCGAGCCGGTCGTGCTCGCCGCGCATGATGACCAGATGGGTGCGGTCCCCGGCGCTGCCCGCCGCGAGCCCGGCCCCGCTCAGCACGAACTCCGTATCCATCCACACCTGCATGCCGAGCACGTATTCGTACCAGCGCCTGCTCACCGCCATGTCCCGTACGAGCAGGGTGGTGCGCTTGACCATGTTGGGGAAGGCCTCGGTCACAACGTGGGCTCTTCCACGATCACGACCTGACAGTCGGCGATGCCCTCCCGGAGCGCCCGGGCGCGGACGTACTCCGGCGAGTTCCAGAAGGCGAGGGCGGCTGCCCGGTCGGGCCAGCGCGACACGACGACGGACCCGCCCGGATGCTCGCCCTCGAGCACCTCGGCGCCCGCTGCGCGCAGCACGTACTCGCCGCCGAAGCGTTCCGTCAACGCGGCGGCCGCGGGGGCGTAGCCGGCCAGGAACCGCTTCCGGTCGTGGAGCTGGGCCGTCACGATGAGGTATGCCGTCATGTGTGCACTCCCTATCGGGCGCGTAGCGCTCAGGTCTCCAGGATGACGCCGTCCGCGATCAGTGCATCGATCTCGTCGGTGCCGCGGCCGGCGCCCCGGGCGGCCTGGCGGGAATGCTCGCCGACGTGCGGCAGGTGGCGCCGCACTTCGAACCGCCGTCCGGCCATCTCGAGGGGCAGCTTCGGGAGCCTCGTCGTGTCTCCGGCGTGTTCGCCGTCGGCGAGGCGTACCTCCGCGAGGCCGGCGTGTGCCAGGTGGGGATCCTCGAACAGGTCGGAGGGCCTGTTGATCTCGGCGAACGGCATGCCGGCACGGGCGAGCTGGGCGCCAGCCTCGGCCCGGTTCAGTCCCTCGAAGAGTTCCCGCAGCATTGGCAGGAAGCGGTCCCGGTGCGCGACCCTGCCGGCGTTGTCCGCTAGCACCGGGTCCGCAGCCAGCGCATCCAGCCCAAAGTCCTTGCAGAACGTGCGCCACTGAGTATCGCTGACGACGGCGACGAAGAGCTGGCCGTCGGCGCAATCGAAGAGGTCGTAGACGCCCCAGGCGGCGCGCCGTACGGACATTGGTGCGGGCTCCTCGCCTAGCACCGCCTGCTGGGCCATGTGCTGCCCGACGAGGAACGCCGTGGTCTCGAACAGCGCGCTGGTGACCCGCTGCCCGCAGCCGGTGGCGTTGCGTTCGGCGAGTGCGGCGAGAATAGCGATCACGCCGAACATGCCGCCGGTGATGTCGACGATGGACGATCCCGCGCGCATCGGCCGGCCCGGAAGCCCCGTCATGTACGCGAGGCCGCCCATCATCTGCGTGACCTCGTCGAGGGCCACGCGCTCGGCGTACGGGCCGTGGAGGAATCCCTTCAGGCTGCAATAGACGAGCCGGGGGTTGCGTGCGGACAGTTCCGGGTAGCCAAAGCCGAGGCGGTCCATCGCGCCGGGCCGGAAGTTCTCGAGCACGACATCGGCCGTGTCGAGGATGCCATGGACCAGTTCGCGGCCCCGCGATTCCTTGAGGTCGGCGCAGAGGCTGCGTTTGTTGCGGTTGTACATGGCGAAGTAGCCGCCGCCGGATCCCGTCAGGCGACGGGTGTTGTCGCCTCCGGGCGGTTCGACCTTGAGGACATCGGCGCCTAGGTCCGCGAGAATCATCCCCGTCGCCGGTCCCATCACCATGTGCGAGAACTCGACGACGCGCAGGCCTTCGAGCGGCAGCGTGTCCGGCGTGGGTCCTTCGGCCGGACCGTGCGGAGCACCGGCCGTCTCTCCGACCGCCGTGTCGGGACCGTCGCGAACCATGGGTGGCCTCGTCTGCGGAGATAATGCCCCTATGATATATCATTAGGACTTTTGGGAGAGACGGTTGGATGGCTACGGGGGGCGCGACGAGAGACGTGTACGTGAGCGAGGTGGGCACCAGGGACGGCCTGCAGAACGTCGACACGGTCATGCCCACCGACGCGAAGAAGGCTTGGATCGCCGCCGAGGCCGCCGCCGGCGTGCCCGAGATCGAGGTGGGTTCGTTCGTGCCGGCGCGCCTCCTGCCCCAACTTGCGGACACCGCCGACCTCGTCTCCTTCGCCCGGGCACTTCCCGACCTAAGCGTCGCGGTGCTCGCGCCCAACCTGCACGGCGTGCGGGCCGCGCTCGAGAGCGGCGCGCACCGGATCTCGGTACCCCTGTCGGTCAGCGAGACGCACAGTCTCGCGAACGTGAAGAAGACGCACGCCGAGATGTTCGAAGAGATCGCGGCAATGGTGGCCGCCATCGCGGAGCGTCCGTCGCAGGGGCGGCCGGCGTTGGAAGTCTCCCTCTCGACGGCGTTCGGCTGCACTCTCGAAGGGCCCGTCCCGGAGGATCGCGTCGTGGCCATGGCGGAGCGCGTGATCGAACTCGGAGCGGACGACGTCGGGCTGTCGGACACGACCGGGTACGGCAACCCCGCGCAGGTACGGCGGCTCACGCGGCGTGTTCACGCGGCCGTCGGCGCCGACCGGATGACCGGCATTCACCTGCATAACACTCGTGGGCAGGGTCTGGCCAACGTCATGGCGGCCCTGGACGAGGGCCTTGCCACCATCGACAGCTCGCTAGGGGGGCTGGGCGGTTGCCCGTTCGCGCCCGGCGCGAGCGGCAACATCGTTACCGAGGACCTGGTCTTCCTGCTCGAGTCGATGGGGTTGTATACGGGCATCGACATCGAGCAACTGCTCGCGGTGCGAGACGGTGTGCAGGCGGCGCTCCCGCACGAGACGCTCTACGGTTTCGTCGCGGACGCCGGCCTGCCCAAGGGGTTCGAGTACGCCCGGGCCGCGCTCGACTAGACTGCGCCGTTCGCAATACCGGAGCAGGAGGCGGCTATGGCAGGTTACACGGCCCTCGCCCTGCAGACGCGGGTGGAAGCGGTGTCCGGTCTCCCGGATGTTGCGTCGTGCCGGGACAGCATCGCCCGCTCCCTGGAACGGGTGGCGGGGCAGGTGGCCGCGAGCAGGGCCTTCATCGGTCCGCACGTGGCCCTCGTCGTGCTGCCGGAGTACTTCCTCACCGGTTATCCGATGGGTGAGTCCGCGGAGTCGTGGCGCGCGCGCGGCTGTTTGGAGCCCGCCGGGCGGGAGTACGACGCGCTCGGGGCGATCGCCGCGTCGAACGGCGTGTTCCTGTCCGGCAACCTGTACGAGACGGATGCGCACTTCCCGGAGCTCTACTTCCAGACCAGCTTCATCGCGAACGACGCTGGCGACATCGTGCTCCGCTATCGACGCCTCATCTCGCAGTTCGGGCCGACGCCGTACGAGGTGCTGGACCGCTACCTCGACGTCTATGGCGCCGACAGCCTGTTCCCGGTGGTGGAGACGGAGCTGGGACGACTGGCCGCTGTCGCATCCGAAGAGATCGTCTTCCCGGAGATCGCCAGGGCGCTGGCGCTGCGCGGCGCCGAGGTGCTCTGTCACTCGTCCTCCGAGGTCGCGAGTCCCGTCCTGACGCCAAAGAACGTCGCCAAGCGGGCGCGCGCCTACGAGAATCACGTCTATGTGGTCTCGGCGAACACGGCGGGTGTCAGCGGCATCGACCTGCCCAACGAGTCGGTGGACGGCGCCTCACAGATCGTCGACTACGAGGGACGCGTGCTCGTCGAGGCCGCCGGGGGAGAGTCCATGGCCGCCCACACGGACATCGACGTGGACGCGCTACGCGCCTACCGGCGCAGGCCGGGGATGTTCAACGTGTTCTCGCGCCAGCGGCTCGCGCTGTTCCGTGTCTATGCCGACAGCGAGGTATGCGCTCCCAACAGCCTGCTCGACGATGGGGGCGTCGTCGCCCCGGCGCGGGACCACTTCCTCTCGATGCAGCGCCAGGCGATCGCGCAACTGCTGGAGCGCGGGATTCTGGTTTAGCGAGGGTATGCCGCCGCGTCGGCACGCCGGCGTCCGACCGTGACCACACGCAGGAACGCGGGGTCTCATCGCGGCCCGTCGTCGGGACTCCGCGGCAAGGCGAAGGAGAGCACTGCGAACCCCACCACCGCCGATGCCGCCGAGCCCAGGAGGATGCCGAGCTTGTCGGCTGCCCAGAATGAACCGTCGGCGTGCTCGAAGGCGAGGCTGGCGATGAACAGGCTCATGGTGAAGCCGATGCCACACGCGAACGCCGTGCCGGTGAGCTGCCCCCAGGTGACGCCCTCGGGCAGCGACACCCAGCGCAGCTTCGAGGCGATAAACACCAGCCCCAGGATGCCCACGGGGTTGCCGAGGAACAGCCCGAAGGCGATGCCGAGGGTCACCGGGTCAGCGAGATCGGCGATGCCGATGCCGGCGAACGAAACGCCGGCGTTGGCGAACGCGAACACCGGCAGCACGGCCAGCGCCACCGGGGCGTGCAGGTCCCGCTCCATCTCCTCGACCGGGGAGCGCCCGTCTGCGGCGCGCATCGGGATGCAGAGCGCGACCAGGACACCGGCCAGGGTTGCGTGGACCCCGGATTTCAGCATCGCCGTCCACAGCACCAGCCCGACCAGCACGTAAGGCGCGACGGTGGTGACGCGACGGCGGTTCAGTGCCGCGGCGGCGACTAGTGCGACGGCGGCGGTCGCCAGCATGACGGGCGATAAGTCCTTAGCGTAGAACACGGCGATGATGGCGATCGCCGCCAGGTCGTCGAAGATCGCGAGCGCCAGCAGGAATGCCTTCAACGCAACAGGGACGCGCGCGCCGAACGCGCCGAGGAGCGCCAGGGCGAAGGCGATGTCGGTTGCCACCGGGATCGCCCAGCCGTCCATGGCGCCGGGGACGCGCCAGTTGAAGGCCGCATAGACGCACGCCGGGGCGAGGATGCCGCCGAGTGCGCCGACCGCCGGCAGCGCGATCCGTTCCGGGGACGCCAGTTCGCCTTCCAGGGCCTCGCGCTTGACCTCGAGCCCGATCAGGAAGAAGAAGATCGCCATCAGCCCGTCGTTGATCCACAGCAACAGCGGCTTGTCGATCCCCACGCCGCCCACCGTGACCACAAGGGGCACATCGAGAAGCAGGCCGTAGAGGGCCGAGAGGGGCGTGTTGGCGGCGACCATGGCCAGCGTGGTGGCCAGCAGGATCATGGCTCCGCCGGAGGACTCAAGACGGATGAAACCGAGGATGGCGGCAGAGAAAGATGATCTGTCCGGTGTGCTGGTCATGGCTCGCCGACCCGGCTATGGGCCTATCCGGGGCCGATTGCCGACGGGCGACCGTGCCAGGCTAAGTGTGCCCCTTACCGCGTGTAATCCTCCATGCTGAGGTTCATGCGGTAGTGGAAGTGGCCGGTGTGATATTGGCATTGCAGCAGGTCGACCAGGTCTCCCTCGGTGTCGAAGGAGTAGCGTACGAGCGTGAGCACCGGATCGCCGGGTACGAGCCTGAGTTGCTCGGCGACCGGCGCCGCCGTGGCCGCGGCGCTCAGATGCTGTTCGATGCGGGCGATCCGGTGGCCGTTCTCCGCCATGATGTCGAACCGCAGCCGGCGCTCGATCGCGTCGGCGTCGAAACCGTGCTTGATCCCGCGGGTCCAGCTCTCGTAATAGGCGAACGGCGTGTGGTCTTCGCGATAGCGGACCCGGACCACGTAGTGCACTGGTTCGTCCGCCGGAATCCCGAGTTCCTCCACCAGATTCGCCGGCGGCGGGCGCCGGTCGATGTGCAGTACGCGCACCAGCGTGCTGCGAGACATCTGCGCGAGCTTCTCGAGCATGCCGACCAGCGGCGCCTCGACATCGGACGCCGGGGCCTGGAACACGACGTGGCTGCCCCTGCCGCGCTTGCGCTGTATGAGTTCGTTGGCGACCAGCAGGTCCATGGCGCGCTTGGCCGTCACGCGGGAGACGCCGAAGCCCTCCGCGAGCTGGGCCTCGGTCGGGAGCTTCGCGCCGAAGCCCGGTTCGCCCCCGAGGATGCGTTGCTTCAGGAGCTGGTAGAGCTGGTGATACAGCGGAACGGGACTGTCCGCACGCAGCGAGTCCAATTCCATGGGGGTGAACAGACGCTGCAGTTCGTCCACGGCGGCCCTCCGTAGAGCGCGCTCCGGAATCGTCGTGCACTCGATTATGACCGAAACATCGGGCCGGCACCGGTACGGAGCACGCCCGCGAGGATGGTATGCGCCTCTCGTGCGTCAATGAGGTCGAGAAGCATGCGGGTCAGGCGAGCGGGTTCCGGCGGCACCTGGTCGCGTTCCAGGGACTGCTCACGGAGCCAGTGCCAGCCGCGAAACAGGTGCGCGCCCGAGGTCTCCGGGGCGAGATCCGGAGGCGGCCCGGAGTAACCGGGCAGGTCGAGGGACACATGCACGAGTCTCGGATCGGCGACCGCGGCCGTCCGGGCGACGCCGTCGGACGCGCCGACACCGGCGACCTCGAGGTGATGGGCGCCCAGCGCGTCGGTCACGCGGCGCACGGCCTCGACGCAGTGGACCAGGCCGAGCGCGTCCGGCAGGGCCGAGCCGGCGTGTCCCGGCAGGTCGAGTAGCGCGTCGCCGCTGGCCAGGATGGGCTCGACGGTTGTTGTGGACGCCCCCAGCGGTGGTATGACGAGGCGGGTCACCGGTTCTTTGCGGCCGGGTCGGTAGCAGATCTGGCCGAAGCTCGCGTCCACGTGCCGCGTACGGCCTGTGTCGAGGCAAAGCTCCGCGGCGTCGACGAATCGCTCGGGCAGGATGTGGCCGAGGTGCTTGTCGAGGCTCGCCCAGCGCTCCTCCGAGGACGGCCCGCAGTGCGCCATCGTCACGTTGGGGCCCCAGTCACAGGCGTCGAGGCGTCCCGTCCACCTTGTGAGGATGCTGCCCTGCCAGCGCAGCATCACGAGAGGGATCGCAATGGGCCGCAGGTTCTCCACCCGTTCGTTGCGGAAGGCTGCACGATAGACTGCCTCGTAGCGCGGTCCTGCCCGCAGGTAGCCGCGTGCGGTGACGTGCATCGCCTCGGGGGCGCCGAGCGCCGGAGAGATGCGGTTTTCCGCTGCGGGGTACTGCCACGGGAAGAACAGCGTGGCGTCGTGGGCGGCATGCCAGGCGCGGGCGAGGTGGCTGCCGTCGGCGCTCGCGGTAACGTCTGGCAGGTAACCGGCCGTGATGCGTTCCCGGTCGGCGTCGTCGAAGGCCGCGGCGTTGTCGAGCATCACGCCACACACGGCACGGGGTTCCGCTTTCGCCCATTCGACGGCGATCTGGGCTCCGGTTGCGGAACCGTACACGGCCACGCGATCGAGTCCGAGGGCGTCGCGCAAGGCCGACATCGCCCGTACGCAGGGGGCAAGGTCGTGCACGGGCCCGGGGAGAGGATCCGAGTCGCCGAATCCGGGCGTGTCCGGCGCGATGACCGTCACTCGATCCGCGAGTCGTGTCATGAGCGGCGAGAGGAAGCCGGAGTCGAGCGGGGAGGGGTGCAGGAGGAACAGCGGCGGCCCGTTCCCGGTCACACGGTAGTGCAGGTCCAACTCCGCGCCGTCCACGTCCACGCGGGCGGTCGCCCGGCGTATCGCGGCGTCCGACGGGACTCCAGAGGACGCGACGGTCACAGTCCGAGCGCGCCCGGGTTCACGCGGTCTTCGGGATCGATCTCGCGCTTCAGCGCCTGCAGCAGCGTGCGCGGCGGCTCCGCCAGGTCTCGGGCGAAGGGGTACAGGCGGCCGATCTGCAGGTGCACGGCGCCGTGCGCATGCAGCGTCTCGATGACTTCGTCACGTAGCCACAGGACTTCAGCACGGGCCGCCGGATTGTCGGGAAAGTCGTTGGTCTTGCGCAGCACCTGGGCCTCGACGGTACACCGGTGGAGCGCGGTCAGCCGGTCGGGCCAGTAGAAGACGGGTTCGATCACGAAGCAGTCCGTGTCCGCGTAGGTGAAGAGTGCCCCGTGCACGATGCCGTGCTCCGCACATGCTGCGCCGTTGCGCTCGAACAGCGTGAGGATGGCGTCGTAGGCGGCGATGGCCCGCGAATGCGGTACGAGTCCGTGAACCGGCAGCCAGCGTTCCCCGGAGGGACCGATCATGGAGTTGAGCGGGCCGAAGGGGTGGGCGCGGGTGACCGTCGGGATGGTGTTCTCCACTTCGTCGCCGCCCGCGTCCCGTCCGATGCGGCGGATGCGCTCGGCGGCGTCCGCAGCCGCCGCGCGGGTGCGTTCCTCGATCATGAAATGCGCGGAGTAGCGCTCCTCCGGCAGGAACCGCCGGCCGGCGGCGGCGACGCGGGCGCCGGTCCTCAACTTGTCGAGGACGCCGCCCTGGGCGACGACCGTCTGGCCCAGGGTCTTGACGTCCCGCGCCAGCGACTCGCGTTTCATGCGCTGCGCCTGCAGGGTGGGGTCGAATCCGAAGCAGGCCTCCGCGAGGCCTTGCCGGGACACCTCCGACATCGCGCGGAACAGCCCGCCGTGGTCGGCGAAGGTCATGCTGACCCCGATGCGCGCCTCGGCCACTGGCACGAGCTTGAGCGTCGCCGTCGCCTTGATGCCGAACGCGCCGGCGTCGCAGGTGAACAATCCCGTAAGGTCCGGCCCGTAGTGGCGGAAGAACGGCGTTGCCCCGGTGCGCGCGGCGGCGCCGGTCCGCAGCACGCGGCCGTCCGCCAGCACGATCTCGAACCCGACGACGGAGTCGGCCGCGCAGCCGTGGCGTCCACTGCCCCAGAAGAGCGCGTTCTGCGACAGGGAACCGCCTACCGTCGCGTGGAGGCCGGAGAGGGTGCCCCAGAACGGCGTGCGCACCCCCAAGGGTTCGAGTGCCTCGTGCAACGCCTTCCAGGTACAGCCGGCCTGCACCGTGACGTACATGTCCTCTGTGTTGACCTCGAGTACCTCGGCCATGGCCGCCATGTCCAGGCACAGGGTGCGCTCCCGTTGGCAGACGTAGCCGCCGCTGTAGGACATGCCGCCGCCGCGCGGGACCAGGACGAACTCGTGCGCAGCCGCGAACAAGACCGTCTCGACGAGATCCGCGATCCCGGACGGGCGCACCACCGCGGTCACCGTATTGGCGTCGCCGGAGATGTCCTGGCCGTACAATGCCCGGGACGCCTCGTCGACCAGTACGCTGTCGGTCCCGATGCTCTCCGCCAACGATGCCAGGACGTTCCCGGCCATAGGTTGGGATGCGGCCATCGCAAGCCCTCCTCGATACCGCCGGCCGCAGGCGAAGGCCCTGCGGGCGCGCGGCGTTGACTCCATTGAATCCTAATGATAAGACAATAGGTGTTTTAGTGTCGCGATCAGGGTGTCCCGCATGCCGGACATGCAGAGTTCGGACCTGACCCCCCGGCAGTACTGGGCGGAGGTCAAGTCGAATCCCCGCCGCGCCCGGTTCGGCTTCGGAGAGAAGGCGGCCCTCATCAACATCGACCTGCAGCGGGCGTACACGGACGTCGACAGCTTCGCGACCGCGTACCGCACCGACCCCAACCAGATTCCCTATATCAACCGCCTCGCGCAACTCGCGCGGCTCAGGAACATGCCGGTGATCTGGACGTACGTGGCGTACATGCGCAATGCGGACGACGCCGGGGTGTGGGGGACGCGCACGAACACCGAGGACTCGCTGCAGAACATCGCGGAAAACGGCGAACGGGCCGAACTCGACCCGCGCCTTGACGTGGACCTTGACCGCGACGCCGTCGTCAACAAGCGCATGGCGAGCGTGTTCCACGACAACCCGATCCCGTCGCTGCTCGTCTGGCACAAGGTGGACACGGTGATCCTCACGGGCGGCAGCACCTCGGGTTGCGTGCGCGCGTCGGCGGTGGGGGCGCTCTCGCATGGATACCGCACGATCGTTCCCGAGGAGTGCGTCGCCGACAAGCACGAGATCCCGCACTTCGCGAACCTCTGCGACATCATGCTGAAGTACGGGGACGTGGAGCCTTTCGCGGCGGTCGAGGCGTGGCTCGCCGACCATGCGGGTTGTCCGCCCATCCGCGCCGCGCGCGGCGTGCCGTTCTGAGCGCGCCCGCGATGCGCGCGGATCTCGACCTTTACCGCTACCGGGCCTGGGACGAACGGCTGCCGATCCGCTGGCCGGGCGGCGCGCGGCTCGCGTTCTGGGTCGCTCCCAACATCGAGTTCTACGAACTCGAGCCCCCGGCGAATCCCGCGCGCCGCGCCTGGCCGCGACCCGTGCCGGACGTGCAGGGCTACGCCACCCGCGACTACGGCAACCGGGTGGGTCACATGCGCATGATGGACTTGCTCGACCGCTACGGCGTGCGCGGCTCGGTGAGCCTGTCGGCGGCGATGTGCGACCACCATCCGGAGATCATCGAGCTCTGCGCCTCGCGCGGCTGGGAGTTCTTCAGCCACGGCATCTACAACACGCGCTACGCCTACGGCATGGACGAGGCGCAGGAACGTGCAATGATCGAAGACTCCGTGGACGCGATCGCGCGCCACACGGGACAGCGTTGCGCGGGGTATCTCGCGCCCGCGCTCACGCACACGGAACGGACCCTCGACCTGTTCGCGGAGGCGGGCGGCATCTATACCTGCGACCTGTTCCACGACGACCAGCCGACGCCGGTGCGGGTGCGCTCGGGCAAGCCGTTCGTGTCCGTCCCCTACTCGCTCGAGCTCAACGACACGATCGCCTACGTGGTCAACCGGATCGAGCCGCGCCGCTACGGCGAGATGATCAGGCAGGCGTTCGACCGGCTGTATCGCGAGGGCGAGCACGGGGGGACGGTGATGTGCGTGCCGCTGCACGCATACCAGGTCGCCCACCCGCACCGGATCCGGGCGTTCGAGGAGGCGCTGGCCTACGTGGTCGGTCACGAAAACATATGGCTCGCCACGGGTCGGGAGATCGCCGAGCACTACATCGCGCACTACCATGACCTCGACACGGCACCCGCCGGCGGGATCGGCGACGGAGACGCCGGCGAGGGAGGTACGCCGTGACGCTCGACGCGGACCACCTCCGGTATCCGAACCGCCGCCAGGGCATGGACCACGACCGCTACGACTGGTCGATGCTCGCCGCGCGGGCCCCGATCGCGTGGCCCGGCGGGGCCCACGTGGCACTGTGGGTGAACGTGGCGGTGCAGTTCTTCCCGCTCGACCAGGCCGGCAAGCCGTTCCCGCCGCCCGGCGGTATGAGCACGCCCTATCCGGACCTGCGCCACTTCACGCTGCGGGACTACGGCAACCGCGTAGGCATCGTGCGCTGCCTGGAGGCGCTCGACGCGTTCGGCATCCGCCCGACGTTCGCCGTGAACGGAGCCGTTGCGGGGCGCTGTCCGACCCTCATCGAGCGGCTCGTTGCGCGCGGCGACGAGATCCTGGCGAGTTCCTGGCACATGGACACGGTGCACCACGGCGATATGGACGCCGTCGCAGAGCGGGAGCTCGTCGATCGCACGCTGACGACGCTGCGCGAGCGCACTGGACAGCCCGTGGAGGGCTGGGTGAGCCCAGCCGGTTCGCAGAGCCACCGCACGCCGGACATCCTGGTGGAGCATGGCGTCCGCTACATGGGCGACTGGATCAACGACGAACTGCCGTACGCGTTCCGCACGGACGCCGGGGAGGCCGGGGAGATCGTCGCCCTGCCCCTGTCCCTCGAACTCGACGACCAATTCCTCATTGGCGCCAGCCTGCACTCCGAGTGGGAGTACGCGACCCAGGTGAAGGACGCCTGCGACTATCTCGTGGCGGAAGCTGCGGCGACCGGCCGGGGGCGACTGCTGGCGCTGTCGGTACACCCGTGGCTGCTCGGGCAGCCGCACCGCATCGGCGCGTTCGAGTCGGTGCTCGAGCACCTTGCCGCGACCCGCGGTGTCTGGTCCGCCTCGGCTTCGGAAATCGTCGCTGCGTGGCGTGACCAGCAGGACTGAAGCCGCCCTGGCGCTTGCGGGCGCCCTGGCGCTGCTGATCGGCGCGTCGCCGTCCCTTGCCAGCCCCGCGGAACTGGTGGAACTGCTCGCGGGCGAATACGACAACAACGAGCAGGTCTGGCAGCAGAGTGTTGACGGCGAGCCGCAGGACCCCCGAAGGCACTGGCTTTTCCGCCGTCATGGACCGAGCGGCCTCGAATTGGCGGTGGGCCGGGGGCAGGCGGCGCCCGATTCGCCGGCGTGGACGCTCTCCTTCTCCCAACGCGCTGGCGGCATCGTCTCCGAGGTCCTCGGCGCCGCCGTGTGCCGCTATCGCTGGCGCGAGCGGCACGGTGGCTACGAGGGGCGCGCCGCGGAGGATTGTCCCGGCTTGCCCGCCGAATTCCGCGTGGATCCGGAGTGGCTAACCGCCTCGTGGCGGGGGGAGTCGGGGGAGAGGGTGGAGCGGGCGCGAAGGGCGCGGCACTACAACGGCTGGGTGGCGCTGCAGCGCCAACGCCTCGATCCCTCCGCCGTTCCGGACGACTACGTGTTCCTGCGTGCGGTGCGCTGGCACGACGAGGGTTTCGTGCTCCCGGTCCTGGACGGGGACCGGCCGACGGGCTACGCGATCGAACTCGCCCGGCTCACCTACCAGAACACGCGCACTGCCGTGCTCAAGCTCGGCGTGGTGGACCTCGCCACGGGCGAGACGCTGGCCTACTCGTGGGCAGAGCCCGGCGCCAGCCGCATCGGCATCAACCTGCGCTGGATCCAGGCCGGGCTGACGCGGGAGGCGAGCGGCGCGGCGCGCTGACGGCCCCGCTTGCTCCCCGGCGCCTTACCGGGCCCCGCGTTCAGGTGCCTGCTCGACACCCTCGCTCACGCGACGATAGTAGATCCAGCTGGTGACGTTAGGCCGGGCGTCGTCGAGGGGCGGCGGTTCCGCGTAGTCGGGATAGTGGGCGGCGATCTCCTCCTTCATGCTGTCGGGCAGCGCGTCCCACGAGGAAAGCCGGAGCCCGGACGTGTGCATGTAGACAGCGCCCTCGCGGCCGCCCATCTTCATCCAGGGCAGCCAGTCGGACATGCGCGCCCAGCCGACGTGGCTCGCCGCACGGGGCAGGTCCCCATCGAGCAGTTCCGCGGCGTCGCCGAAGAAGTTGAACATCTCGGTCGCATGGTACGTGCCGCCCACCTCGGACTGGAAACCTCCGCCGAGGGGATTCGGATAGAATAGCGGAACGGTGTTGGTCTGCCGCCACAGGCCGCCTTCGACGTGCCCGCTCCAGCGCATCGGCGCGCCCCGGGGGCCGGTCTCGTACATGCCGAAGTTGACCGGGTCGTTGGCGACATGCAGCACCTCGACGGTCTCGCCGGTCCAGGGGTTGTCCCAGGTAGCCAGCGCCTCGCCGGTCGCGGGGTCCCGGTAAATGAGGAGTTCCCGAGAGACCATGCGGAATCCGTTTCCGCGCTCGGGGTGTGTGTCCGCCACGCAGGCGCGCGCGTTCATTCCCTCGACGTCGAACAGGTGCCGGTCCCGCTCGCCCTGGCGGCGCGAGAACGCCCGCCCTTCCCACCAGAACGTCGTAGCTTCGCCATCGACCGTAGAGCACATGATCTTGCGCGACACTGTCAGGGCGTCCTGGGGGTGGTTCGGGTCCAGTTCGCGCGCGGCTGCAGGGGACAGCAAGCCGAGGGCGAGGAGCGCCAGGGAGATCCGGATGAAGTGCTGGTTCATGGTCGTGTTTCCTTGCCTAAGGTGACGGTCGCGGCCATCACGACGGAGCTTCGAGTATGGCCGATGCGGCCCGCTCGCCTGAGCGAATCGCGCCTTCGATGCCTGGAGCGTCGGCGACATGCTCGCCGGCGAAGCGCAACCGTCCCGCGGGCCGTGCCAGTGCGGCGCGGCTCTCGGCGACGCGGCCCGGTGGCCAGGCCGCGTAGGCGCCGCCGGCAAACGGGTCCGCGCCCCACGAATGCCGGGCCAGGTAGCGCACCCGGCCGGCCGCGGCCGGTCGGATGCGCGTGAACGTGACCAGCGCGAGATCCTCGAACGCGGCCTCGTCGAGGCGGTCGAGGGCCAGGCTGCCGGCCCCGTTGACGAATGCCTTGAAACCGATGCACTCGCCCGTCGCGGGATGCAGCCGGGGAAAGAGACGCTCGAGGGACGTGTCCGTCCACATGGTGAGCGGCAGTCCGTCCTCTTCCCAGAAGGGCTCCGCGTCGAACAGGGCCACGGTCACCGGCGTGTAGGCCGCCGTGTCGATGGCGCTGCGCAGGGCGGGCTGGAACGGCAGCCGCAGGCCGACGTTGCGCAGTGCCGGCAGGGGCAGCGTGCAGATGCAGTGTTGCGCCCGATGCTCGGTGCCGTCGGCGAGCAGTACGCTCACAAGGTCACCGGTTTCGGCGATGTCCGTGACGACACTGGCATAGCGCACGGAACCCTTGAGTCGCTCGGCGAGGCATGTGGCCAGGGCGCCGGCGCCGCCTTCGAACTGTCCCGCCCGGGTGTCCTCGCGGTGCGCGAGTGCCCCGCGCCACCACCCGAGCACGCTCACGTCGTCGCTGTGGATGTGGTTGCCGGCCACGTTGACCAGGCGCAGCGCCTCCTCCGAGATGCCGCGCTCCCGAAGCACCGCGGTGATTGCGCGGTCGTGGGCGCGCACCGCCGGGGTATCCCAGTCGGCCGCGCGATCGAAGGGAATCGGCCGCCCCAGATAGTGCGCCTCGAGCCGGGGTGGCAATACCCGGCGCTCTGGCCCGGTCAGCGGGTTGACGGCCGAATCGGGCCAGTCGCGGGCGCGCAGCGTCTGTCCGCCGACATGCAGCGTCAGCGCGGACGCGCCAGGCGGTGGCGCAGGCCGGATGTCCAGGCCGCAGGCACGGGCGAGGGCATGCACGCGGGTGTAGGAGTCGCCGACCTCGACCGCGCCGAACTCCGGGCGGTCAGGCAGGTCGAAGCGGGTGTAGACGCGACCCCCGGGACGGTCCCGGGCCTCGAGCACCACAGGGCGCATGCCGGCCGCGGACAGGCGTCGCGCGGCGGCAAGGCCGGCGAGGCCGGCACCCAGGACCAGGACGTCGGCGGGGGCTGCCGCCCGTCCGGCGGCACGACCGCCGCCCGCCAGGGCGAGCGTCGACAGGGCAAGAGCACGGAGGGCCCCTCGCCGGCCGATTGCGCCGTCGGCCCCGGACATGTCAGGCCTTTGCGCGGCCGCCCTCACCGAGGAAGCGGGGGCGCCAGCCTACCAGTGCACTGCCAGCGTGACGCCGAAGTGCGTGTCGCGGCGCGGGGCCACGATGAAGTTGCGCCGGAACGCCTCGGGTTCGGCGTACCGGATGACGTTGTAGGCGCTGTCCTCGCCGGTGAGGTTGCGGCCCCAGACGCGGATCGAGTAGCGATCGCTGACGAAGCCGAAGCGGGCATTGACGAGCGAGGTGTCGCCGGTCTCGGCCTCGTTGTGCACCTGCGCGAACTTGCTCGACTCGAAGATGTAGCTCACGCCGCCGTACCACTCCCAGCCGCCGGCCAGCGGCCGTCGGACCTCGATGTCGGCAAACACCTGGTGTTCTGCGGTCCGTGGCACCTGCTTCCCGGAGATCGAACCGTAGCGGGAGGTACAGCCGTCGATCTGCGGGAACTGGTCGCCCGTCGAGCAGTTGATCATGCGGTCGTCGAGCACGTCGAGCAGCACGCCGTGGTTCTGGTCGGCCCCGGCGGTGTACTCGGCATCGGTCCACGCATAGTTAAGCCGCAGCGTGACCCCTTCCATGGCGGCCGGCGCAAACGCGAGTTCGGCCTCCAGCCCGTTGATGTCGGCGTCGCCGGCGTTGACGGTCGCGGAGGTGGTGTTCTGCCCGGAGCGGGCGTTCTGGGTGAGCTGGTAGCCGGTGAGTTCGTTGGTGAAGATCGCGACGTTGGCGAGCAGACGCCCGTCCGCGAGGATGCTCTTCACGCCGGCTTCGAAGCTGCGGGCGTCTTCCTCCTCGTACGTCGGCAGTCCGGCCTCGATCGCCACGGTGCTGTTGAAGCCGCCCGGCTTGGTGCCCTCCGCGTACGCCGCGTAGAACAGGTGGTTGTCGGTGGGCCGCCAGTCGAGGGTAAGACGCGGCAGGAACCCGTCGAAGCCGGCGGAGGCGACGACGGGTGGATCGGCCGGTGCGCCCAGATCCTGCACGATGGCGCGCTGGTCGATGCTCTCGTCCTGGTAGCGTCCCTCGACCGTCAGGCGAACGTTGTCGCTGACGTCGAAGGACACCATCGCGAATGCCGCCGTGTTCTCGATCTCGAGGTCGTTGACATCGCGGGGGACGACGATCGTCGAGCCGAAGAAGGGCGCCATGGACTCGCACAGGAAGTTCGCCGCGCACACGCCCTGCATCCGCAGGAACTCGGCGAACCAGTTCGCCGCGGCCATGCCCTGCTGCGCGGCGGACACCGCGCGGATGTCCCGGCTCGTGCTCTCCTGGCTGAAGTAGTAGGCGCCCAGCAGGCCCCGCACGCGCCCGGAATCGAAGGCGAGCTGCAGTTCGTGCGAGAAGTCGTCCGTGGTCGTGTCGTTCGCGAACGTGAAGTCGGTCATGCTGCCCACGTACCCGTACAGAAACTGTCT
>VXNP01000114.1 GCA_009840525.1 Gammaproteobacteria bacterium
GTGCGTGCCATCGTTCGATTCCTCTCGATTCGATGGACTGCACGATCTGCGCAACCGAAAGCTCGCGGAGCGGAAGGCTCTCCGCCAGTCGGGTTCGGAGGAAAAGTCCCCGGGCCGCGGAACCCTGTCGCCGGGGCCGTGCGGCGATGCACCATCAGACAACGGGGACGTAGGTGCACGGGATCGCCCCCCGGACGGTGCGCGCAGCCGCTTCCGGATCTCGTCGCCCGCCTTGCATTTGGGTCCAGCGATCCTTCGCAGAAAGGCCACGGGATGCCCGAAACGCGCGCGTCCCGTTCTTGCTCGGGCGACGCCGAACAGCACGACGGCCAAGCGGTCGGCCAACAGGTCCGCCTCCTCCTCGAAGCGGCGCTCGGCACCCTTCCGGTACGGACTGCTGGCTGGGAGCGACCCCGCAGCGGAGGGGAGGATGGGGATGCACATCGCCATCCTGCCCGATGCCGATCGAGGCATGCCGAGATGGGGGGTCGCTCCCAGCCACGGCCTCGACGGCCGGATCGGCATCGCCGCTCCGGCGGCCGTGGTGCAACCGCAGGCGCGCCAGCGACATGCGGAATCGGTGTCGTGCACGCGGGAACGTGGCTTCCATGCACAAGCACCCCGAAGTGCCATGTACACTCGCGGATCGGCATCGGCACGGGCCTCCGGCGCTCAAAACGGGTCTCCCGGAAGCCGGGGAGAACGCGACACCGTGAAGCCGTCGATCATCGCGCCAAGGGTGCGGCACGAAAGCGCCAGCCGGAGCAATGCGGACACGGACCCCCGTCCCATCCACCCTCCCGGAACCGCCGTTGCGGCCCGGCGCGAGATCACGCGGATGGAGAACGCCATCCTCGGCATGGACGACGTGGCGGTTGCGGAAGTGGGCGGCTTCCAGGCCTGCCTCCACCGGATCGGCGAGATGAAGGCACTGCTCCGACCGGGCCTCCCCGGAGGAACGATCGACGGCCGTTCGGTCTGGCGTTCGATCCGCTCCGCCGGAGGCGGGATTTGACCGCCCGTGGAGATGGCCCGTTGCCGATCCGGAAACGCACATCGACATCGGGGTCGATGTGCACGGGAAGCGCGCTCGGATGTGACACGCCGCCGATGCCGCAAGTGGCTTTTGTCGTAGCGTTTGTGCGGCAGCCGGAGGCGCGGCTATGCCGTGCGGGCGGAGGTGGCCGTGACCGGAGCGACCCCCCACCGTGGACGCTTGGCGTGCCACGGGGGAGGGTTGGGATGTGCAAGCCATCCCAACCCTCCACGGGAGGTCGCTCCGGTCCAGCAATCCCATGCGGGAAGGCGAAACGGCGAGCCGGTCCGGTTCCGCGCCGCCGTGGCGGAAGGCGCGTTCCTCCCGCTTCGAGCCATCGCCGTCGACCACGCAGACATGGTGCGTTTGCGATGCCCAGTCCACGCCGATGAACCAAGCCTTGGGTTCTACCATACTCCCTCCTCTGTGAAGGTCACTGGACAGGCGTAGGCTCGTGGTCGCCGCGATGCCCGCCGGTTCCTGTACTGGTGCTCGATGGCACGACTCCCCACTGGGCATCCATCGCGGCTCCGGGCCGGGGCACAAGTCCCCCAAAGGTGCTCGGTGGCACTGGATCGAAGGTGGTTGCTCCCGGCCTGGTCGCCTGTCCGCTGCATTGGTGATCTTTCGATCTAATGCAAAGCGTGTAGAAGTGGTACAGGATCGAAGGGGGCGGAGCACCCCTCGCCAGCCGCAGTGTTCAACACTGCGTGTGCTCTCCCGCATTAGCGGGCAAAACCGTCCTTCGGAGCGCGGAATCCGGGGTCGTCGGAGTCGCCATGGCGTGAAGTCAGGGGGCTGTTTCGGGCGGTGTCAACAGCCGCCGAAACGGCGACGTCCAAAGGGTTCCAGCGCCGTCCAGAAGGCGGAGGGGTCAGCGCCAGCGTCGTCTCCATCGCCACCGCGGGGCCTCGATCCCGAACTGGACGAACGACGGTTGATCGGGCAGGTTTCGGGGTGCCGCCACCTGCCGTAGGAGGGCCGGATGCACCGAATCGTGCTTGTCTTGATGTTACTCCCGACCGCAATGCCCGCAGCCGTGCAGCAGCGGCCACGCGTGGCGCTGGTCACGCCGGAAGTCGTCTGTCACGTCGCGCCTTCACACTCGGCGACCGTAGCCGAGGTGCTCAAGGTCACGGGCGCTGCTTGGGCGGTGGAGATATGGGTCGAGCGTACCGCGACCGACGAGAGGGGGGAAACCTGGATCCAAATCGGGCCCGGCCTCACGTCACGCCCGTGGGTTGCCGAGGGTTGCTGGGTGCCGGAGTCGATGGTGGTCTCGACCGAGGGGGCCGGTCACCTGCTGGAGCTGGCCGACCGCCTGTTGTCCGGGGACGCCCTGCCGCCGCTGGAGCACCTCTTGGCCGTGCACACACTGTTCGTGCATTCCCGTTACCGGGAGCAGGTTGAGGGCTCCGTCGATTTTAGTCAGCGGCGGGCGGCCCTGCTCGCCAAGGCTGTGGAGGCGGCACAATGGCCGGGGTTGGCCCCTCTTCGCCCGATCGATCACGACCCACGGATCATCATGTGGATCGAGTCGCTCGGAGACCGGGTGCGGTATTCGGAGGATCCGTCGGGTTGGGGCACGTGGACGATGGAGGAGCGAGGGTCGGGACAGGCGCTCGACCGGGAAGGAACCGGGACAGAACGAAGGGTGCCGGTGGCCGAGGGCAGAAAGCTGGCGATCATTGCCCCCGATGTGGCGTGCCGAATTCGACCGTCGCGGACCGCCTCCGGCCCGAGGGCGCTGCGATTGGACCTCCACTTCCGCACGGATCGCGCGGACACGACCGTGGCCAGCGAGGCGTGGGTTTTCTACCCGCCGGGGGAGTGCTGGGTCGCCGCCGAGCACACCGCTCCGGCCGACACGGACGAGCACGTGCTTACGATGGCCGACCGTTTCCTTACGTCCGGCGAAGGGTGGTCTACCCACAATCACCTCAGATTGTTGACGGTGCTGTCAGGCCGCAGACACGGGCACCGGGACGCGGTCGAAGCGTCGGCTGTGCTGGGACTCCGGCGGCTGGAACTGCTCCGCAGGGTTCTGCGCGAGTACGGGACCAGGGGTGCCGATGCGGTGACGCTGGCATGGATCGAGGCGCTTGGAGGCGAGATCTCGTATGCTGCCGAGGGCAGTGCTTGGACCGTGAGTGACGAGGCGTATCTGACTCTGTACGAAACGCACCGGTCGGACCCGTTTGCCGAGGAGATCATGTGGAAATTCGCGAGCGAGTCGGACGCCTACTCGTGCGAGGGGACTGTTTGGTGCGGCGTGGAGCAGGCCGTCAACGAGCGGTTGGCCATGTACTGGACCGACTTTCCTGACGGGCGCTACATCGCCCGCGCCGTCGATTTGGCGCGGCCGGTGCTCGGCTATGCCGTGGAGCGATGCAACGCTGTGCGCGTGTCCGCGCCGGATTCGCGGCAGTCGAGAATCGGGCGGTCGGCGCGGTGGGATGAGCGGGGCGCGGCCATCGTGCGGGCGTTGCTTGCGTCTCTGGAAGCAGTGGGCGAAGAAGAGAAGGCACCGCTGATCGCGAGGCTGGAGGGGCTTGAGGAGTGCGCGTCCGGACGATGAGAGCGATAGTGGAGGTGAGGCGCAGCTACCCCGGTTCCTCGGCGAAACGGCGATTCCTAAATCCGACGATCAGGAGGACCCTGATTTCATCGGTCCGCGTTCCCGGAACGACGGCAGCTTGCGCTCCGCTGAGCAGTCCCACGCGCGCTGCAATGAGGTGGAGGAGACGGGACCAGTGATTCGTCACCGACTGCTCGGCAGCGGATTGTCGAGATGCGCCTTCCGGCACCGCTCGCAGATGTCGGGACGAGCGCTCGCGGCGAAGGCTCCCGGCAAGCCCCGCCATATCTGGCGCGAGCCGTCGGTCATCCCGCAGAGTGTCGAGGGCGTGTCGGGGCTCGTGGGCCAGCCGCTCCGGGCGGTCTGCCCCGGACGCGCCGGGAGGTGGATCTTGGCCATGGGATTAATGGGTTTGAGTCCACTTCGGTGAGCCGACGGTTGATCCGCTTCAATGTGTGCAGGCCCGCGATCTCGGAACCGTTGGCGCTGGCGGTTACCTCCAGAACTCCGACCCGTGTCTCCACGGCGTTGAGGCGTCTCTCCACGGCATCGATGCGCTGGCCGATACGCTACTCAAACGCCCGGATCGTGGACAGGGTGCCATGGCTCGCCGCCCATCACCGGGTGGCGAGCGGGCTCTTCGCCGTCCCGAGACGGCGCTGAACTGCCTTCCGGCACGGATCGCTGGCTGGGGAGCGATCCTTGGAGGGCTCGGGGCCGGGTGTGAAAACGCGCACGGCCCCGCGCCCGAACGGGGCACCTGTGCCCTCCGGGTCGCTACCCACCGCGCCCTCGCGGCCACTATGCCACGGGCTACCGGGCGGTGCAGCCGCAAGACGTTGTTGCGCATGCGGATGGACGGGCACCTCAGTGCGCATCGCCGGAGGCTCGAAGTGCGCATCGGACCCCCATGTCGTTTGCGCGCTCAGGTACGGCTCTAAGTCGGGGCGCGGGTTGCCGTCCAACCCGACTCCGTCGAACTGCAAACCCCTTGCCGGGCGCTGCGGCCATGCACGACCCGCCTCCGAGGACGAAGCCAGGAATCGTGCCGGCTCGGACGACGGCGGCCAATCGGTCGGGCGACCCACGGGAGACACTACGGCGTCCAGAGCGGTCGAGTTTCGGCGGCGCTAACGGCGCGCCGTTGCCGTTGGGGTCAAAGGGGGCGCAGCCCCGCCAGCGTCCGCTGGGGACTAACGGTGTGTGGCCGAAGAGTGACCTGCTCCGGCCACTAAACAGGGCCGAGGGCCAACTCCTGGGCAAGGATTACCGACGGTGGCTCCGAGCACTTTCTCGCGCTCCACTGTGCGACGCCCAGCCAAGCACCGCCCAGCCGATCCGCATCGCCGATACGGGGTTGCCGGCCCGCGTCAGGAAGCGTTGACCAATGGTGGGGAAGTCCCCCCTGAATCGCTCGACCTTCAAATGCGCCGCGGGAGGCCGTCAAGTCACGGAAGTCAGGTGTGCAGCTTGGCCGTCATCGTCTCGACCTGCCAGCCGTTGTCCGTCTCGCTCAAGCGCATCTCGTACAGGACGCCGCCCCACCCGTACTCGGGGTGCATGTATCCGATCCCGACGGAGACCCCGTAGCGTCCGATGGCCTCCACGTGAAGCCCGCGGATGGACAGGATGTACTCGTCGTCGCGGATGGACATGCTGTTGTCGCCAGCAACGAAGCGCTCGTAATCGCGGCCATCGATGCGAGTCGGCTCGTCGGCGTAGTTCCCGCCGAAGATGCGGCTCGCATCGATCCGGACCTTCGTGTGCCCGGCGACTCCCGTGAACTCGCCATGCTCCATGACGTGCTTGAGGGCGGCGTTCACGAGCGGATAGCGGACATCATCGGCCATGCGCGCCGTAGCGCCTTGGCGCTCCAGCGGGATGGTGGTGGGTATCGTGTCCGGTCCCTCATACGGGAGGGGCGTCATGCTCTCTCCGAACCTGTCGCCGCAGGAGAGCGCGTGCAGGGCAAGCACCAGAGTCAGCGTGTGTCTCATGTCCTTTCCCAGTAGTCGAAGCAGATGTCGCCCGCAGCAGACTCGTCGCCTGCACATTACGTCCTACTCACGTTTCCTGCCACGAACGGCGCAGCGGCAGGCGTCCACCTCCGTGAACCCTACGCACTCGCAGGTCTGGCCCGGGGGGACTCACTCTGTACATCGGGATGCCGGCGAAGGACGCTTCGCCACGAGCGGAATCAGCCAGATCAGCAGATGTCCGCGCACTCGCCGGGAACCACGCGCCAGATCGTCAGCCAGAGCGCCTCTTCCTCGTAGTTGCGGGCGTCCGGGCGGATCTTGAATTCCCAAACGCCGTGGCACCAGAACCAGGAGCACGCCTTGGGGTTCGGCTCGTCCGGCCAGCGCGGGTCGATCCCGGCGTCCCGAGGTAGCGACGCGCGGTCGACCTCGACCTCCCACTCGCTGTTGGGCAGCAGCCCCCAGGACGCGGTGCCCTCCGACACGCGTTCGCCCGCCTGCGAGAGCGTCACGTCCACGAAGACGAAGCCGGACTCGGGCACGGCGAAGCAGCCCGACGGCAGGTGGTCAGGGCCGAGCATCACCGTGTCCGCGTCCCAGCGCACCACCACCTCCAGACCGACTAGGCCGACCGGATCGATAATCGAGTTGCGGAGCGTAAGCCGGTCCTCCTCCATGGTGATGGTCCGGACACCGAGCGGCACCGTGACCGCAAGACACGCGCTACCGGACTGTTCGGTCATGCCGGAACACGCCGCGAGCGTGAACAGCGCGACCACCGTCCCCGCCATCCATCCCCTTCCGGTTGCCGCTCTCATCATCCGACGTTCTGTAGCCACGTTTCCCTGATGTCGTTGGCGTTCCAGTCCCGCGGCACCGTCGCACCCTCGCCCGCACTCACCGGCGCGCGGATGCCGGGAAACTCGTCGTTGTGGACCATCTCGTGGACGCGGTGATCGAGGCACCAGACGAAGTCGGATACGTTCTTTCGGTCATGGGTTCGGGTGATGCCCTATTCGCTCCGGCGCCGCACCTCGCAGGTCGGGAATACGTCAGCGCGTAGAGTAGTTATAGTATCGTCGCCGCCAACCCTCGGTGAGCGCCTCCCGGTCCGACCCGTCCGCCGACGGAGACTCCAAAGTTGTACAACGGGCGCGAGTTGCGCGACCCGATCTTTCCGGCGTAGTCGGCGCGGTCCTCCTGGAACGCGCAGCGGCAGCCCGACTCTCGTGGGCAGCCGTGAACTTGCTCCACTAGGAATGCGGGCCGAAAACGATGCGGTCTGACGTTCGCAGGTAGTACGAGCGACCGCCGTGCCCCATGTCGGTCTCCCAGCTCTGCCGCGCCATCGAGTAGTCTACCGGGTCGCCGCGGGGGTGCCCGGTGATACTTTGCGCGCGGGATGCCCGTGGCGCTGGAATCTCGCCGCGCCGTCGTGTTCGTCCAACGCCGATCCCGGCTGCGACTCCTCGACCGCGGTCCGTTCCTGACGGGACCGGCACCGGAATCGCCGGGAGGCCGCTAGGACACTGGCCCTGTCGGTCGAGGTCGTCGGGGTCGCGTACCCCCGGAGACCGGTTGACATGCCCGAGAAACGGGCTGCTATTGTTCGAAACAACAAGGATCTCAACGTAGGAGGATCCCACGTTCCGTGTCGTGCTGGCGCTGCTGACAATCGCCTACGGCTGTTCTGAGGTGGATACTTCGATAGGTCCCGAACTGATAGTTTGTAGCCCGCTCCCTCCGGTCTACGCGATCAGCCAGCACACGATGAAGTACCTGCCGTGCTTCGATCCCCCGTATGACGAGAGATCCGCCATCCACCGAGGGATCAGTTCCGATACGTTGATCTTCACCGTCACCACCAACGAAAACAACATACTCCTCGTCACCGGGCACACCCCGGGGACCGCCCAGATCACTGTCGAAGCGACGGCTCTAGGTGGGACCGTACAGCGGCAGATTGCTCCGGTCACGACGCGGCTGGCGTTGGAAACGGGGGTCACCCGATGCGATGCCGAGCCAATCCCCGGGGCAGAGGGAGCAACGCGGCTGGCGCTGGATGCGTGGGGCAAGGCGAACGCTGACCTGCACGACGTCACCGTAACGGGCGTGGCAGGTGGCGTCACGGTGCTGACCAGCGTCATGGAACGCATGCCGTTCGCTACCCGCACTGAATGGTCGGTGAGCGCGGCAGTCGGGCTGATCCCGCATGAAGCCGTGCTTTGCCTCCTAACCGTTGACTTCGAGGTTCGCGGAGACGTACCGCAGATTGAAGGCTACTAGGCCCTCGCCCGATGAAAGGGCGTTCGATCTTGGCGGGATCCTCGTGCTGGCTTCAAGGTACCGCGTGACATCCCTGCCTGCCGTTCGACCATGGAAGTCCGGAGCTCCGGACTCTTGCGCGTTCGCGGTAGCCCGCCCGTTCGCCTCCCGGTTGATAGACAAGCTCAACGACAGCGACAAGGGAGGAACCATGTTACGTAACGGCTGCGCTTCGAATGCCCCGAGGATGAGGCGTTTGCTCTTGGTCGTCCTCCTGGCGAGTGGCTGCGGTAAGGATGCCCAAATCCTGGTCGACTACCCCGAGAAATTTCAGCCGCCTCCCATGACCCGGCAACAAGCTGAGGCCATCGTCGCCGGATTCGCGGGGGTCGGCATCCTCTCCAGCGATGCCACGACGCAACTCTCCCCGAGCGGTACCCTCACGGAAGGATCCGTGTCGTGTCCCGAAGGCGGCATCATGGAGATCACGGATGGCTCGGTACGCGTCACGGACGAGGGCGCGACAAGCCTCGCGATGACAACTCAAGCCAACATGACACCCGTCGGCTGCATGTTCTCTGTCCCGGGCGACAGCTTCACCGTCCGGATCAACATCCCCGAGGCCACCGCTCCACCAAGCCTGGAGCACAACGGTCGATTGACATCGGACAGCACGAGCCTCTACATCGATGTCCGTGAGTTCGGCCATGTCGATTGGGGACTCGCAGGTTATCCATTGCCTATCCTATGCTGGATCAATACCCGTGTAGCCGATACGATCAGTTTGGTAGAACCGCCAGCGGTACCCTACATGAGGATCACCGGCACGGTATGCGGTGATTCGGTGAGCGTGTCCGTGCCGCTCTACACGGGCATCCTGATCTCCAGTTAGCCTTCCTTCTTCTCCTGTCGTGGGTACTTGAGCATCACTTTGTCGCCAGCGAGGCTCGGGAGCTTGCCCTCGACGGCCCCGGTCGAGGCTGTTCCAAAGCGATGCGCGGAGCGGCATTGCGGAGACGTCCACCGGGGCTGGTTCGCGACCTTTAGTGGTCGTGAGGCGTACCCTTGGTAATACACAAGGGCTGGCGAGGGGCTCCGCCCCTTCGATCCCCCGCGATGGCCGCGCCAGCGCACGAGGCATCCGAGAGTCACCGCCTCTCAGGCCGGACTTCGATCGGCTGGCACGATACGGGCTCGGACGACGTAGTTCACATCGAACTCGTCCGTCACGACCAACCACGCCAAGTCTCCGCGCACAACCGGGGCAACCCGGTCGAAGAGGTTGAGACCGGGCCCCAAACTGGCCGTTCCGAGATAGGCGCCGTCCCGTGAGTAGACATCGAACAGGACTCCGCCGTCCGCTGCGGGAGTGCGGACCCACAAGTTGCCCTCGTCCGACTCGAAGATGTCCTCGACGGCGGGTCTGACGTTCGGGACCCGCGACCAGTCCCATTCGCCCACGCCCATGCTCGAGGTCATCTGCCTCATCATGTCGATGACGGAGTCACGCTCGACGGTGGGGACAGCGACGGGAGGTCGTCGGGTCTCAACGAGGAGGGTGGTGTCCCCGCCCGGTTGCCAACGGTGGAACCGATATGCCGGGTCTCCCTCCCGGGTGGACCAGAAGGCACCTCGATGATCGAGGTGCCGGACTTCGGACGGGTAGAACGGTATCCCGTACATCATGTAGCCGCCGCCCGTCTGCTGATAGAAGGCACCGCGCTGGCTCTCTGGATCGAACTCTTCGTCTTCCGGACGATCGCTTGGTAACGGGAGCGAATCGACTTGCGTCATGGTCAAGTCAAAGATGCGAAGTAGCCTCCGGTTCCCCGTCCTCCAAGGCCGGTAGATGCGGCTGCCGTCCACCATGGCGCCGTTCCAGGTCGCGTTGACGTTGCCGTCGGCGAACGGAAAGGACTCGACGAAACTGTGCTCCGGATCGAAGACCGACATCCTCCCGTTGCGCGAATCCGGGATCCAGAGAAGCCCGCCGGGGCCAGGCATGAGGCCGTTCGCGTTCACGAACTCGCCGGGTCCCTGCCCCCTGCCGCCATGGGTCGCGATGTGAGCGCCATCGGCGCCGAAGACGCGCAGTTCCTGAGTTTGGGAATCCAAGATGGCGAAGCCCCCGCCGTCCAGCGCGACGAGACTCTTGAGACGGGCGAACGCGTCCGGTCCGGTGCCTTCGAGGGAGCCGACGCGCAGTCCCTCGACCAGAGTCCAAGTGGGGGAGACGTTTGCCGGCGGGATGTTCGTGACGTGGACCGTGCCGGAAGGCAAGGTGTCCCGCATAGTTGTCCAGCCGCTCCGAGATCCGGTGTCGCCGCAACCGACCAGGGCTGCCCACGCCACGACGAGCAGCGTCCAATGGCGTTTCATGGATCAGCACCTCCAGTCGGATGCGTCGATCAGACGCTGGAGCGCGGCGATATCGCCTTGGATCGACCGCTCGATTGCCTCGGCGCGACGGTCGGCATCCCACACCTCGATCTGCGTTTCCAACTCTCTGACCCTTCGGTCCAGATCGTATTGGTCGATCCGGCCCTCGATTCCTCGGACCTTCCCGTCGAGGTCGTACTGCTCGATCCGGGTCTCGATGTCTCGGATCCTCCCGTCGAGATCGTACCGCTCGATCTCCTGTTCGATCTCGCCCACTTGTCGGTCCAGATCGTATTCCCCGATGGCTTGGCGCGCGGATCGTAGTTCGCCCTCGGCCCGTACTATCTCGACTTGCGCGTTGGTCAATTGTCTGACTACTTCGTTCTGGGTCTCTTCCCGAAGCCGCAACGCATCCTCTACGATTTGCCGAGCGTCTTCGCCCAATGCGCGAGGCCGGACTTCACCGGACTCTTCGGCCAGGGCTTGGGCCACCGCGTCCAGTTCTCCCAAGTCGAGTCGCTCCAGAGCCCGTGTCGTTGCCCGCAACGCCTCTTCCATTCCAGCGGATGTCATCCGGGCCATCCCTCGTCGCAGGCCTGCTATCCTCCGTTCGTGGCCCCCGATTTCGCGGCGGAGACTCGCGATGTGCCGTCCGTGAGACGCGATCTCGCGGTGCAGACTCGCGACGTGCCGTCGGTGAGACCCAATCTCGCGGCGGAGACTCGCGACGTGCCGTCGGTGAGACCCAATCTCGCGGCGGAGACTCGCGACGTGCCGTTTGTGGGCGCCTATCTCCCGGCGCATGCTGCCTTCCTTTGCGCGCACCTCCCAAGCCTCTTGGGAGCGCGCCAACACGGTCAACATCAGGTCGCGCCAGTCGCGAGCTTCGTCGTCGAAGGGTTGGGAGCGGCCATCGATGCTCCACTCGTATTCCAAGCCGTTTGGGCCGGAAGTGATCGCCATCCGGTGAAGGCTTTGAGCCTGCGACTGAAGGACCAGCCGACTGCCGCGATCCATGCTCGCGACCGCCGTGCCGTCTCCGGTCATCACGATGTCGCCGCTCGTATACATGCAGAGCGACATCCCGTCTACGGATACCCGTACCGTCGTCGACTCACGGGTCTCCATTATGCCGATGAAGCGCCCCGGTTCGCACTCGATCTCCTGTGATCGGAGGGCTTCCGGCACTGCCGGGGCAGCCGCGATTGGACCCGTCGCAGGGGGCTCTGCCGACGTCCTGGTGGACGGCGACGCCGACGCTGGTGCCGGATGCCCTGGAGGCGCCGGATTCTCGACCGGACGTTCGGGGAGACGCTCGGTCTCAGCCTGCGGCGCAGGGCTTGCGGCTGGATCCATGCGGACGGGTCTGGCACAGGCTACTACCGTGCCCACCACACCGACTACCGCCAGCGCGGCATAGGTGCGGACTCTCGAAAAACGCGGCCGACGCACCTTGAGAATGGACATGATGCGGCTCTCCAAATGCGGGTATTGTACCACTGGTAGCGAAAGGACGGGTGGACCAGGGGCGATCTCGGACGCCAGTGAGAAGAGGTGGCGGGCGTATGCTGAGGGGCGTACACCAAGGGCCAGGACTTCCTCGTCGCACGAGCGTTCCCTCGCGGCGGCCGCGAGGCGTGACGCAAGCCAGATCAGGGGATGGAACCAGTACAGCGCAACCACGGCGCCGCCCACAAGTCGCCACAGCGCATCCCGCCGACGAACATGCACCAGTTCATGGGACACGACCATTTCGCGCCGACCGGGAGTCCAACTCTTAGCGGACGCGGGAAGTAGAATCACGTGCCTCAGCGGACCGCCCGTCATGGGTGTGGAAACTCGGGCGCTCGACAGGATTCGTAGGTCACCGGGTACGCGTGCCCGGTGCCGGAGCATATCTGTCGACCGTATCCAGTCCGGATCGCGAATCGGGGTCGCCTCCCGTACGAGCTTCCGGAAACGGAAGGCGGCAGCACCGAGGGAGACGAGCCCAGCCCCGCAGCCGAGCGCCCAGATGAGGAACACGCCAACGCCGGGTGACAGCGGGATCGAACCGTCGGCCTGAGGAGGGGACGGCAAGTATCTGGTCGGCAATGGAGCCACCGGATGTGGCGGGTGATCCGCGCTCGGAGAATTAGCCGTCGCAGACGGCGCGCTCGCTGGATTGTCTGAGAGATGGTGTTCGATTGCCGTGGTCCGGGCGGGAAGAATGGGAAGGACCCACGCAGGGGCCAGCAGGCTCATCACCGGCAACGCGAGCAGCACCGCGAAAGTCGTCGTCCACAACAGATGCAGGGTCTTGGCGGAGCCGCGTCTCGCAAGCCATGCAAGGACCAGGGCGACGGACAGGACCAGAGTGGCCTTCGCAACCAGACCGATGGCTCCTGTGGCGGTGAGGGGTAGGCCGGTCATCGTCCGCCCTCCTCGGCTTCATCGATCATCCTCTTGATACGCTGCCGCTCGCCTGGAGTAAGGTCGCCTTCGCCGAGTTCGAGGAGCATGGCGACCGCGCCCTCGACACTGCCTCCGAAGAACGTCCGCAGGACGCGGTGCATTGCGGAGCGTCGCGCCCGCCCGACGGGCATCGTCGGAGAGTAGACGTAGCGGTGACCTTCCGGCCTCCGTTCCAGATGTCGCTTGGTGACGAGGATCCGCAGGATCGACCGGACGGCCGAATCGGTCGGTGGGTCGGCCAGGCGCTCCCTTATCTGGGCCGCTGTCGCGCCACCCAACTCGTACAGGACATCCATTACATCGCGTTCGCGTCTGCTCAGCGGCGGAAGTTGGCTCACGATACCGGCGCTCCATTCGGCGGTGTGCTCGTCCAGTCCTCACGACTCGGACGCACGATCGAATGGAATCGTAACGCAAAAGTGTTGAGAACTCAACATTTCGTGCGCCACTGTGGTGAGGACATGCGCATCAGCACCGCCGCCATCGGAACCGACGCAGCCCCCGTGCGGCGCTCACCCACGAGCGTCCGGGTGACGGCGTTCGGTGAACGGCGCACACCGCCCGATGGCTGCGACATCGGCGCGGAACGCTGGGGGATCTGAAGGGGGGCGCAGCACCCCCTCGCCAGCCGCAATGTTCAACGTTGCGTGTGCTGGCTTGTCTCCCATAATCATGCAGATTCCCGCTTGATTTGCACGACCGGGTCACGGGGAAGGCGACCGGAGGGGGCTCCGAACGCCTCCTCGCGCTTGCCTGTGCGAAGGAAGCCTCCGGGACGCTGAGAGGCGCAACCTCGTCAGCCTTTGGGTACGTTGATCAACGACCGGACCTTGTCGTCAAGTCGAGGCTCCGGTGCGGCGACTGCCGATCGATCGTGAATGACTCAATGCGGCGTCCAGGAAAGGCATCCCGCAGGCTCACGGCCTCCTCCAACCGACTCTCGTCGAGATCCGCTTGTGCAAACACCGCCACTTCGAGCGGCACATCCACTGGTACCCAGCACACCCGATAAAAGCCGCTGATGGCCGTTCTCTCGATGGTCCACGAGCGAAAGTTGCCTACGGCTACGGCCCGTGCCTTCTTCGGGTCCATCAGCGCGGCGACCTCATACGCTTGGGGCATGACCACCACCTGCGCATCCTCGACAGGCGTTCCCTCTTCATCGCGCACATGACCGATCAACATCCCCGCGCGAACAGTCAGTCTGGGCGGTGTGCCGATCGTCATCATCGGCTTGGGCGGGGCGGCACTCTCGCAAATCCGTTCGAGAACCTCCCGTAACGGCGGGGCATCCATGAAGACCTGAGCGGGCTCGGACGCTTGGGGCTGCACGATCACGTTCGCTGGTTCTGGTTGGTATCCCAGCGAATCGAGGTAGGAATGAGTGAATCGGAGCGTGTACTCGCCCGGCACCAAGTGGTCGAGTTCGAAGTAACCGCTCGTGTCGGTGGTCGCCTGGGCACCGGAGCCCGGCAGGAAGACACGCGCGTTGGCGAGGCCCGCCCCAAGGCTGTCACGAACGGTTCCGGTGATCCGCATCCCAGCACCGCCCTCGAAGACCACTTCGTCTCCCTGGTAGGCACGCAGAACCCGCCCGCTGTGCGCGGTGACCCCCTCGAGTGTGGGGTACGGTCGACCGGTGAGCGGATGAGTGCCACCGTCGCCAGCCCGGAACATTCGCATTTGCCACGACGGCACGATCCAAGCGCCATTGGACAACTCCACGAACTCGACGCTCCCGCCGGGTTCGGCCTCAAGCAGCCAAGGCGGGACGTTCAGGTCAACAAAGCTGAAGTCCACCCGGCGCAGGCGCGCCGTCCGCCGGTCGAGCCACATCGTGCCTGCAATGTCCGGCACACCGCCCCTCTCTACCGGTTCGAACGCGACGCCGATGGCATCCAGATCCTCGCCGTCGGGCACAAGCGCGACGCAATGTGAATCCAGAAAGGCATCGGAGAGAAGGACCTCGGCGTCGGGAGCCCAGAAGACGATGCCGGTTGGGGAGATCTCCACAAACCCGTGCGCCACCAAGGAGTCTGCGGAGCGCGCCACATACGGTGCCGAAGCAAGGCTCTGCCCATAAGATCTGTTCTCGGATTTCACCCGCCAACCCGCTTCGTCAAACTCGCGTCTGACCCGCAAGGTCTCGTAGCGGTAAAGGCCGCGATCCTGTGTCCATACGGCTGCCGCGAGCGCTTTTCGTGCCTCTTCCCATACCTTCGCCACCGCGAGTCCTTCTTCAGGACGCAACCTGCACTCTCGTCGGTCAGCCGTCACTTGGATGTCTTGGAGCGAGACGGGTTCCGGCGCTGCGGCCACGCGAAGCGCGACCGTCTCGCGTTCGGACAGATGGACGAACCGGGAGAAGGTAGTCGCGTAGCCGATCCTATCGATCCGGACCCTGAAATCGCCCGAACTACTTGCCGTTACGACGAAATAGCCATCGGCGTGAGTCAAGCTGCGTGCGTCTTCCCTCCCTTGCCGATCCAACAACGTCACCATCGCGCCCGCGACCCGCTCATCGCTGCCCACATCGGTGATCCACCCCTGTACTGCTTGACCGGACGCAGACGTGACCACCACCGAAGGCAGTGCCGCGCAGAGAGCGAAGTGCAAGGCAAGTCGCGTCATTCCGAATGGCGGAGTGGTATGCGGCCTTCGGGCCTCGGCCCCGGTCACCTGAGTACTCGTGAGGACAAGTCCCGGAGTAGCGAGGCCTGATTGTTGAGGCCGACCGCGAGGTCGGTCAATGCGAGGTCCTCGAAGACGTATGCTACCGGATTTGCGACCGGAGCTACAGGGAAGAAGCGCCGCGTAGGCGAGGCAAACAGCCGCTGCACGCAAGCGGCTTCCGGTTCGCAAAACTAGCCCCCTTGTCTTTGAAAGACGACTCGCCCAGTGCAGTCGCTCGACTCGATCCTGAAACGCCGGATGACCGTCTTCGGGCTTCCGCGGTCGTCAAGCGACTGTTCCAGGACGTAGAGGCTGCCCGCACGAAGGACCGCCTTCGCAACGCCTGTTTCCAGCGTAGGCACGAGGGTGTCTGGACAGACGCCGCCTCCGTTCTCCCGAATGCTCGAAACATAGAAGCTCGCTTGCTGTGGGTAACCGCCACCAGCCCGTCGCTCCCCAAGCTCGAAGTCTTGGTGGAGTGCGAGAACACTCCCCCGTTCGTCGCGCGACAACGCGGTGAGGGCGGAGGTGGACTCCACGAGTTCGGGAATGCTCGTTTCACGAGGATCGAGCGACGCCAGTTCATCCTCGCCTGGAAGACCACGCCGTCGGACCGACGGAAAGACCAATGTGTCCAGCACGTTACCGGCATGGTCGGTGCGAAGCACATGAGGACTCGCGCCAAACCCCACCACCAGATCGTCGTCGCTCACGTCGATCACGGTGAAGGCGAGAACGCCGAACACCATCGGATTGTCAATATAGGGGCGAGGCACGGTCACTCGATCCAGCGAGATAACTGCATCCGAGCCGCGTGACAACACGTCCCGAATCGGGTGCGCGCCGATGGCCTTCCATCCATACCGGTCCATTCCCGCGGTCCAGAGCGTTTCGTCACGCACCGAGAAAGACAGAGGAAACGTGGCCTCGGCGAATGCGACGGTACTCCGGTAGCGCCCGGACGACACCTCGAAGATCTCCAAGCTCATGGGGCGCAAGTCTACGAACCCCAGGAGATCGCCTGCGACGAACCCCTGCACACCTACCACCGTGAACTCGCCGGGCTCCTGTCCTCCCCGACCGAAGGCTCGTCGGAAACCGCCATCACGTCCGAAGCGCAGCACACTGTTCGATAATCGGTCGGCGATGAAGTAGGATCCATCGTCCGCGACGATCAGCGCGGCCGGGTCGCTCAAGTAGTGCTCCGTGCTCTCGCGTAAAACCACGCTGTCTTCGAGAACGAGCGCTGGCCCGGATTGCATGCCCTGAAGGGGTCCATGCGGAACGCACACAGCCAATGCCGCGATGAGCAGGAGATGGACGCGGGGGCGTCGGGGAGTGACTAGGTTGCCTGCCGTTGCCACGGGGCTCAGCGAACCCCGGCGGGCAGTCTGCGCACCACCACGCTCGCCACGTCGAATTCGTCGAGTTCGATGAACGCCACCAGACCGTTTGGGCCGAACGCGTCCGGCATCTCGGTCTCGGCGGTCGCGTAGGTTCCAGCATACTCGCCTTCGTGGGTCAGGACATCGATGGGTCCGTCCCCTTCCGGCTCGGTGCCTCTGCGTTGCACCCAGATGCGACCGTCCCACGTGGTCGCGAGAGTGCGAAGGACGGGGACTTCATGGTAGTACCTCTGTTCGAGTTGAAAGCTGCCCGTCACCGGCGTACCACCTCCTTCGCTGCGTCCCCGGACTTCCAGTATTCTGGGACCGGGAGGCCCACCTCCGCGGCCTTCCCCCCTGGCCGCTCTCCGCTCCTCGAAGTCGCTCCGGAGCGAAGGCGTCAAGGGCTCGGGCAGGAAAGGCCGTCGAATGATGCGCTGAGGTGCCCTTGCACCCGGCGGAGTGACCTTGAGCACATAGGCGGACGAATCGGAGTGAACGATGCCTCCGTCTGGAAGAACCCCGACCAACAGGCGGGGTTCGAAAAGGGTCGGCATGCTCATCCGTCCCAGCATTTCTCGAAGTTCGGCGGGGACGTTTGGCGTGAGATCATCCATGTCTGCCCGCCGCGGCAACCATCCTCGGACTACGGTGTCTGCTTCGACGACCTCGCCATCTAGCGCAACCCGAGTGATAGGACGGGATGCGTGCACTGCCGCACCGCCCGCGCCGCTGGCGGTTCTGAAGCTGATGTCCGGGCCTCCACCGAAGCCGCCAGCAAAGACTGCCCCGCCGCGCGGGTCGGGCCGGATTGTCGCCGATGCGGACACGGTGCGGGGATCATCTCCGGTGCGGACCATCCGCTGGAAGGTGCCAGCGGCGTCGAAGAGTTGATAGGCGCGGTGACCGACATCGCTGACGACCGTGGTTCCGTCCCTCAGTACCGCGAAGCCGACGGGCCGGTTGAACTCGCCGGGACCCCCGCCCCACGATCCGAACTGGTGCCGAAAGCCGCCTGCACCGTCGAAAACCAGCACTCGCAGGTTCCCCGAACCCATCAGTCCCATGGTCCCGTCGAACACATACAGATTGCCTTCGGCGTCGAAGGCCACCTTGTTCACTTCGCCGAACATCTCCCACGATTCGCCTTCGAGAACGCCCACTCGATAGACCTCCTCGAAGTCAGGATTGATGAGGCGGTCGCGTCCCGGCAGTTCGATCAACTCCTGGGCCTGAAGAGCAGTAGCGGCAAGCGAGAGCGCGAAGGTGGCTGAAGCGAACGTCTGCAAGCGGGCTCGTCTCATGTCGGCTGTCTCGGTGTACGGTGTTGCGGATCTGGCGACCACGCCGTTCCTGGGCGCTCTTCCACCATGACAATGTATGTTGTTGGCGGTCGCGGGGCGTCGCAAGATGGCCGAGCAGTCGATACCGATCCAGTCGTGAGGCGGCTCACTCAAAGGCCCGCCGAGGGCTCGTGGTTCCCGCCATTCGGGACCGTTCTTCCCGCTCTCGCGGGCCGGTCCAGCAGGGTTCAGTACAACGGCAGGAAACGCAGATCGTGCGTCCCTGTAAGACTTTAGACGATTTCCTGCCGGGATTCTGGCCTCTGGCGATCCGCCCGCCGGGCAACGCGGCAATCGCCTCGGCGCTGGTGAACTCACCGGGGCCTTCACCCCGGCGTCCCAGGGTTTCGAGATAGACTCCGAGCGAGTCGAAGACGCGGACATGCTGCTCCAGCCGGTCCAAGATGTACACCGTCCCGTCGTCGTTCACGGCGACCGACCCGATGCGCCCGAAGAGATACTCCTCGGGACCATCGAGCATGCCGATCGTGATCTCCGGCACGAGCGTCGCCTCCTCGACCCAGACGCTGCCGGCCAGCGTGCGAACAACCGTGGTATCGCCGATGGTTTCCACGACGGTGTCGAGCGTCCGGTCGGACGAGCCCGCGCCGGATCCGCAGGCGATGAGGAGAGAGGCGGTTGCCGCTGAAAACAGTCTTCCGATACGCGAGCGCCGGTGAAGTGGCCGATCACCTGGGGGCTGTTTCGCTTCCCTGGGGGTCGTTCGCATGGCTGCACCCTACACGTTGGCTCCGTGGCGTCCCTGTGTGGTTGGACAGTACTCGACTTGGAACGATGCGCCAACTGCAACTGCCTCACCGGCGGTCGCGCGGTCTGGCATGCGCTGGCGGAACAAGCTGCCTTCACCGCCTCGTTGAGATGCGGGCTCTGCTCTGATCGAGCCTTCCCGGAGGAATGATCGACGGCTATTCGGATGGCATTCGAGTCGCTTCGGCGGAGTCGGGATTTGACTGTCGGTGGACATGGCCCGTTGCCGATCCAGGAGCGTACATCGACATCGGGGTCAACAGGAGCGGCATGTCGCGGTTCCGAAGATCGCCTTGATCGAGTCTTCACCGCGGCGTGTCACCGCGTCCCAATTCTCCGCCCAAGTTCGTCGCCTGGACGCGCGGGGCCGTCTGCCGATACGTTTGGAGTCGTCCCCTTGCAAAGAGGGACGTTGCCGCCACCCCCGTATCCCAAGATCTCCACGACCCTCTGTTCCGTTGACGGTTGCAACCGCCATGAGCACGCTTGGAGAGGCAGGGCCTCGTCCCCGCGAGAGAATGAAACCCCCAGTCACGCTCCCGATCCTGACTGCGCTCTTCGCCGCGTGTTCCCCCTCCGGCGACCTGCCTCCACTATCTGTCCAGCGCGACAGCGCCGGGATCATAATCGTCGAATCCTTTGCGCCCGCTTGGGGCGACTCGGCGGGCTGGCGTGTCGGTGCGGAACCCCTGCTCGACTTGGCGGAATCGGGTACGGGCGATGCGCATTACTTCAATTTGGTGCGGGAGGTGCGGCGGTTGCCGGATGGCGGCATCGTAGTGGCGAACCGTGGCTCGGCCGAGATTCGGAAGTTCTCGGCCGACGGCGAGTTCGTCGGGTCGGCGGGAGGCAGCGGCGAGGGTCCGGGCGAGTTCACGAACCTTCAGCAGATCGAGCTCGCTGGCGATTCCCTGCTCGGCTTGGACTGGGACGGCCGCATGGCAATCTTCGGGCGCGACCTCGGGCTGGTCCACACGATGTGGCCCGACCCCGAGGTCAGCGAGGTTCGGTATCTGAGCGACGGGATCATGGTCGCCGAGATACTGGTGCCCGAGCACGGAACCTTGGGCTTGGCGCGGTGGCCCTCGGTATTGGTGCTTTTCGACTTGGAAGGCGTAGCGGTGGACACCATCGGCTGGACACCCGGCTTCGAGGAGTACGCGACCGACATCCTCAGCATGGCTCCGCTGTTCAGGAAGTCCTCCGTGCTCGACTCCCATGGCGACAGAATCTTCGTCGGATCTTCGGACCACATGCAGATCGAGGAACTCAACCCGAGCGGCGACACCGTTCGCATCCTTCGGATCCCCGACTACCCGTTGGCCCTGACCGCGGAACAGGTGCGGGCCGAGCGGGATGCCCGCCTTGACATTCCTCTGCCACCGGGAGTGTCGTCTCTGCCTCCGTATTACGTCGAAGCGGTGGAGGACCTGCCGTCGCCGGAGACCCGTCCGGCCTACGCCGGGATGCTGGTGGACGCCACCGGCGCGATCTGGCTCCAACCCTTCCGTGGCTTCAGCGAGCGCGGCGGATCGGAGCCCTGGCTGGTGCTCGGCCCCGAAGGAGACTGGCTCGGAGGCGTCGATATTCCAGAGGATTTCTGGGTCACGGACATCGGCGTGGACGAGATCCTCGGCATCTGGACGGACGAACTGGACGTGCAGCACCCGCAGGTGCGACACTTGGCCCGCCGTTAGCCGCAGAGCAAGCTTTGTTTCGTACCCGGACTGTGCAGGCAAACGCACACCAACGTCCGTAAACAGAGTCCCGGGACGCCTTATCACATCCACGAGGGGAGACCGGACCAACCGATGTTCATCGACAGTTGGCTCTTGGCCGCAACCTCCCCCGCGGTCGGTCAAGAGGTGGTCGAACTGTCAAGTGAGGACTTGTGGCTGGACGCCGATTTCGCCGAAGTCTTCAGTCTGGGGTCGCTGGACGCTCCGGAGTGGCAACACTTTGGGCTGCTGCGGACTGCGGCCTTTGACGCCGCAGGCAACCTTCATCTGCTGGACCAAGACGCGCGGACCATCGTGGTGGTGGACCCGACCGGCGGTTTCCTGCGGACCATTGGCCGGTCCGGAAACGGCCCGGGTGAGTTCGACCTCCCCCAGAATCTGGTGATCCTGCCGGACGGCCGTATCGTCGTTACCGATATTCCACGGCACAGAGCCTTCCAGATCTTCTACAGCGACGGCAGCTTCGACCGCAGCGTGCGAGTGGGGAACGACCTGCTGGGAGTGGAGGGTCGAATCGATGTCGACCGGGGTACGGGCGGCGGCCTGTTTGTAGCCTCGGGAGACCTCGTGCGATACCTGCCGATGCAGCCTGAGGAGCAAAAGGATCCGCCGGGCAAGCGCTCGGTCCTCCGGCTCTCGCTGGAGGGTGACGAGTTGGTGCAGGAGGTCGTTGCCCACGGGTGGGCTCCGCCGTCTGCCGGACCGGTCGAGGTTCGCATCGGCAGTCGAACCGTCAGGTCGGGGGAGACGACGCCTCACCCGCGCATCTTCGATCCCGGCTTTTTCGTGGGCGCGTTGCCCGGAGGTGGCGTGGCGTTCTCGGACTCGACGGCGTACAGGATCATGGTCACGGATCCGGCGGGTGAGATCGAGCGCATCTTGCGCCGCCCCTTCGAGCCCGAGCCGGTCACGGATCGGATTGTCGAAGAAGAGATCGAGCGGCGGCTTGAGGAGATTGAGCGGACCGCCGTGGCAGTGTTCCGGCGAGCGTCGATGGTCGTGGACGGGGGCGGCAATCCCATTCAGGGAATGATCCCGGACGACATGATTCGGGAAGGTGCCGTGCGGTCACAGCGGAGGTTCCTCGAAGCCCGATCCACCGCCGACGAAGTTCCGATCGTTCGTAACCTTCGCACCACATGGGATGGCGAGATATGGGTCCAGCGACGCGGCGAAAAGCCTGTCAGCGACGGCCCCATCGACGTGCTGATCCCCGATGGCGGCTACTTGGGCAGCTATCCGGCGGGAACGCCCATGCCCGACGCCTTCGGCCCGGACGGGCTCGTGGCATTCATCGAGACCGGGGATCTGGAGCAGTACACGGTGCGAGTTAGCAGAGTGCCATCGGCGAACGGTCGTCAAAGGTGACTCCCGTTCCTCTGCCGACGAAGCCTCCTCGGTCTTCGTGCTGTACATTCTCTTGCGCCGTCGTGGTTCAGGTACGACGCCCCGAATCTGGCCTGCGTGGGTGGGACGGCTGTCCGACGGGAGTTTCGTCTCCAGCGGTCAGACACTCTTCCGTTACGACGGCTCGGGCCGCGCGATTCAGGCCATCGGTCGTGGTGGGGAGGGGCCGGGTGAACTGAGCGCGGACTTTCTCGGTCGTCCCTGATCCGCGCTGGCGGCCGCGCCAAAGTGCCCGACGCATGGGATGTAGCTTGGGCCAACCGGACCATGGACACGGTAATCGAGGTGCTCGAACCATCACGAATGGTGGGACGGTGGTCGCACGGACGACGATTGACGAGCGACCCATGCCGGTGTGTGGCGACCACCTTATGTCGGAGGTCCGTGAAACGCCGGAGGGTGACACGAGGGCAGTGGTTGTTCGCCCCGCGCTTGACCGGCATGAGTGAGGGGGAAGCTCGGCGGCAGGTCCGATGAGTGCTGGTGAGTGGAATCCACGGCAGTTGGTGCGCGCCATCGTTCGATTCCTCTCGAATCGATGGACCGCACGATCTGCACGATTGGCAAGTTCGCGGACAAACGCCATCTCCGCCATCCGGTCGCTGCCCGCTTCGGGCCGAGACGCGTGCTTTACAGTTGACGGAACGCGCGTCAATATCGTGGCGGAATCCCGAGCGGCATCGAAACACGAGGAGGTGTACCATGCCACCGCACACGATCCCCGACGCGGTGCGCGGTGAGATCATCGCACGCGCATGGGACGGCGAAACGTTCGCGCACATTGCTCGCGATCTCGGCGTATCGTCCTACCAGGTTGGAAGGATCGCGATGCGCGAGGGCGACTTCCCCACCAGAGCCGAGCTGATCCGATTGCAGGGCGATGCGATCTGCGCGGCTTTCGAGGAAAGCGGCAGCATGGCGGAGGTTGCGAGGCGGTTCGCGCTTTCGGAACAGGCCGTCTCGAACACGCTGCACGCGCGCGGAGTTCGGAGGCGAAAGCCGAGGCGAAGGTAGCGAGATTCTCCGAAACCGGCACCGCCGAGCCCCCGCCACGGAGGCTCAACCCTGACCTTCTCGAAGCCCGCGATCCCGCAATTCTGCTCGCCCGGCAACAAACGGTTCGCCACGCCGCTGGCGACAGCGCCCCTCGATTGCTTGACTGTATTGAACATCCTCGAACGCTATCGGACAAGAGGCGATTCCTCACGAGTTGACTCGCTCGCGAGGTGCTATTCACCGTTTTCGGCGTGAGGCATGGGAGAGCATCGCGGTGATCGCGCATCTGAAGGGACGCGACCGGGCACTGGAACCCTTTGGCCTGTCGGGCCGCCGGGCCGAGTGGATCGTGCTGGCGAGCCTGCACGGCGGCGTGTTCACCCGCGCTCAACTTTCGGACTGGCTCGAGGCCAGCCGCTTCAAGGTGCTCCGGCTCGTGCAGGCCTTGAAGGACCGAAGGCTGCTGGCCGAGGAGACGGTCGAGGGCCTGAAGGTCTGCCGGGTCTGCGCGCGCGGCATCTACCGGGCGCTCGGTGCCGAGGATGTCCGCTTTCGGAGGATCACCTCGACCGAGGTGGTCGTTCGCCGCCCGCCCTCGTTCGACTACGTGATCGAGCATCCGGGCCTGCCTTGGCTCGCTACCGAGTCGGAGAAGGTCGCCGCGTTCGAGGCGCTCGGCATCGACCGCTCCTTGCTGCCGGTCCAGGTCTACCGGGGCGCGGCCGGGGGCGCGCGGCGCTACCTTCCCGCGCGGGATGCCCGTGGCGCTGGACTCCCGCCGCGCCGTGTTCGTCCACGCCGATCCCGGCTACGACACCTCGACGGCGCTCCATTCGTGGCGGGACCGGCACCGGAGCCTCTGGGAGGGCGCTGAGGGAGGATGGCCTGTCGGTCGAGGCCGTCGGGGTCGCGTGCGCCCGGAGACCGCTCGACCGTGCGCGGACGATCCTCGGGAACTGGACCCATGCGGGCACGGCCCCGCGTCCCGTGCATCCGCCCGGGACCGTCGCCGCGGCGCGGCGCGAGGCCGCGCGCATCGAGGGCGCCATCCTCGGCATGGACGACGAGGCGGTCGCGGAAATGGGCGGCTTTCAGGCCTGCCTCCGCCGGATCGCCGAGATGCGGGAACTGCTCCGATCTGCGCGTCCCGGAGGCACGATCGACGCCCATTCGGTGTGGCGTTCGAGCCGCCTTTCCGGAGTCCGGATTTGAGGGCCGTTCAGGGGAGCCCGTTGCCGATCCGGAGGTGTGAAAACGACATCGGGGTGCTTGTGCAGGGAAATCGCGCCCGAGTGTGCGGAACGCTGGTTCCGCAAGTCGCCGGACGGCTTGGTGTTGGGCCACGGCCCGTGGATCGCCGGTGCCGATCCGGGTCTCCGGGCCGTGGACGGGAGCGACCCCGGTGTTCGGCATGCCTCACACGGCCACGGCGGCGGTTGGGATGTGCACGGCCATCCCACCCTCGCCTGGGGTCGCTCCCGGTCCAGCAATCCCTTGCGGGAAGGCTCGTCGAGGGCCGAGACGACCACTGTCACTCCCGTGAGGGCGGTCAGGAACTTCTTCCGCCTTCCGTCCGGGGTCTGGAGGGGGACTCGACCACGGAGGAAGGGACGGGCGGAGTCCGTCCCGGAGGCCGAGGGACCGGCGCCGAAGCGGTGGCAACGCCGGTCACGCTGTCCGCCGGTCACTCCGCGGACTCACCCGAAGCCCGATGGCCTCGACCGGCGGTGACTCCAGTTGCTCGCCGGGCTTTCCTTTTGGGATGAGCCAACAAGTGATACGACGGGAAGCTCGCAAGCAACCGACGTCGTCAAAGCTCTAGAGCCACGATGAGCATGCTGATCACAACGAGGCTAAGGCAGACCACATGCAGTCGGGAGAACGGTCGGCCCGGGATTTCCCGCCCTCGCCACCGATGGTACAGGATCCGTCCCAGCCGGATGCTCGCGACACCACCTACAAGCGCAGCGAAGAACTGCAGGTCAATGGTCATAGCCCATCTCCGTAATCCATCGTCGTATCCGCTCCTGGTTCAGTAAGCCTCCGAAGAACCCGGCGAGCGCCGCGAACCCCGGTAACACGAGGAGGCAAGACCGCGTACCGATTCGGCCGAGGCGGGCTTCGGTCAGCCAACGAAACGACGCCACGAGTCCGATCAAAGCAAAAAGGTAGATCGCAACTCCTTAGCCTTCAACGCGCCAACGCACCAACGCGCAAGAAGCCCCACATGCCCGAGTCCAAGCTATCGTCCCGATGGTCGCCCATCATGCAGAAGTGGTCGGGCGGGAATGACGATAGGTCTCTGGATTTCGCGCGTCGAGGCGTAGTCCTCCGGATCCTGAAGCAAATGGTATCGTTCATCGAGTTCGGTGGGTCGATGAACCGGCGCTTCCATCGCGGCGAAACCGTCGCCGACGATCTTGCGCGGATCGGCGCGTGCATTTCCGGGGGATCGAAAGGGGGGCGGAGCACCTCTCGCCAGCCCCGGTGTATGACACGGGGTAGGCGGATCGCCAGAGGCCTAAATCACGGCAGGAGATCTTCTAACTACATACAGGACTGTACGATCTGCGATTCCTGCCATTGGACCCCGACGGGTTCCACCGTGCGCCAATAGAGGGAAAACCGCCATTGAGTGGCGGGAATTTGCGGGCAGCGCCGACCGACCTTCCGGCGCAGTGCGAGCACGGATTACCGGATGGCTGACACCCGCCCTGCCCATGATCCGCCACCAGGAGTAACCTACGATCTCTCGCGCTTCACGCGGTAGTCCCGCCGGTCCAAGCACTGGTCGTAGAGTTCTCGGTCGATCCTGATCCAGTCGGTCTTGTTGATTCCCCTGCGGTTCCGGGTGGCGGGGCTGTGGGGGAAGGCGCTCGCGATCTTGATCCACCGCCGCTGCTGCCGGGCGATCACGCGAATCTCCTCGGCGACCTCGGAAAGGTCCTGGTCCTGGCTGAAGACGAGGGCCACGTCGTAGTCGCGGCGGTGAGCGAAGGCAATCACGTCGAGCGCGATCCGGACGTCGATCCCCTTCTCCTCGCCGGTCAGGAACGAATGCTGCGTTCCATCGGGCAGGGACACCCGGCGGTTGCGGTAGCGAAGCGGCCTGCTGTAAACGACCACTCCCCGCCGCCCCATCGCCCCAAGCTTGTGGGTCCAGAAGGAGTGCCACTTGGGATTGTCGCCAACATCGGGGATCCCGGTGTAGAAGCGGACTTGCGCCAGCGTCCATCCCCGCTTCGCGCAAACCTGCTCGGAGAGCGCGGCAACGTCGTAGTTCGGGTAGGTGTAGCCGAACGCCTCGCGGGCGGCGTGGAACAGGTTCTGGCCGTCCACGAAGGCGACTGCGCGCTTGATGGGAGGTTCGCCGTTCACTCACGGATCCGGAAAAAATAACCCCGCCCGAGGCCTCTCGGCGTGTCGGGCGGGGAGCAAGTATACCGAAGGATACTACACCGTGAGCGGCCGCCGTCAATCCCCCGTCGTCGCGTCACGACCGGCACCGACGCTTACCGCCGGCACCAGTGCCGACGGCCTGACACCCTTCCCGGAGGGACAACTTGCCCGGAGCGATCCGCCAATGTGGGGGATGATCCCGCCAGCCACCTTGATCAGGGTGCGATGGGGGAGTCCCTTGCTCTGGACCCGCTCGAGGTCGCTGTCCGGGAACAGCCCCCTCCAGTCCTCGAAGATGTGCGCGTTCTCAAGGAGAATCTAGCGAGTCTGCGAGCCTCCTCGCGCAGTCCGCAGAGCTTGGCCGTCCGCGTTCGACCCAAGATCGCGGCGGACTCAACGAGCATGGACGTCATTCCGTAGTGAAGTCCTTTCGGACCACCTGCGAGTATTCAAGTTCGATCTCTTCCCAGAGACTCGGTAGACCGAGCGCGCCCAAGAGCATCTTGTCGGATTGGTCGGTGATGTCGCGGCAGCGGGCAAGGTTGTAGTTGCCGATCAGCTTTCCGGCGTTCTGGTTGTAGATCGTGTTCTCCTCCATGGCCGCACTGAGCGCCGGCAACAAAGACGCCACCGCCCGTTGCACCGGTGGACTCAGCTGTGCCGGGCCGAGTGGCGCACGTTGGAAGTGGCCCTTGGTCAAGTGAAAGCTATCGCCGACCGCGACCCACCAGAGAAAGAGCAATCTGCCGTTCAGCAGAACCATGGAGGTGTTGCGGAGCCCTTCGTCGGCGAAACGGATCGTTCCGTATTGTGTCTGCTCAAGAGCCTCTCCATCTCTACCCGTGACCGGTGGCTTGGCCACACAGAAGGTGAGCCAATTGTACCCTATCTGGCTGAAGTGAAGCTCGTGAGCGCCGAAGGACTTGGCCAAGTCTTGACGGAAGCGGTAGCTGTCCCCCAAGAGGGTCTCCAAGGCGTGGAGAAGCCGACTTGTTCCCACCTTCGGGATGAGTCCTTCCCACCGATCCGGAGAGTACTTCAGGTAGGAGATCTGCGTGAACAGCGTCGACCGTTCTTCCTTGTCGAACCACCGGTGCAGGCGAGTCGCGTAGGTGGATGCCGCTGATCGGTCGCCGTCGCCCTGGACGCAACCCAGGAAGATCGTGTTTCGGATCTGTTCGCCGCCGCTGAACAGCTTGGAGGGGCGTCTGTCGTACGAGGAGAACCATGCGGCGGCGCAGCGCGCGTAGAGCAAATCGCGAAGCGGCCGAAACTGGCCTCCGAAAGTCAAGCTCAGGGGCACGATCATACCGACCCGGCCACGTGAGCGCGTGACGGCAACGCTCCGCTCCACCACCGTCGCGTAGACATCCGGGCACGACGCTGTCGCGAAATCGGCAGAGAGCGCATACCGCTTCCGCACCTTCGTCATACCGATATAGGGCGGATTCCCGACGACCACGTCGAATCCGCCTCGACCCTCCACGATCCCGAAGAACTCGGCGCACCAGTGGAAGGGCTGGTGACTGGCCCGCCATTCGCCGAACCGTCGCGGCTTGTCCAGCGATGCCAAGTGCCGGTCGAGTTCGGCACGGAGTTCCGTCGTCCGACGCCGAACCTCGCGCTTGGCGCTGCGGATGGCGGCAGCGTCCGCGTCCGTCTCGGTCTGCAAGCGCTGAAAGCGGGCGAACGCGGTGGCGGCGCGCTTCGACCTTCTCTTGATGTCCGGCAGCGCCATTTCCGTGACCAAGTCGCCTTGCAGAGCCTCGCGGATGTCCTTCACCGAGGAGAAGCCCACAAGCGCGTTGCCTGGCCGGATATTGAAATCGATGTCGGGAAGCGGTTCGATCTGCTCGGGCGAGTCGAGTTGGGCCACGAGCTTGAGAAAGAGGCGCAGTTTGCATATCTCCGTCGCCTCTTTCATGATGTCCACCCCGTACAGGTTGTTGAGTACGATGGACTTGAGGATGAAGTAGCGTTCGCTGGGGTGCTGGGCCAACTCCGCGAGCGTCCCGTCGGCGTCCGCGGGACGCAGATCCCGCATGCGGGCAAGACAGGCGGCGTAGACGGGTTCGAGGACCTTCAGGGCCGCGAACAGGAAGGCGCCGGACCCGCAGGTCGGATCGAGAATCGAGATGTTGGTGGCCGCCCGCCAGATTGCCAAGACAAGCTCGGGCTCGTCGGCGCGCCCAACGGCATCGAGAATCAGCCGCTTGGCGTCCAGATTCAGCGTTACGAGGTCGTTGGAATCGCGAATGTCGCCAGCGGCCAGCTTCTTGCGCGTTTCGACGTAGCGCTCGCGTCGGGCGACCACCTGTCGCCAAGTCTCGCGAGGATGTGCGTATTCCAGCGGTGGACCGCCCTTGGACGCGGCGGGCCGATCCCAGTCAGTCCGGTTGGCGGGATCGCCGATCTCGGCGGCGACCTCCGGCGGAAGCTCAAGCGGCGGATCGACTCGGACCGGACTCTCGATGTCGCGGGCATCCCAAGCGAATCCGTGGCCAACCGGAGGGCGAATGTACCGATCCGGGTCTTGTTTGAGCCATCCGTAGACAGTATATCTGTCTGTCTGTCTGTCTGTCTGTCTGTCACCGCCATGTCCAGCAATCGCGGAATGATGGTGTTTTCCGCCATGTAGCCGGTGATGTCCTCCTTGGTGTAGTAGGCTCCCTTCTCCTTCTGGTTGATCGACTTCTCGAAGATGTGTCCCAGCACGTCCGGGTTGATCTCGTTGTCCTTGGCGTGGGGCCGCTCGTCAAGGTGCCATGAGTATCGGTCGAAGAAGCTGAAGAGCCGGGCGAAGGCCGCGTCGGGGATGCGGATGTCGGGGTTGTCGCGCTCCAGATCGTGGACATCGAAGATCCCGCCATTCAGGAAGGGCACGTCGCCGAGCAGGGCGGAAAGCTCCGGGGCGCGCTCGGACTCGGGCGTGCCCAGCCCCTCGTGAAACAGCCGCCGCAGGAATGAGCGGTAGAAGTCGTGGAAGCGGTCGGGACCGCGGGCCTTGCGCACGCGGTCGAGGCGGGCGCGGAGGTAGTTCGGGTCGCCGTCCAGGAAGCCTCGCTTCTGGATGAAGTAGATGAACATGAGCCGGTTCAGCATCAGCGATGCGTACCAGTCCACGGCACCGGACCGGTCGATACCGGTGATGAGCCTCTGGAAGGCGTTGAGTTCCTCCTGGTAGTGCTCGTAGAACCTCTTCGTGATCTTCTCGGCGTTGAGCGCGCTCCTGACCCGATCCGCGACGAGCGAAATGGTGAGGCTCTCCTCCTCGTCCAGTCCGAATGCGAGGTTCCGGAGGCGCTGGAGGACGGGTTCGCCGGTCTGTCCGGCCCGGAACGTGTATTCCCTGCTGGCGTCGGGCTTGCCCTGTTCTCGCCGAACCCAGTGCCACACCTGTTCTCGCCGCGCGCCATCCATGAACACAATCATGTGCTCGAACGCCTGTACGGTGATTCTGGTGTCCACCCGCCTGCGGGTTGCGTGGTCGGGGATCCGCCCGTCCTCGGATTCGCACCTCCAGACGACGAAGCCCTTCTTCTCGGCCACGGCCATCGCACGGAAACGTCGCTCCCCGATCGCCACCGCGACGGCGGAACCGGAGTGGTGATTCCAGCCCAACTCCTCCACGAGTAGCCCGGTCAGGTCGAATCCGCGAAGACACTTACGCATCCTCTCGATGTTTGGAATCACGATGAGTCATCCCTCCCGAAGAGCCCCATCGAACAGATGATGCGCGGTGCAGGCGGCTCCGGGTCGGCGTCGTCCCGGATGGAGAGCCGATCTTCGTCACGGAGCTTCACAACCAGACTCGCCAGCGCGTGGTCGTCCATTCCGGTGCGAAGATGGCGGTTGAGTGCGTCGGCCGCAGTGCCGCGTAGCGGATATTGGTAGATGTCGTCGAGGGCCAAGCGCAATTCGTGCAGATTGAAGAGCGGCATTTCCTTCTCCGCGAAGGCCACCCACTTCTTCAGCCGCTGATAGGCGCGGTAGCGGGCACCGCGTTTGGAGCCCAACTGTCCCCCGGTCCGGTGCTGCTCCTTGGCGATGTGCCGCACGCCCTTCGCCACGAGTTCATGGTGGCGGCCGTCTCGCGACTGGGCGGGGGTGTCCGGGGCGCACTCGGCAGCGGCGAGAATCTCGACCTGCGACTCGGTCACGCTTTGGCCGGTCCTCGCATTGACATACGCCAGCGCATCATGGTCGTCCGCCGTGCGCAGAAAGAGAAGTACGCCGTCTGGCCGCCCCGGCAAGAGGTGCCGGCGCGTGCTGTATACCACATCGGGCAGTGTCCGCACGGTCTCCGCCAGCCCCGGATCGTCGACCGTCGCGTTCCGCCAGATCTGCCACGCCTGACTGGCCAGATCCACCTCGCCGTCGTCCTCGTCGTCGAGAGTGCCCGCCTTCTCGTGGTAGAGGTCGAGGATGCGCTGTTCACCGTCCTCGTCGTCCTGAAAGAACGCCTCGTCGGCACCGACCACCTCGGCGTTCTCCGAAAGGCGCTTCCGGACCCGTCCGCGCAGATTGATGATGCGCTCGACGCCATCGGCGGGGAGGAAGGAGTAGCAAAGGATGTCCGGATCCTTCTGGCCGATTCGGTCTACCCGCCCGGCGCGTTGTATCAGCCGGATGATCGCCCACGGCAGGTCGTAGTTCACGACCACGGCGCAATCCTGAAGATTCTGGCCTTCGCTCAGGACATCGGTGGCGATCAGCACCCGGATCTCGCTGGCGCCGGTTGGCATGCCCTCGTTGCTCTCGGGACTGAAACGCTTGGCCAGCAAAGTCGGGTTATCGGTCGCGCCGGTCACACCCGCCAAGTCCCCGACTCCTAGCTTCTCAAGCTGTCGGGCCAGGTAGTCGACCGTATCCGCGAATTGCGAGAAGACGAGGATCTTGCGATCCGGATGCTTCTCCGTCAGCAGCGCGTGAAGGGCTTCCAGCTTCGCGTCACGGGTCGGATCCCAACGACCGCTCCGCTTGAGAATGTCGAGCAGAGATATGGTGTCCTCCAACAACTCCCGTTCGAGCGAATCGTCGAACAGGGACGAACGAAGCCACTTGAAGCGCTTTAGGAACTGACTCTTCCGGTAGGTGCGGTAGACTGCGGCCGCCCGCGCCATGAACGTGTCCATGTCCCACGGATCTCGGTGACCTTGCTCGTCGCCCAAGGGGATCGCCTCCTGAGCGTTGTGATCCTCGTCGTCCGTGAAGCGCGTGTCGGGTAAAGCCGCATCGAGCAATGCGACCTCTTGGCTGCCGACCGGAAGCGCGAGATCTTCGCGGATGGCATGGAGGAACACGCAGTTGCGGAGGACATGGCGCTCGACCGACTGGATGAAGGCCGAGCCGCTGCTTTCCAACCGCTTGAAGAGATTCGTGCGGCAGAAGCCGATCAGACGCTTGCCCGCCCGGGACAGGTTCTGGATCTGCCTCTTTTCCTCGTCGGTGGCGATGGCCTCCGCAGTCGCCGACAGGTGGAGCCCCAGCCCGTACCTTGGCAGCGAGAGTCCGATGACCGTTCTGACCACATCCTTACGGTACAGCCGGGCGTACTGGTCGTTCGGATCGTCATCGTCCACGTCAAACTTCACGGTGGCCGGGACGCGCTGCGGGAAGATCCTCCGGGATCCGTCCGCCATCATCAGGCAGGGGCGTCCGGTCTCGGGGTCCGTCTCGGCGTAGTTCTTCTGGATGAATGTTCGCGTCCGCCGGACCAGATAGAGGCGCATCAGATCGCGCCAGTCGTCCGGGTTCTCGCTCCTCTCGAAGGCGGCCAGAGTCCGCAGCCCGACTTGGTAGCTTGCGCTGAACTCGACGTCGCCCATCGATCGAAGCACGCGTTCCGGACGAATCCCGATGTCCTCGTCCTCGTCCAGGAAGAGCCGCAACTGGTTCGAGAGATCGAGATAGGTCTTGTTGTAGGGCGTCGCCGACAGCAGGATGACCTTGCTCTCGTTCTCGTTGATGTACTCTTGGACGGCCCTGTAGCGCTTGCCCTCGCGATTGCGGAGGTTGTGGCTCTCGTCGATCAGCACGAGCCGGTAGCGGCGCATCTCCGGCAGGTCCGTTAGCACCTTGCTGAGCGACACCACCTTGGCTCGCAACTGGTACTCGTGGGCGTGATCCTCCCACATCGGGACCAGATTCTTCGGGCAGATGATCAGCGTTTCCAGCCCGAGGTCGTCCTCGAAGATTCTGGCCACGGCGGTCGCCATTCGTGTCTTGCCGAGCCCCACCACGTCTCCGATCAACACGCCGCCGCGCTTGTTCAGGTGGCGCGCGGCGATCTTGACGGCGGCCGCCTGAAAGTCGAAGAGCTTGTCCTTGAAGATCGGGGGGATGCTGAACTCGTTCAGCCCTTCGCGGGCCTCGTAGGACAGGTGGTAGGCCATCTTGAGGTAGACGTGGTAGGGTGATACCAAGTCCTCGCGCGCCCAGCTCTCGTCGATGATCTGGACGAGTTCTTCGGTGATGTCGATGCAGTAGCGATCCGCCCAACGATCCTCGAACCAGCCCGCCAGCTTCCGGGCAGCGTCCTGGTCGAGCACGTCCACGTTCAACTCGCCCTGACCGGACATCCCCGCGAACGTCAGGTTGCTGCTTCCGAGAAACGCCGTGACCGGGTTCACCGGATCGTCGCGGTACAGCAGGTAGAGCTTCGCGTGAAGCGAGTGCCGCAGGAACAGCTTGACCTTGACCCTGCCCGCCCTCAGTTGGCGGGCCAGCCGTCGAAGCGCGGCCTCGTCGTCGTTGGTGGGTGCGCCGAAGGTCAACTGCTCGCGCAACTCCTTCGCCAATCTGCGTCGCAGACGGAGTGCCGACCGGTTGTCAATCCCGAAGCGCTCTTGACCCCGGTTCGCGAAGTGCTCCCGCAATTCGTCCTCGGGTACGCGCTGCATGCCGACGAGGATGCGGCAGGGTCCTTCGCCGACCTTCCATCGGTCGATCAACGGGGCCACGCCGCCCCAGCCACGAAGGTTGATGTAGCCGACACAGAAGTCCGCCCGTGACGATAGGGCAAGCACCTCCCGCAAGGCGGGCAGGAGCTTGCTGGCCCGTGTCAGGTTGTCGAAGATCCTCGGCATGCTCGTGGTCCGTCGGGGTGGGAGGAGTCGGATCGGGATATCGGGGACGGAGGCTGGGAAAGGAATATGGATGGCGGCCCACCTCCGGCAACCACCGGCATCCCGCGCCAAGTGAAGCGCATGACACGCCGTTGGCGTTCGTGTCCGGCGGCTTGGATACCTTCCGGGACAGCATGGGAAGGCGAGAGACCGCAAGACGCACTCGGCCGGTTGACTCGCCTCAGGACCTGTCCTCAACGTACGGGGAATGACGACACCGAAGAAGCAGGTCAACTCCCGAATCGCCCAACTCACGGAACGCGCAAGGGCGCTGGAGCCGTTGGGCTGGAGGGGACGCCGTGCCGAATGGATCGCGCTCGCCTGCTGCCACGGCGGCGTGTTCACGCGGGTACAGTGGACGAGCTTCCTCGGGTCCCACCATGAAAAGGTGGGCCGCGCCGTCCGCA
>VXNP01000105.1 GCA_009840525.1 Gammaproteobacteria bacterium
GATGATCGTGGCCCGCTGGAACCAGCTCCCGAAGTCGAACTGCGCGCTCGCGGGAGCAGGGCTCGCGAACGTCAGGAGCGGCATGAGCAGTGCGGGGGCAAAGAAGCGGTATCGCATGAAGGGGTCCTTTCGTGTCATCGGGGTGGCGCCGGGGTGGGGACGAGGACATCCGCGGTGAGCCAGATGCGGAGCCGGTGGCCCGCGCGGATCGTGATTCCCGGCATCCGGTTCAGATACCGGTCCAGCATCGAGGTGGCGCTGCCTCCGAGCCCTTGGCCGACGCCCGCGCGGAGTCCGTATGGCGAGGCTCCGGCAAGCGTGAGGCCGCTCAGGACGCCGACCGCTCCGGCGGCGGCGAACGTCGAGAGGTAGCGCCGGTTCACCTGGTCGCGGAGCGCGCTCTCGCCCACCTGGTTCAGGCCGGTGAACTCAAGGTCCACCCAGCTTCCGTCGGGCAGCAGCAACCGGTGGAACGCCACGGCGAGGCGGGTCTGGTCCCGGTTCTGGACGGCCTGCGCCGTGCCGACGACGCGCGCGCCGCGCGGGATCAGAATCCGTTGCCGGTCGGCGGAATAGAGCGGAGCCGACACCATGGCGAGCACCGGGCCGGGGAACTCCCCCGACAACTGGGTGACGAGCACCGCCTCCAGGAACGTGCCCTCGTGGATGCGCTCCCAGCCCGACGGGTCGTGCGGCCGCACCAAACGGGCGGACTCGGAGGTGCGCGGCGCGGCGGGAACGCCCGCCTGCGGTGTCGGGCCTCCGAAGCCGGGCGCGAACTCTCCGGCGGCCAGCCCGACCGCCATCTCGGCCTCAAGGGCGGCAAGGGACTGCCCGAGGGAGGCGAGCGCCCCGTCGAGTGCCGCATCGTGATACTCGGGCACCGAGGGAGACGCCGCCGCGTCCGGGGGTCCGTTCGGATCCCGGTGCGACTGCGCGACGGGGAATGAGCGGAGCGAGCGTGTCCGGCGTTCGACCTCCTCCAGCCGGAGCGCCTCGCGCAGCTCGAACTCGGCCCGGCCCACGCCGCCCCCGGCGCCGCCTGAGCTTGCTGTCGTGTCCTGTCCGGTCGTTTCCTGCCCTGGGGCACCGGACTGTCGCCCTTCCCGGTTCGCATCGGCCGCCGCCTGCTGGCTCTGGCGGTCGGTTTCGTCGCTCAAGCGCCCGTCGAGCGCCCGGCCCGTGCGGTCGTCCACGGGCTGCGGCGGCGTGGGGGCGACGCCCTCGACCGTCTCGCCGGGGCCGGAAAACGACGAGGACAACAGCAGCCCGGCCACGAGAACGGTTATCAGGGCGATCCCGACCTTGGTGACGAAGCCACCGGGCAGCGCGCCCTTCGGCTCCTTCATCCACTGCTTCCAGCGGCTCATCGCACGTCTCTCGGCTCGAACCGCCAGTCGGCCCGCTTGTCGCCGATCTGGAGCCACCCGTTACCCAGGACACGGCGGGCGACGTAGAGGCCGTCCTCGGTGAGATCGAACGCGACGAGGCTCGGTTCGCCGTCCCGGAGTTCGTAGAGCGCCGGAGACTCCTGTGCGCGCGAGCGGAGATAAGTGAACTCCCCGTCGTGCCACATCGCCTCGACCCGGAACGGCCGCTCGGATGCTCTCCGGTCCAGCCGGTACTCGAACCGGAGCCGCTCGGGGTAGACGGCGCGGAACGCCTCGATCTCCGCCTCAGCCCGGTCGCGCGCCTCGGCGATGCTTGCCTCGGCCTCCTCGCGGGCCACCCCCGCGGCATCGACAGCTTGGGCCGCCATCTCGCGGTAGGCGGCGACCTCGCTCCGGGCAACGAACCCGGGAGCGCCGGACATGACCTCCGCGTCCGCTCCGGCTTCGACCCGAACGACGAGGTGGGGCGGCTTCTCGCCGTGTTCCGATACGAGGAACGAGTAGATGCGGCCGGATTCGCAGACGAGCGCGACGTTCGTCGCCGCGTCCTCGGCCAGCGGCTTCAGGTACGCCACGTTCGCCGCGCCGGTCAGGTGCCAGTACTCTGAGTCGCCGGCCACGAAGTCGAGGATCCGCTCCCCGGCCGGAAGTACGATGACCGTCGTATGGCGCACGCGCGCGCGGAGCCGGGGGATCCGCTCTTCGCCTTCCTCCGGCACCGGCACCCGAAGGTAGGCGGCATCGCCGCTCGCTTCTTGCGCGGCGGCATCGCAGGGAACCACGGCCAGAAGCAGAGTCAGGAGGACTACGACGATCCCCAGCAGGATCGCAGCGGTTGGAGTTGCCTTCATGGTGTTCGCGTCCTCTCGGTTGGTGGGGTGGGATGGATTCGGCCCGCGAGCGCTTCGAGCGCCCGGGCCAGGCCGTGCCTCGCCACGGCCTCGGCGCGCTTCTCGGCGTCCAGCGGCGAGGAGGTGTAGAGCCAGTAGCTCTCCGGATCGACTTCGAGCCGCAGCACCGCCGCCTCGTCCGGGCGGCGGAGATACAGTTCGCGCTTGGGCGTGAGCGCCCGGATCCGGGCGACCTCCGACTCGTTCAGCCGGAACAGCGCCCCGGCCTCGTCGGGCAGTGCCGCGTTGGCGAGGAACAGCTTGGTGGGGATGGACTCCAGAAGCGCCGAAGCACCCGGCGTCCCGGTCACGTCCACGGCGGACTGGGTGGCGAGCACGAGCGCGGCGTTCTTCTTCCGCCACGTCTTGGCCGCCTCGGCCAGGTAGTTCAGCACGGCGGGGTCCTGCATGTACCGCCACGCCTCGTCCACGACCATCAGCTTGAGCCGCGCCGTCTCGGCCGGGTCCTCGATCTCCAGCCGCATGCGTTCCAGCAGGTACGAGAGCGCCGCCTCGCACAGGTCCGCGTGCTCGGCCGCGCCCGCCAGGTCGATCACCTGCCAGTCCCGGAACTCGATGTCCGTGCCGCCCGATGGCGCGTTGTCGAAGAACGCGCCCCACGCGCCGCCCTCCGTCCAGCGGCTCAGCGCGGGCCACATCGCCGACGGCAGCGAACCGGCCAGCACGGTCAGCGTCCGGCGCTCGGCCCCGAGCGCGTAGAGGTCCTCGATCCGTGCCCGGACCTCGCTCGTGTCCGCGCCGTCGGCCTCGTACCCTCCGAGCTTGAGCAGCCGGAGCACCCAGCCCGTGAGGAACTGGAACGTCCTCGTGGTCGCGGGCAGCGCGAAGGGAGTAAGCCGGAGCGTCGGCTCCGCTTCTCCGGGCGCGAGCTCCAGATACCGGCCCCCGAGGAACCGGGTCAGCCAGCGGTAGGAGCCGCCCAGGTCCAGGATCAGGATGCGCGGATCGTACTTGAGCGCCTCGACCAGCAGGAAGTTGAGCGTAAAGCTCTTGCCCGAGCCCGTCGCGCCCAGGATCAGTGTGTGGCCCACGTCGCCCGCGAACAGGTCGTAGCGGTACGCCGTGCGCCACGGGGTCTCGAACACCGCCAGCGGCTCGCGGTCCAGATGGCGGCTCCTACGGTTCCCCTTGGGCGGCCCGAACACGGGCGCGAGGCACGCGGCGACGCCCGCCGACACGAACACCTTCCGCACCTGCCGCTTGCGCGGCTGCGCCGGGAGCCGGGCGAACCACGCGGGCATCTGGCCGTAGCCCTCCCGGATGACCTTCGCGTCGTGCGCTGCGAACAGCCGCCGCACATCGCCGTCCAGCCGTTCGATCCCGTCGAGTTCGCCGTGGAGTGCCACGGTGAGCGACGCCTCGCCGTAGGCCACGCCGTCGGCTTCGAGTTCGACGAGCGCCGCCCCCAGCCGGTCCGACTCGGCCGCGGCGGCCGAATCGACCATGGCGGCCGCCGTGCCCTGGGCGTCCTGCGCGTGCGCCATCATCGAGTAGCGGCGCGAGAAGTAGTGGCGCTGCGCGCTTCGGATCCGGCGGCGCGCCGCCTCGACCGTCCAAGGCCGCCATTCGAGCGAGACGGTCGTCACCGCGTCCAGGCAGTAGAGGTCGCGAAGGAGGTTCGCGTGCGCCTGGCCGGGCGGTGACAGCAGCGAGTAGAGGATCACGGGCTCGCCGTCGAGCCTCAGGTGCGAGCGCTCCGCCTCAAGCTCGGACAGCGCGAGCCGCCAGTTCATGCCGCTCCCCGTCGCGCCGTCCCAGAACGTGCCGGGGCGGTTGACGAGTTCGGAGAGGAGGCGGGAGCCTTCCAAGGCGTCCAGTATCTCGACGGGCGTGTGCTCGGCCACGAGCGAGCGGCCCGCGTCGATCAGCGCGCGGAACCGGCCCGCAGCCGCCTCGATCTCCGAGGCCAGGTAGGTCGCCGTCTTGCCGCCGCGCTTGCCAAACCGCTTGAACCGCGCCAGCGGTGCCGGCCCGGAACCCCCGCCCGCTGGACGGAGGCCCGGGTCGTGCGACCAAACCACGAACGCTTCGAGCCGCTGGACGCGTCCGGCGAGGAACGCGCTTCGCTTGCGGCCCGACAGGGACGCGATGTCCGAAGCGCCGTCGTCCGGACCCTCGGCGAGGCTGGGACGCCGGAGTATGTGGAACTGGAGGCGTGTGTCGGAACCGAGGCCCGACATCAACCGCTGCCAGAGTCCGAGCACCCGGTCGATCCGTTCGGGCGTGCGGCCGTCCACCGCCGCGGGCCGGATCCGGCCCGCCGCGACCAGTTCGCCCGAACGGGTCAGGCACGTGCGGCCGTCGTCGAGCCAGCCCCAGTAGGGCAGCTCCTCGGCCAGCGAGCCCGCCGCCTCGTAGGCCCGGCGTTCGTCCGCGACTCTCACTTCGAGTCCGCCCGGATGCGGAGATGCCAGGGCTCGTCCGTCCACTTGCCCGGATCGATCCGCGCCGGATAACGGGCGGCGTTCCGTAGCACGGCGAGCATGGCCGGGTCCCGCCGGCCCGCGAGCCAGCCCGCGCCGTAGCAACCCGCGAACACCATGCCGCCCGCCACCAGCGAGGCCGTCGCGTTCCACACCGCGACCGCGAGCGTCGCGCCCAGCAGGAACAGCCGCCGCTCCACGCCCAGCACGGTGAGCGGACGGTTGAGTGCTGCGTAACCGGCCCAGCGCCCGAGGCCCCGCATCAGAATAGCCAGCCGAGGAAGTTCACCGCGCCCACGGCCATCCCGATCCCGAAGATGATCCCGGCCAGCGTGCGCTTGCTCCCGCCCTCGCCGAACGCGAACATCAGCCCGCCCACCACGATCGCGATCAGCGACAGTCCCCGCGCGATCGGTCCCGTGAACTGCGTCTGTAGCTCGTTCACCGCGTCCACCCACGGGCTCGTGCCCTGCGCGTTGAGCGCGCCGGGCACCAGCAGCAACAGCGCGGCGCTCGCCGCTGTCCGGGTGATTCTCAACAGCTTCTTCATTCCGTTCTCTCCCTGTTGGGGTTCGGCTCGGCACCGCCCCGCGCGGTGTCCGCTTGGTTTTCAACTCGATTCTGGACCCACTCCTCGAACTCCGACTCGACCCAGCCGACGACACGCGGACCCAGGGGGATCGGCCGGGGAAAGAGACCGGCGGCCACCCAGCCGTAGATCGTCCCCCGCGACACGCCCAGCCGGGCTTGGATCTCGGAAGCCCGGAGAAAGCGGACCGGTTCAGTCGCTCCCTTTTCCCTCGGCCTATCGGTCATCGCCACGCTCCTTTTCGTTCGTCTCGCCGCTGCTCTCGGCCTCCGGTGCCGCTGGCGGCGCGGAGGAGCGCGCGCGACGCCAGGATCCCCTTCGTGGAGGTCGATGAACGCCAAGGCCCGGTCCGCCGTCCGCAGCGTGGGCGAGCGGCCGGCGGCGATCTGGCGCATCAGGTTCGGGTCGCCCACGGCCCTCATGCCGAACGTCGTCGGCGGCATGCCCGTGCTGGCGAGGAACGCGCCGATTCGCGAGTTGAAATACCGCTCCAGCGTCTCCATGGCCGTGCTGCTCCATCGTCTTCATGGCGAAAACGGTGAAGACAATCCCGCAAGGGAGTCAACTGTTAGGATATGTCCTAATTGTCGAGGATGTTCAAAGACGTTCAATAGCGTACAATTGATTTCGCGCGCCGCCGCCAGCGCGATGGCGAAGCACCCCCGTAGGCGCTTACGGGCGGCTCCCGACACGATCTGAACGGCGACCGCACGGCGCGCACCGGAACGACGGCCTCGGCGTCGCTGCCGGAGGGCGGGGCGGGGTCGGGAGTGTAAACCCGGGCGGCGATGCCAAGCCGTCCGGCCCACCGATCCCGTCCGACTTGCGGAACCGGCCGGAAGCGGGGTTATTCCAATCCCATGGGACAAAAGAAGAGGAAGGACGCCATCTTGCGGGATCCGGTGCGGCGGCGGCTACTCCAGCTCCTGACCACGAAGGGCTCGACCTTGCAGGCCGCGTCGATTGCCATGGGCCGCAACGAGGCCTACCTGCAACAGTTCGTTCACAGGGGCACGCCGAAGATCCTCGCCGAGGACGACCGCGAGATCCTGGCAGAGCATCTGGGATGCCGGCCCGAACTGCTCAAGCACGGGCGGAGCTTCCGGCTCTCGACGCACGCCAAGCGTCCGCCTCCCTCCGACGCCTACTCCGCGCCGATCGGCTACAGCGCCGTGCCGGAAGCCGATGTCAGCATGGAGCGGGCCGCGGAAGCCTGGAACGGCGAGCTTCGGGAGACCGGGGAGGCGTGGCTCTTCGCCGATTCGTTCATCCGCCACCGGCTCCGGGCCGATCCCGGAGACCTGTGGATGATCGAGGTGGACGGTGACTCGATGGAACCACTGCTCTCAAGCGGCGACCACATCCTGATCGACGCGAGCCGGACGGTGCCCGCGCCGCCGGGGATCTTCGTGATCTGGGACGGCATGGGACTCGTCGTGAAGCGGATCGAGCATGTCCCGCACTCCGACCCGCCCCGCGTGGTCCTCAAGCCCGTCAACCCCGCATACGACAGCCACGAGCGGTCCGCCCGAGAGCTCCAAGTCGTCGGAAGGACGGTTTGGGTCTCGAAGCGGTTGTAACGTCGCCCCCAGCGCGCTGCCCGGCCAGAATGGATGACCTGTGCACGGTCGCTGTCCATGAGGACTCAGCGGCGACCGTATCCTCATCGACATGGCCCGGTGAGGGCCGGTGCTCTCGCGACATCTTCGTGATCGTTGACGAAATGGGTCTCGTCGCCAAGCGATCGAGGACGCACCCCACTCCGAACCGCCACGCGTGGTGATCCGCAACCCCTTGCCGGAGGCAGTGACTCCGTAGGTGTTCAAGACGTGGCGGCGGGCGCCTTCTTCGGCAGGTCAGGCCGATTGCCCCGAAGGGAGCGACGTTATATTGGTGGAACGATTCCCTTACGCGAAGCGAGAAGGAAGCTGTGAAGAGCTTGCTCAAGAGACCCCTGGGACACGGCGGAAGCGGGACGCGAGGCGCCCCCGTTCTGCCCGACTGCCCTGATCTACCGGCGCAACCGGAGCGCGGTCACCCGAACACCCTCAGCCGGACGCGATCCGGTCGACTCATGAGAATCCGGCGTGCAGTCTACATGCGCCCGATCGAGATTCGCTTCGGGACACGTGCCTCCAGTCTCAAGAAAGCATTCGGTACCGAGCCGACGCTTTGGGAAGAGGCCTTTCCCCGAGATGGCAGCGACGCAGCCAACTGGCTGGGGTGGGCGACGCAAGACACCGTTAAATCGGTCCATCAGGCTTCCGGCCCAGACCGGTATCCGACTCGTTCGATGCGGTGACGGGAGGAAAGCCCCATGGAGAGAATTGTCGCCGGCAACCCCGAAACTCACTCGCGAGACATCGTCGCCGAAAACCTTCAGCGCCTGCAAGTCCTGTTTCCCGAAGCGGTCGCCGAGGGCCAAGTGGACTTTGATGTCCTCCGTCAGCTACTCGGGGATGTGGTGGCCGCGCCCGACGAGATGTATGGCCTCAACTGGCACGGAAAGCGCCGCGCCCGACATCTCGCCCTGACCCCCTCGACCGGAACCCTACGCCCCTGCTCCGAGGAGAGTGTCGACTGGGATACAACTCAACACGTGATCATCGAAGGAGACAACCTAGAAGTCTTGAAGCTGCTGCAGAAGAGCTACAGCCGGCGGATCAAAACCATCTACATTGATCCTCCCTATAATACAGGGAACAATCTCATCTATCCGAATGACTACAGCGATGGTGTTCGCGCCTATCTCGACATAACAGGTCAATCCACGGGCTCGACGAGACTCACAACCAATCCGATGACTGGTGGCCGATTTCATGCGAATTGGCTATCCATGATCTACCCGCGTTTGGTGCTCGCACGAAACCTATTGTCACCGAACGGCGTGCTGATTTGTACGATCGACGACAACGAGGTGAATCAGCTCGGCCTGATCCTGAGGGAGGTCTTTGAAGAAGGCAACTTCGACCATGTGTGTGTGCCGATCGTTCACAACCCACGAGGGATTCAGGGGAAGAACTTCTCTTATGTCCACGAATACGCTTTTTTTGTCTATCGGAGAGGTACGAAGGCGATAGCGGATAGACTAATCCCAGAGGAAGATGTCTCGTGGTCGCAATTTCGTAATTGGGGTACGGAGTCAGAGAGACAGGATGCTAAGAATTGCTTTTATCCGGTATTCGTCAAGGATGGACTGATTTCGGGGTTTGGACAGGTTTGCGACGACGGTTTCCATCCGCATCAGACGGAGATTCATGACGGAGTTGCGTACGTCTACCCCATTGATGGCTCGGGTATTGAGCGTAAGTGGCGGTATGCACGGCAGTCAGTAGAGGCAATCCAGAACTTGCTTCGAGCTAGGAAGACGAAGAGGGGTTATGAGATTGAGATCGGCAAGAACTTTGGGCTCTACAAGACTGTGTGGAGCGACAAGCGATATGATGCCAACGAATACGGTACACGGATGGTGGGCGACCTTGTGCCGGATTCTCCGTTTACGTTCCCAAAGAGCCTTTGGGCGGTGTACGATATTATACTTGCAGCAACCGGAGACGAACCCAACGGAATCGTGATGGATTTCTTTGCAGGAAGCGGCACCACAGGGCACGCAGTCATCCAACAGAACGCGGACTATAATCGCGCGAGCCGGTACATCATGGTTCAATTGCCCGAGCCGATAGCGGGGAGTGATGCGTTTTCGACGATCGCGGATCTCACCAAGGCCCGGATGAAGGCAGCCTCAAAGAAGCTCGCGGACGAAAACCCTTTGTTCGCCGGGGATGTCGGCTTCCGGGTCTTTAAGCTGGACACCTCCAACATCCGTGCCTGGGATCCCGCTCCAGTCGATCTGGACGACGCGCTGCTCGCCGGCCTCGACCACATCGAGCCTGGGCGCTCGGAGCAGGACATTCTTTACGAACTGATTCTGAAGCTGGGGCTGGATCTCTGCATCCCTATCGAATCGCGGACCATTGCGGGCAAGTCTGTGCATTCAGTCGGCGGCGGTGTCCTAATCGCCTGCTTGGACGAAGCTGTCGCGGGCCACGACGTGGAGCAGTTGGCATCGGGTATCTGCGACTGGCATGAGGCCCTTGCGCCGGATGACGAGTCGACGGTGGTGTTCCGCGACAGCGCCTTCGCCGACGATGTCGCCAAGACGAACCTAGCCGCGATACTCGAGCAGCGCGGCCTAGGCAACATCCGAAGCTTGTAGAGCCGATGGTTGTGCGTATGTGCGGATCGACGAGGCGCTCGCGATGAAGCTCCGTTTCGAACCCAACCTGGACTTCCAGCTCCAAGCGGTGGCCGCCGTCTGCGACCTTTTTCGCGGGCAGGAAACCTGCCGAACGGAATTCACGGTCACGCGAAGTCGATTCGACCCACAGGAGAAGCTGGCCTTTATTCCGAACGACTTGGGCATCGGCAACCGGCTGACTCTTCGCGACGACGAGATACTCGCGAACCTGAGAGACATCCAGCTTCGCAACGGCGTGCCTCAGTCTGACACTCTCCACTCCGGCGACTTCACCATTGAGATGGAGACCGGAACTGGTAAGACGTACGTCTACCTGCGTACGGTCTTCGAGCTGAACAAGCGCTACGGGTTCACGAAGTTCGTGATCGTTGTTCCGTCTGTAGCGATCAAGGAAGGCGTCTACAAGTCGATCCAGATGACCTACGACCATTTCCGGGCCCTCTATTCGGGGACGCCGTTCGAGTACTTCCTCTACGACTCGTCCAAGCTCGGCCAAGTCCGAAACTTCGCGACGAGTTCGCAGATCCAGATCATGGTTGTGACGGTCGGTGCTATCAACAAGAGGAACGTCAACAATTTGTACAAGGACAGTGAGAAGACGGGAGGCGAGAAACCGATCGATCTCGTCAAGGCCACGCGACCGATCTTGATCGTGGACGAGCCGCAGAGTGTCGACGGGGGTCTAAAGGGTCAGGGCAAGGCAGCGCTCGACGCGATGAATCCCCTCTGCACGCTTCGTTACTCGGCTACCCATGTGGACCGGCACCACATGGTATACCGGCTCGACGCCGTCGATGCCTACGAACGAAAGCTGGTCAAGCAGATCGAGGTCGCGGCCGCGACAGTGGAGGATGCCCACAACCGGCCCTATGTCCGCTTGGTCTCGACAAGCAGCAGACGTGGCGTGATCAGCGCGAAAGTGGAACTCGATGTGAGAGCGGCCAGTGGGGTGCGACGCCGTCTGAGAACGGTACAGGATGGCGACGATCTTGAGCAGGAAACGGGCCGGGCAGTCTATCGTCACTGCTGGATCGGTGAAATTAGGGTCGGCCAGAACGCGTTCCTCGAACTGCGCGTACCCGGCGGCCAGCACTATCTTCGAAGAGGCGAAGCCCACGGTGATGTGAACCGCTGGGCCGTGCAACGACAGATGATTCGGCGGACCATTCGCGAGCATCTTGACAAGGAGAAGCGTCTGCGCCCACAGGGCATCAAGGTCCTCAGCCTCTTCTTCATCGACGCCGTGGCACGCTACCGCCGCTACGACGAGGACGGCAATCCGGTCAAAGGCGAATATGCACGAGCATTCGAAGAGGAATACCAGCGCCTCGCAGCCCACCCCGACTACGTCTCGCTGTTCCAGGAAGCGGGCTTCGCTGCGGACGCCGACGCTGTTCACGACGGGTACTTCTCAATCGACAAGAAGGGCGGTTGGACGGATACGGCCGAGAACAACCAAGTGAACCGCGACAATGCCCAGCGTGCGTACAACCTGATCATGAAGGAGAAGGAGAAGCTGCTGAGTCTCGATGAGCCGCTCAAGTTCATCTTCTCCCATTCGGCGCTGCGCGAAGGGTGGGACAATCCCAACGTCTTCCAGATATGTGCGCTGCGCGACATCCAGACGGAGCGCGAACGGCGACAAACGATCGGGCGCGGCTTGCGTCTCTGCGTCAACCAGAAGGGCGAGCGTCGCCGTGGTTTCGAAGTGAATACCCTAACGGTGATTGCCAGAGAAAGCTACGAGGAGTTCGCCGAAAACCTCCAACGGGAGATTGAGCGGGACACCGGGATACGCTTCGGCGTCGTTGAGCCGCACCAGTTTGCACAGATTTCGGTTGTCGGCCACGACGAACGGCCAACGGTCCTCGGGTTCGATCAGTCGCGCATCCTGTACGACCACCTTCAGACCCAGGGCTACATCGACGGGAGCGGGCGAATCCGAGATTCTCTCCGCCAAGCGATCAAGGCAGATAGCCTCGTCGTTCCTCAAAGATTCGCCGACCAACGGGCGGAAATCGTTGCAGTGTTGCGAAAACTTGCCGGACGCTTCAAGGTCCGGAATGCCGACGAACGCCAGACAGTTCGTCCGCGCCAAGCCGTCTTGGATAGCGGCGAGTTTAGGGGGCTCTGGGACCGCATCAAGCACAAGACCACTTATCGCGTGGCTTTCAACAACGAACGCTTAGTGAAAGCATGCGCCGTCGCGCTCCGGCAAGCGCCAGCAATACCAAGGACCCGGCTGCTGTGGCGCAAAGCCGACATCGCCATCGGAAAGGCCGGGGTGGAGGCGATGGAGGTCGCCGGGGATGCCCCCGTCCCACTGGACGAGCCTGACATCGAGCTGCCGGATATCCTCACCGAACTTCAGGACCGGACACGGCTAACGCGGCGCAGCATCCACAGGATCCTTGTCGGTAGTCGGCGACTCCTCGATTTTAGACGGAATCCACAGCAGTTCATCGAGTACGCCGCAATGGCGATCAATCGCTGCAAGCGGCGGGCGTTGGTGGACGGCATCAAGTATCGACGAATCGGGGACGAATCCTATTACGCGCAGGAGCTATTCGAGCAAGAGGAGCTTACCGGCTATCTCCGGAACATGCTTGAGGCCGGAAAATCCGTCTACGACAAGGTCGTCTACGAGTCCGATACCGAAGCTCGGTTTGCCGATCAGCTGGAGAGGAATTCTGCGGTCACGCTTTACACCAAGCTTCCGGGATGGTTCACGGTGCCGACGCCGCTCGGAAGGTACAATCCGGACTGGGCCGTCCTCATCACATCCGACGTTGGCGAACGGTTGTATCTGGTCGTCGAAACGAAAGGGAGTTCGCAACCCGGCGATCTCCGCTTTACCGAAGCCGACAAGATCGCCTGTGGCAGGGCTCACTTCGAGGCGATTGCGGTTCGAGAGTCCCCGGCTCAGTACGAGGTCACTCCGAGCCTTGACGAATTGCTCGCGCGAATCGGCGGAAGACAGCCACCTTCTGACCCTCCTTCGTCGCCGCAGGCCGCGCGGAAGCGATCTGATGGCTCAAATCACGCGAGCAGCGTAGATTCCCCCCTCGTGCGAAACTACAAACCAGACAGCCAAGGGTCTCCGACGACATGAGACTGCGACGTCCAGACATCCAGGAGCTCACCAGTAGGTGTGAGCAGGGAACCGCCGTTCTGATATCGGCACCGTTCTACAGCCAAGAAGGCCTCACCTGGGTCCGGCCAAATCCGGGCGGCCGCGTTGAGTTCTGGACTCGCTTCAACCCACGCGACTGGGCGGCGGGGGTTTCTGATCCACCTGCTCTGTTACGCTATCTTGAAACGGTGGGAGAGGAGCGTGTCTCCCTGCGAGTCCATCGAGCGTTGCACGCCAAGATATATCAGGTTGACGCCACGTGGTCATGGATTGGGTCTCCCAATTTATCTCGGGCTGCGTTCACCAGTAACATTGAACTGGTCGCGGAATTGAATGCAGGCGAGACGGAATCGCTCGGGACAATCGTGAACGATCTCCGCAGTAGCCTAAAAGAACTTTCCATTCCGACCCTTCGTGCATACATCGAAGCCTGCAAGGACGCGATCCAGCAGTTGGAGGATGCAGACATCTGGAAGCATGACGATTTTCAAGCAGCGGTCGCCATGGCCGACGAATACCTGTCGCCACCGTCGACGCTCCATCACGCCGCACCTATACGGCCTCTCCGTGATTTCATTAGTTTTATCGAACCGATGATCGACGAGGTGCCCCAGACCATTCTTGACCACCATCACAACCTAAGCGGCCAGAATAGACAAGGACATGTCAAGCAATCTTACTATGCGCTGACCCACTTTCTCTCCGATCCAAGGGGGAACCAGTACATTGGCGAACTGATTGCCATACCTCTGGGCGATTATCCCAGATCCAGGTTGTCTCCTGGGTTTGTCGAGGCATGGGCCGCCTTTCTTGATGAACACGCTACTACGCACGACAGTGATGTCGGTTACTCGTTTTCTACTCTCCGCAATGTGCTGCCCGAACACATGGGCGGATACGTCACAAACGGGGGAGGCGGTATCGGCAGCTTCGCAAGGATGGTACCACTCGTCGCCCGCTTTCTGAATGAGTGACCCAGTGCCCACGAATGACGTATCTACAAGACGCATCTTTTTGGTGGCGTCGCAATCCAGGACTGAAAGGCACAAGAATTGAATCGAGCGATTTGGCAGAAGTTGCTCTCCCTTGAGAGTCGCGACATAACCCAGCAACGATTTGAGCAGATTCACTCACGGACACTTAATGCGCGTCGAGCTAGGGAAATCAATGCTGCCGCTAGGCAAGCACGTGAGTATTTCAGAAACGGGAGCAATTCTGATCACTCGGTTCGGCCACTTCTGACATTCTATGGCGTCGCAAGTCTCAGCCGGGCTTTGCTGTTGCTGCTCAAGCCCGATGGCGGAGAAGAGGGGTTGAATCGAGGCCACGGCATAGAAGCGGTAAGGTGGGGTGAGGTAGTGTCTGGCGGCAACATTGATGGATTGCCACGACTCAATGAGCTTAGAATCTGCGTACGATCAGGCTTGTTTTCGGATTTCATGAAGTATACTCGCAATAGAATGTCGATGCACATCAGGTCGGGTGGGGTCGACTGGCGGTTTTGCTACGATTTGCCAGATCACGCTGAGCAGATGTCGATCGGCGATTTGTTCTCCAGAATACCCGACCTATGGGAAGACTACTCAGATCTTTCTGATGTGCGTCGACATGTCGCAGTCCAAGATCTAAGCTACAGCGAGGATAATGGGCTACAGGTAAAGATTAGGAAAGAGAATTCTTCAGGGATCATAAGCGCCTATCAGGAACTCGGCTACGCCGCTGTCGACGACGGAGAGTCGTGTGCCCTGACGTGTAGTGCAGATAGAGCAGAAAGAGAAATACCACAGTTTGTACACACGTACGTCAACAAGATGTTCGGCGCGATTCCGAAATTGTTCATTGCTGAGCCGTTCCCAGGAGGGGCTCGCTATTCACAATTGTGTATGACGTATATGGTATCGTTTGTTTTAGGAATGCTCGTGCGCTATTTTCCGACGCACTGGATAGCGCTTGTGCAAGGTGAGAAAGGAGACTCTATGTGGCCGACGATAGTGCGAGCACAACAGGTGGTCGAGGAATCTTATCCAGAGCTGGTCGCGGAAATGATCAGGGATGCGTCCGCTACTGGCCACTAGCGCGCGGTTGCGTGACGCGCCGTTGCTTGCCCGGTACCTTAGAGAGTCGCACCGTCCAGGGTCGGTGACGCAGGCTTCCGGAACCTCGGTCGCGTTACTCGCTGTCTTGGATCGATGTTCCCGGCGGTTGGAATACGTGGAAGGTGCGGAGTCCTCGTTTTGCCTCTTGTGGGGGCCGACGGGTATCGAGAGAAGGGTTCGCTTATGCCGTCGCACCGGTACGCCGTGAAGGGCACGGTGAACGGTCCACCCAAATGGCCGCCATTCGACCGGATTTGGTCGAAGATTGAACACGGCGGGCCGGGTCACGGCCGGACGGCATGAATGGCAGATCGTGCAGTCCCGATTGAACTTAGACGATTTTATGCCGTGGCTTGCGGCATCCGTGTTTCGCTGATCCAGCGAGTGCTTCCGCCGCTCCTTCGGACTTGCCGTCCGGCCAGCCGGGTAGCGGAACGCGCGGCCATTCCATGCGCAGCGCTCCGGCGTTGGCCTCCCGATAAGCCGGATCGTGAAGGGTGGCGAGCACATGGTGGAACAGATCCTCGACACCGAGACCGAGTCGGACAAGATACCGTTGCGCCGCTCCCGAGAGATTCGCACGGCGTTCGGTGCCGGTTGCCACGCCCAAGCCCTCCTCGCGCAGCTGGCCCGGACACCCGCCGACGAGCGGCGCGCCCCGCTGCGGGGCATGTGCCTCGCGCCCAAGGACAAATGCTACACGGCGGATCTGCTGACCGAGGGCGGATCGCTTGTGTTCGAGGGCTTTCAGCCGGACTACGACGCCACCAATGGGAGGCCCTGACCTCACCGCCCATGGGCGGCTCCCACGGCGACCCCACGGCGTTCTTCATCGCGCAACTGCGCGAGGACGTGCGCAATTTCGCCGACCGCCTGCCGCGCTTCCTGAACGGCATGCTCCAGAACGCCGACACCTACGTGAAGGTCCAGCAGGCGCGCAACCTCCTCCGGCACCGCATCGTGACACAGCTCTTCAACCAGTGCGACGTCGTGGTCACGAGCGCGGGCGGTTCGTTCGACGGGGCCGGGCTGCCGCTTGCGTGTACGCCCATCGGGTTCGACACGGACGAGACGACGGGGGCGCGGGTGCCGCGCGGGGTCACGCTCGGGGCACCGCCCTTCGCGGAGGAGCGGCTGCTCGCGGTCATCGCCGCGTACCAGGCGGTGACGGAGTTCCATCGGGAGAGGGCGCCGGATCCGAGCGGGTAGCCGGGGAGAGTTGGACAAGACTTGGTGTTGACACGCTTGCTCTCGATCCCTAGCCTCTTGGGGTTTTCCGGTTGACGTGGGGTCTTCCGGTTGACGTGCATCCACTTCACGCTGGGAGGCAACATGTCTTTCCTATTTCGCAGGTCTCTCGTCTTGAGGGCGTTCGCCTTCGTCACCTTGCTCGCTGCATCCGATTTGCTTGCCCAAGTGGTAGAAATCGGCAACTTTTGCAGCGAGTACTGCCACTGGGTTGGCACGGACACATACAACAATGTGATAGCAGAAGGGGGTTCCCAGAGGGACGCGCTTGATGCCGGGGCCGAGGCCATGACGTGGTGCGAGGAAGAAGGCCTCTGCGGGTAGGGCAGGGGTGGAATGGCTATTCTGCACCTCGCGCCTTGGAACCGCAGGCTGCGGTGTTGTTTCGTCGTCACGGCTTCGATCTCCATCGTTTGTTGCGTTGCCTGTGGTGGCGGCGTTGAGCCAGGACGGGATTTCTCCCTGACTCCATACGCCGCATCGACGGTGCCGCTTAGCGAGAACCCAGGTATCGTGCTGGCCAACGATACGACGGTCTGCACGATTGAGTCGTACGAGAGCCGGGTTTACTGCACGAGTGTTGGCGGCGCCATAAGAAGCCGCTTCGGACGGGCGGGCGAAGGGCCGGGTGAGTTCCAGGGGTTCCTCCGTCTTGCGCGTGGACCGGGCGGTGCCGTTGGCGTAGTCGATGGTGGCCTGCGGCGCATGTCCATCTTCGATCCAGCGGGCACGCTGGTGTCCGAGGTGCGGTTGCCGAGCCGCGGATTCCGGGGACTTGGCTCGTCCGTTTTTTCGTCGGTGCTGACCGCCAACGTCCTCTCAATGCGAACGCGACGGGACTCCCCGGGAGTGATCCGGAGCTACCGTCAGGTCGAGATTGACGTGGAATCCGGCGAGATCGTGTGGGAGAGAACCTTCCCCGGCCGGTTCAGGGCCGAGTCCGGGTGCGCAGTAATACGAGGTGACCAAGAAGGACTCATGACCGGAGCGTTCTCCCCGCGGGGAAGCGTGGTGTTCGGTCTTTGCGACGGGCATCTGCTTTTCTTCGCGGGTCGCGACGACCCACTCGGCACGATGATCGTAGCGCCAAGATACGTCGTGGAGTACCCGAGCGAGCGGGAGGTGGAGGAGTACATGGAGTCCGCAGGTATCTTTGCGAACGAGAGTTTTTTTAGAAGCCAGCCGAAGCCATATCCCCGCCTGCCCTTCGTGTTCGACGACCACGACCGGCTGTGGGTCGTGACCAGGCGGGGCCGCGACGTTGGGGTTTCGTATCTGGACGTGTATTCCTCGGGCGCCGAATACCTGGGCGCCGTACGCGTGAGGCACGACGCGCACGCGATCAACCTGCTGGGTTCCACGCTGGTGGTGCTGGTGAACCGCCCGGTCGGTCCCCGGGATGCCGACGGGTATCCCGACCGTGGCGTGGACTGGTACGATGTCGGCGGACTGGAGCTTCTCGAAGCTGCGCAAAACCCCTAAGCCGGGATCCCGGCGCTGCCCGAGGCGAGCGAAGCGAGCTCTTGGGCAGCGCCGGCGCGGGTTGTCACCGAGCCCGCGAGAGTGGGCATCCGCACGGGTTTCTTCATGCGCTCGTGCGTTGAGGGTGGGAAGCGTCACCCTCGTTGAGGAATTCGGTCCGAGTCGAGCGCATCGCCGTCGCCAGACACCGCCCGTTGCCTAGCCCCGGCGCCCCCGGCGGCGTCTCGAACCTCCGGACCGGCTCAGCGGGCTCCTTCGGTCGGACCTCGCACATACCCGCTCACTTGGTCGTAGCCCCGGCATACCCGGCGGCCCTCACCTCCTCGAACAGCCGCACCGCGCTCAACTCTGGACAGTCGGCCGTCCCACCCGAAGGACATGGAGCGCGAATATCTAGGGGTCGCGCGCGGTGATCGTGTCCGTCCGCGCCTCCTTCTTCGACAGCCACTGCCCGAAATGGCCCGCGTGGTCCGTGTACGGCGCACCAGGACGGCCATGCCGCGTCAGAAATCCCGATACAGCGGGTCCGACGCCATCGCCAGGACCCGCTCCCGGAGCTCGATCCCTAAGTTCCCCGTGACGCGATTCGGATTGTCGCAAGGGCGCGGAGCCAGTACGGGGGGCCATCGGGAATTGCCCGGGACCGGAGCGGCGCGCGCGCGCCGCCCGCCCGGCCTGCTCCAGCGAGCGGCGTCTCTGGCATCCGTCGCTCTCATCGCTGTTTCCTGTGACTCCGCGCCCCCTCCCGATGCGGTCGTGGTTCCCCTGACTCCGAGCACCGCGTCGCCAGCCCCGTTTTCCCGGGATGAGGTCGCGCTCGCGACGGAGCGCACCGCGTGCGTCATCGACACCTATGAATCGCGGATTCATTGCATCCATCGCGATGGTGAGCGCACGCACGTCTTCGGATGGCGGGGTCAGGGCCCGGGCGAGTTCTCCTACAGTCCCAGATACATCACGGGCGGGCCCGATGGGACGGTCGCTGTCATAGGAATGACGACGATGGCGATATTTGAACCATCCGGAACGCTCGTGACCGAGGTGCGCTTGCCGCCGGTCGACTCGGCACTGACGGGCGAGCCCTACGACTGGCCGACGCCGGGGCAGATTCTGCCGGTGCCTCGGCATGTGGCGATCGACGTCCGAACGGGGGAGATTCTCTGGGAGCGGGTCTACCCCGGCTCGATGGCCGCCGAAGCCGAGTGCCCGCCATTGGTATCGCCATCAGGTCTGCCGATCCCGGACGAATTGGGGTTCGCGAGCAGATTCCCGTCCGGAGGCGTGGTCTTCAGCCTTTGCCGGGGGCAGATGCTCTTCCTAGCCCATCCCGACGACGACGACGGGATCGTGGTGCGTGCGCCGCTGTACAACGCTCGCATACCCAACCCCGAAGGATGTGGAGCGATACCTGGAAGCCTGCGGGTCTCCGGCCTCGCTGGCCATGAATATCCCGTGCGAGCTGGAACAGTTCCGCGCCAGCGGCATCGTGACGGTCGTCGGGAACTGGTGGCTCGGCGTCACGTAGAGGCATTTGCACCGGCCGAGCCGCTTCGACAGGACCAACCCCTCCTCGTCGACGGGCAGCCGCTCGACGTTGATCCCCTCGATCCTGGCCATGTTGACCACGTCCGGGTAGCCGGGGTCCTCGACGCCGATCGTCTCGCCCGGCGCCGACAGGAGCCGGATGGCGATGTAGAGGGGCCTGCTGGCCGCCCACTGTAACGAGCACCTCGTCGGGCCGGGCGAAGATCCCGCGCCTGGCCAGCACGCGCTGGATCAGCTGCTCGACCAGCATCTGGTCGTCGGTCTCCGAGAAGTCCGTGGCGCAGTTGCCGACTCCGACCACGCCCACCGCGTCGCGCACGCACTCGCGCCACTGCGCTACGGGGAAGAGCGACGGGTCGATCAACCCGCATACGAAGGGATAGCGGTAGCGTACGAGGCTGTCGGCGGGCTTGACCACCCGCTCGCGATCGAAGCTCCGGCCCCGGAACAGCCTGGCGTAGTTCGACCCTCGACGGTTGCGGCGTATCGGTTGGCTGCAAGTCGGCCGCCGCCCTGTGACCGGGATCCGCAAGCACATCCGGGTTGACGAAGTAGCCCGATCGCCTCCTCGACACCACGAATCCGTCCGCCTTCAGCGCCTTGTACGCCAGCGCGACGGTCGTCACGCTGACCTTCAGATCCGACGCCAGGGCGCGAATCGACGGCAGCGGCTCGTGCAAGGGGAACTGCCGGTTGACGATGGCGATCGCCAACTGGCGCCGGATCTGCATCTGCAGGCTCTCGCGGGCCCGCCGGTCGATCACGATCATGTTCTCGTACATCGCTCGATTCTCCTTCACGACCGTCCCAAGGGCATGAGACCCCGGCAATCGGCAACCCGTCGATACCGCACGCGGGTGCAGCCGCCAGAGAAGCCCATCTGTACCTACAGACCTCCTGGCCTGTAATGTACAGCCCCGGGGCAAGGCGGAGGGCCCCGGCGGTCTGCCGGACGAGGAACGGTGGACGAAGACCGGCCCGTGGGGAAGGTCTGCCGGGACGGCCCGCGGACCGCGTGCCGTAGGTCGGGCGAAGTTTCTCGCCGATGCCAGCGAAGACGGGAGTCGATGTCGACCGCGACTCCCGCTATCCGAGCCCGTTTTCCCGCCGTTGCGGCTCGATGCAGTCCGATGGTAGTTTACGGCAGGAAGCGCAGATCGTGTAGTCCTGTAAGAACTTAGACGATTTCCTGCCGTGATTCGTCCCTAATGCACTCCGCTCTGCCGGCGGCACCACCGGGCCGTTCACGAGGGACGGGTGAAGGTATCCGTGAACAGTGACGGAACCGTGCTGTTCTTCACACCCAAGGGAAGGATGCTGGTGGACGCGCCGAGCAGGCCCAAAGCAGCTCGGGGTGGCGAGAGGCAGGGCTTGCCGCCGGTCCCATCGGTTCATCACGGCGCTCCGGCCGAGACTTCGGTTTCGAGCTTGCCCGTCCCAGCGGTTCATCCCGGCGCCCCGGCGAAAGGCGGCGCCCCGGCGAAAGGCAAGGATCCCATCCTGTCGAACGGGGCTGCCCTCTATCGCGACTCAGCTATCCCCTGGGAGATCGAGGCTGCGGCCCGGGAGGCCATGGAGGAGTCCTCGGAGCACTGATCCAACCTCGCGCTGATCAGAACCTCATCCTCACCCCCACCTGTGCCCTTCGCGTGTCGCCCAGGCCGCTCCTGATGGAGCCGTCGAAGTTGAAGAGGAGGGAGCCCTGGGCTGCATCGAGGAAGTTGTCTTCGTTGGTGGCGTTGAAGACCTCGAACACGGGCTCGAGCACCATTCCGTTGTTCAGCGCGATTTCGCGGGAAACGCGGAAGTCCCAGGTGAAGAATCCGTTGTCGCGGCGCAGGGTGTTGCGCTGGAGCACGGAACCGTCGGCGCAGATGCGGTCGGCGGGCTCGGCGGCGCGTTCGCTCGGGCTGGCGCACTTCGCGGACACCGGGGACGCGCTCAGCAGCCGGAACATGTGCGACGCGCGGACGCCGCCCGGAAGCGAGAAGACGAAGTAGCCGTTGAGCTGATGGCGCCGGTCGCGGTCGGACCAGCCGTACTCGGCGTTCAGGTGACGCGGGTCCGCGTAGCGGTAGGTGAAGGGGTCGCGCTCGTTGTCGTCGTCGGAGCGGTCGAAGCCCACGGTGTAGTTGACGTCGTAGGCGAAGCCGCTGGCGTCGTCCTGGCCGCGCAGCCCCAGCGTCAGCCCGTGGTAGCGCGAGCGGGCGCTCGACTCGCCAACGGTCAGGGCGTTGATGCCGCCGCCAGACGGATGCGTGCCGATCCCGAAGGGCGAGCCCAGCGCCGCAGCGTTCCGATCCACGAAGCGGAAGAGGCCGTCGGTGCGCGCGTGCTGCCAGGAGAGGCTCGCGGTTACGACGGAGCTCAGCGCGCGGGTGGCTTCAGCCCCGAACGACCAGGTGCGCGGCAGTCGCAGGTTCCGGTCGGCGACCTGGATGTCAGGCAGGAAGGGCGTGGCCGCGGACCCGTCTATCTGCTCGTCGATGGCGGGCACCGGCCCCAGCACCGCCGCGTCGGCGCTGCTCCGGAAGAGGATCTGCTGGAAGGCGCCGTTGGTGGTGCGGTACTGGGCGAAGACCAGCCCGGGGATGCGCGCGTTGTACGCCCCGGCGTTGAGCCGCACGACGGTTCGCCCGCCGTCCACGTCCCACGCGAGCCCGAAGCGGGGCTGAACGTTGTCGAGGTCATCCGGGATGTTGCCGTCCGACGGAAATCGGGGGTCGCTCAGGTACGGCGCGAAGAAGGCCTCCCCGGGCCGGATGAAGACGTCGGGGTGCCACGCCCCCTCCCAGCGCACGCCCAGATTGAGCGTCAGGCGGTCGGTCGGCTTCCAGGTGTCCTGGAGGAAGAAGGCCAGCTCGTGCGTGGTCATCGACTGGAGGCCGAGCTGGTCGGCGGGTACGCCGGGAACGGTCGCCGACTGCAGATACAGGAGCACCGGACCCGTGACCGAGCTCCCCCCCGGGCACGCGCCGCTCGTGCTCGCCGAGCCGTCCGAGCAGGTCACGTAGCCGCTGCCGTGGGTGGCGAAGCCCATGAAGCCGTCGACTGAATCGAAGATGTAGCGGCTGTTGGCGAAGCCGATGAATTGCTGTTCCACCGTGGTGCGGTTGTATTCGACGCCGCCCTTGAACAGGTGGGCGCCCGACAGCCAGGAGACGTTGTCGACCAGTTGCAGGCGCGTGTCGTACCCCGGATCGATGGGCAGGAAGAAGGGCAGGCCGATGCGGAAGCCATCGGCGAAGTCCATGCCGATGTCGGGGAAGGGACGCCCGCCCAGCCGCGCGAACTGGGGCGGCCCGGGGAGCCGCGCCCCGGGGATGAGCGGTCCCCCGTACCAGCGCGGCCGGTCCTCGCCGGCCCACTGGAAGCGGAACTCGTTGGACACGGTGTTGCCCAACAGCGAACGCAGGCTGGCGTTGACCGCGTGCGAGTAGTGGCGCTCGATGCCGTTCGACGAGAGCCCCCACGAATCCACATCGAAGGTGCCGTTCACCTGCTCCGACCAGGTGTAGTTGTACTTGAAGGATGCCTGGTGCCGCTCGCCGGCGCTGATGTCCAGCTTGGCGATGAGCGCGCGGGCGTCGTCGGTGCGCTCGATGGGGCCGAATTCGTCATCGAAGAGCCCGGGCCAGCGCGACTTCAAGAAGCTGTCCAGCTTGCGCAGATTGACATCGCTGGCGACCACGCGCCGCTGCTGCTTGGTCTCCGTGGAACTCTGCTGGTCGTAGGCGACGAAGAAGAACGCCCGGTCGCGCACGACGGGTCCACCCAAAGTGAACCCGAACTGCCCCCGGCCGAACTCCGGTTTGCCGCCCCCGCGTGCCTGCGGATACGCGGCCGAGATCGCGTCCCACTGGCCGTAGTAGTGGGCCGTGCCGCTGAAGTCGTTGGTGCCCGAACGCGTGACGACGTTCACGAATCCGCCCGCCGAGCGCCCGAACTCGGCGGTGGCGCCCTGGTTCACCACCACCATCTCCTCTATCGCGTCCTGATTGAAGGTGAAGGCGGGACGCTGGCCGCCCCTCTGCTCGCCGAAGAAGGCGTTGTTGAAGTCGGCTCCGTCGACGATGAAGTTGTTGAAGATGCCCCGCTGGCCACTGACGTTGAGCTCGTCGCCGTCGGGACCCTGAGAGATGGACACGCCCGGCGTGAGCAGCGTGAAGTCGAGATAGTTGCGGCCATTCGAAGGCAGGCCGTCCACGACCTCCTCCGAAAAACGCTGCGAACTGGTGACGTCCTCGGTGTCGAGGAGGATGTCGCGCTCTCGGGTCACGGTGATGCCCTCGAGCTCAACCGGTGCGAACCCGAGCGAGAGCAGGATTGTCTCGCCGACCCGCAGCACCAGCCCCTCCCGGCGATCGGTCCCGAACCCGTCGGGCGCGGTCGCAGTCACGTCGTAGGTGCCGAGCGGCAGGAGGGTGCGGGCGAAGGTGCCCTCGCCGGTGGTCTCCACGGTGGTGCGGAACCCGGTCTCCCGGTGTTCGATGACGACCACGGCCCCCGCGACAGGGGCGCCGCCGGGATCGCGAACCGTGCCGCGCACGACTCCCGTGGTGGCTTCCGCCTGGGCGGATGCGGTGGTGGGGGAGAGCGCGGTCGCGAGGACGAGCGCAGCGGCGAAGGCGAGCGAGGCGGCGCGGGTCAGCGGAGCGAGAGGCGCGAGTGACGTCGTACGGAGTGCTGCGGTTGCAACCTGCGCGGCGCGGACGAGCGGGTAGTTGCGCATGGGCTTGGGAGGCCTCGGCTGGTTCCAGGTGTCACGGGATGCGCGGGGATTGTGAGCTTGATGGCCGCAAGATACAAGCTCTCGGACACAAAGGAGTGGACACGCGAGTCCCCCGGCACCTAGCATGTTCCCCAGGCGGCTCTTGGCCGTCGTCCCGCAGGCACCGGCAACATCACATCCACGGGAGCCAAGAGTGCGTCTAGCGACTGCCCTGATCACCCTGTTCCTCTGCACCCCGAGGGCACTACGCGCGCAGGCCGCGTGCCCAACACCGTGGCGACTGGATGAAGTCCTCCGCATCGGCTCTCCGGAGAGCGCGGACCTCATCAGAAGCGTGTACGATCTTGCCATCGGGCCGGACAGTGCCCTCTACGTGGGTCAGGCCATGGTGCCCGCCATTACGGTGTTCTCCCTGGATGGCCAACTGCTTCGTCAAATCGGCCGCGCGGGGCAGGGGCCGGGGGACATCCAACTCGCGGCCTTCGGCGTGGGCTGGATCGGTGACACCCTCTGGATCGCCGACCGGCAGCGCATCCAACTGTTCACTACGAACGAACGCGTGCCGGAAGAGGTCATCGACTTCGCCCTGCCGATGCCCGAGGAAGGAACGCGCCTGACCCCGGGCCGCATGCTCGCGGACGGATCTGTGCTCGCGGGACGCCGCAGCATCACCGACTGGCAGGCCTGGGTGACCGCACCCTCGCTCGCGCTACGGCGCATCTCACGTGCCGGAGAGATCCTCGACACGATCGCGAGCGTTGAATGGACGAGCAACGCCGTGGAGTATGAGAGGGTCCCGGGTCGGACGTGGCTTGCGCCTCATCCGCTTAGTGACCTGCCCCCTGTCGGACTCAACGAATACCTGACGGCGCTCACGCCCGACGGCTCCACAGTGGTACAAGTCGGGCGAGTGCGGGAGGACGGAACCCACCGACCTTCGATATTCTGGCGATTTCGATAAGCGGGGACACGCTCCTGCAGCGCACTGTCGAGTACGAACCGCGCGAAGTCAGCTCTGCGCTTGAGGACCGTTTGGCCGACGGGTTCGCCGCAGCGATCGTCGGGGATCACATAGACCCGGCGCTGCGGCCTCCAGTGAGCGAGACGATGCGGGAACGCCAGCGCCGTACCGTGCGCAGCGCATTCTGGGTTCCGGAGCACCATCCTCCGATAAGGCAGGTAGTGGCCGGAACCGACGGTACAATCTGGCTATTGCGGGAACTGCGCGAGGATCGCGTCGATGTGTGGGAGATCTACGGTTCGGATGGCACGCTCGAAGGCACGATCGAGATTGACGAGGGACGCACTTCTGCCGTGCCCTGGTTTCCACGCCTCGGCATCGCCATCGCGAGCCGCGACGAAGTCTGGGGAACCACGTTCGACGAATTGGAGGTGCCCTACATTCACCGCTACCGCGTCGATCGGACGTGCGAACGCCAGGAGATGTAGTCCGTCGGCGGGCTCAGCCTCGGCCCCGCACCCGGGAATCCGGCACCCGCCGGAGCAGGAGCAGCCCGGTCAGCATCAAGGCGGTGAGCACGAGGAAGCCGGGGCGCTGATTGCCGGCCGCGAGGAAGGTGGCCCAGCCGAAGAGCACCGGTCCCAGAACCGACGAAGTCCGCCCGCAGAAGGCGTAGAACCCGAATATCTCCGCCTCCCTGCCCCTCGGAATCATGAGGGAAAGGTAGGCGCGGCTCGCCGACTGCACCGAACCCAGGCCGAGTCCGGCCACAATGGCCAGCCCATAGAAGACGGCGGTCGACTGAACGAAATAGGCGGCGATCCCGGCTATCACCCACATGACCAGGACTCCGCTGAGGACCTTCTTCGGGCCAAGCCGGTCGGTGGGCTTCGCGAGCGTCAGCGCTCCCGCCATCGCGGAAAACTGTACGACGAGGAAGAGGATGATGGTGTCGGTCTGCTCGAACCCGAAGGTTGCAGTGGCGATGACCCCCGCCATGACGATGACCGTCAGGATCCCGTCGATGTAGAAGAAATACGAGGTGAGGAAGCGACGAATGTCGCGCAGGGCCCAGACTTCACGCACGGTCACCAGGAAGCGCCGCGTTCCCCAGGCCGCCGCCTCACGTACTCGCATGTCGCCGCCCTGGTCTGACGGCAGATTGCGGAAGGCGGGGATGGAGAAGAGGAGGAAGAACCCCGCTACCAGGAGCCAGACGGCCTCAATGCGGCCCGGAAAGAGGACCTGCAGAAAGATCAGGGCCAGAATGAGGCCCAGCGCGGACCCCAGGTATCCCCAGCCGAAGCCGTAGCCGGACACGGCGCCGCGCTCCTCGGGCGGGGTGATGTCCGGAAGGTACGCGTTGTAGAAGACGAGCCCCCCTTCGAAGCCGATGTTGGCGATCACGAACAGGATGAAGCCCGCGAGCACCATCCCCGGACCGATTGTGGCGAGCAGGGAGACGCTGACGAGGCAGACCGCCACATAGACGGCGAGGAAACGCTTGCGAAGCCCGCAGCGGTCCGCGATCCCCCCGAGGAGCGGGGCCGAGAACGCTACCACCAGCGCGGAAAGCGAGACGGCCGAACCCCACCACAGCTCTCCCTCGCCACCCTCGCCGCCAACCACCGTGCCAACGTAGAAGACCGGGAAGACGGCCGTGGTCATGACCGCCGGATAGATCGAGTTGGCGAAGTCGAAGAGCACCCATGAGCGGACCTGGCGGCGGCGCGTCGCCTCTGCCTCGTCCCGCTCGGCGCGGCTGATCGCGGGCGGCTGGGATCCGGAGCCGGCCTGCCGGCTCACTGCCCGCTCCCCGGCCTCCGATAACGCACCGGCGGCGGGGGCTCGTCCGCGAAGGTGACCTTCCCGGTCTCGAGCAGGCGGAGGGCTTCATGCACGGCGGCCTCAAGCTGCGGGTCGCCGCCGGCGATTACGGGGGCGGGGTCGTTGCGCACCTCGATGTCCGGCGCCACGCCTTCCGCCTCTACGGCCCACTCGCCGTTCACGTCGAAGAAGCCGCCGCGGGGGGCCACGAAGCCGCCTCCGTCAATGAGGGGCGGGGTGTCCCAGGTTCCCACAAGACCGCCCCACGTCTTGGTGCCAACCAGGGGGCCCACGCCCTTGAAACGGAACAGGTAGGGCAGCAGGTCGCCGCCCGAGCCGGCGCGCTCGTTGATCACCATGACCTTGGGCCCGAACAGCCCGGCCATCGGCTGGGTCCACGGCTTGCGGTCGCCCGCGCGCGAGTTGAAGTAGCCCGTGAGTTCGCGGTCCAGCATGTCCACGATATAGTCGGCCGCCGAGCCGCCGCCGTTGTTGCGTTCGTCGATAACCGCCCCCTCGCGATCCTGCTGGGCATAGTACATGCGATTGAAATACTGGTATCCGCCCTGTCCGGTGTTGGGGAGCCACACGTAGGCGAGCCGGCCGCCGCTCATTTCGTCGACTCGGGCCTGGTTTGCCTCCACCCAGGCCCAGCGGCGCAGGATTCCCTCGTTGGCGATGGGCTCCACGATGATGTCGCGGGTCTCGTCCATGGCGGGAGACGGTCCGACCGTCAGGGTGATGGTGCGCCCGGCGGTGCCCTCCAGCAGCTCGTAGGGGTTGGTGGGCGCGCGCAGTTCGGCCCCGTCAATCGCCAGCAGATAGTCGCCTTCCGACACGTCCATGCCGGGGATCGAGAGCGGCCCGGCTGTCCCGGGCGTCCAGTCCCCGCCATCGTATATGCGGGTAATGCGGTAGAAGCCGCCGTCCTCCTCCAGATCGGCGCCCAGCAGACCGGTGCGGGGGTTGTCGAGATCGGGATAGTCGCCCCCGCGCACATACGAGTGCCCTACCGCGATCTCGCCGGAGAGCATGTCCAGCAACTGGTTGAAGTCCGAGCGGTGACGGACGTCCGGGAGCCACGCGGAATACCAGTCCCAAACATCGTCCCAGGGCGCCCCGTGCTGGTTGTCGACGTAGAGGAAGTCGCGCATGAAACGCCAGCCGTCACGGAGCATCTGCGCGTACTCGGCGGTGGGGTCGACGCGGACGCGCATCCCGTCGAAGTCGAGGCGGCCGTCGTTCCCCCCGGGAGCACGGGCAGTTCCCACCACCCGCCAACCGGGTCCTGACCGGAAGAGGAGGTGCTCGCGGTCGTGGGACACGGTGACCGCAGTCGCCTGCTCGACGAAGTCCTCCGCCTCCCGGTCGTCGACGGAGTACTTGAGCAGCTCCCCGCCTCCAAAGCCTCCGCCTTGCATCACGAACACGGTGCCCTCCGGCCCGGGCGCGAGTCCGGCGTAGTCTTCCGAGGGAAGTCCGGGCGCGTCGATGATGCGGCGGGCGATGTTCTCGAAGTCGATCGAGACGGCGGCGGGCGCGTCCTGGCCGGATTGGGACGCACCGGCATCTTCGCCCTCCTCGTCATCCTCCGCCTCCTCATCGCTCTGCGGCAGGAAGGGCGAAGGCTCGTCCTCGTCGAGCAGCGCCAAGTAGAGGGCGCGCGTGACCGGCCGATCGTAGGAGGTCATGTCGAGCCAGCCGGTGTTCAGGCCGTAGTCGGTGGAGGCCAGGAAGTAGAGGTACTTCCCGGACTCATCCCACACCGGGGTGATGGCGTCGGACATGCCGTCGGTGAGCTGGTGCGTCTCGCCTGCCTCGGTGTCGTGCACGAAGATGGCGCGCAACTGGTTATCGAGCCGGCGCGCGTAGGCGATCCACCGCGAATCGTGCGACCACACCGGGTTCATGGTGCGCTGCGGGTGGGCGAAGCGGTCGGTGTCCACATGCGCCACCTCGCCCGACTCCACGTCCAGGACCAGCACCCGGTAATGCGTATCGGTGAAGGCCAGCTTGGTCCCGTCGGGAGACCACTCGGGCCGAAAGTAGAACGACGGTTCCGATATCTCGATGCGGCGCGGGTTCGCCCCGTCCTGCTCGGCGATCACGAGCGCGTACTCGTCGGCCGCGTCGTTGAACCAGGCGATGCGCGACCCGTCGGGAGACCACGCCGGATGCCGGTCGGCAACTCCGGGGGTACGGGTGAGGTTGCGCCACGAACCCTCCTCCACAGGCACGCTGAAGATCTCGCCCCGCCACTCGAAGAGCGCCCGCTTGCCGGTCGGGGAGAGACGGGCGTCGCGCATCTGGGCGGACGGAACCGACTCCCACCGCGCCCGCGACCAGTTCATGTCGCCCGCCACGTGAATCTCCAGCGCGCGCGTGCGCCCGGACGCGGGATCCAGCTCGTGCAGATACCCCGCCTGCTCGTAGACCACCACGCCTTCGCCGGCCCCGAGCGACTTCACGTCGAAGTCGGCGTGCCGCGTCAGTTGGCGCTCCGCGCCCGTGCGAGGATCGTACGACCACACGTTGCTGGCCCAGTCCCGCTCCGACATGTAGTAGACCACGCCGTCCATCCACACCGGATCCATGTGCCGCTCGCCTTCCCACGAGGGCGTGGCGCGCTCCCAGTCGGCGGTCGAAACGATGCCGACCGGCTGAGCCTGCCCGCCCCGGTAGTTGCGCCATTCCGGGTCCCAGTAGCCGATCTCCTGGTAGGCGATGTACTCGCCGTCGCCCGACATCCCGCCCAGGTACGCCTGCGGGAGCGCGAGCGGCGCCGGCAGCCCGCCCGCCGGCGGCACCGTGTAGAACTTCCAAAGCTGGGTGGGCACCGCGTCCCGGCCCGACTGGAAGAGGATCTCGCCGTCCGGCGTCCACCCCTGCACCACGTCGGCCGCCGGATGCCAGGTGAGTCTCCGCGGCTGGCCGCCCGTAGCTGGCATCAGGTAGACATCGGTGTTGCCACCGTACTGTCCCGAGAACGCGATCCACTGCCCGTCCGCGCTGAAGGCCGGGTCGGTCTCCGCGCCCTCGGAGCTCGTGAGCCGCATGGCGTCGCCCCCGTCGCGGCCCGTGAGCCACAGGTCGTTGGCGTGCACGAAGACGATGTGTGTCGCGCTCACGTCGGGCTGCCGCAGGAAGCGGGTGCCCTGGGCGGCGGCATGTTGTGGCGGGATGCCGGCGTTGAAGACAGGCAGCAGGGCGCAGGCCATCAGGATGCGAAAACGGGACGGAAGCGCGCGCGGGCGCACGCCCTCGGCGTGCCGCGTCGTGGGATGGGCGATGACGGCAGGGGTGCGAAACATGGAACCAGCTCCGGGTGCGCGATGAATCAGGGCGACACCTGGCAAGCTCGCACGTGGCGGGCGGGGCGCAAGTCGGGAGCGGCGAGCGCGGCCACCGTCGCCCTACCCCGAGGGGCTGCCCCGTGCGTCCTTGCCTCCCCGTCCCTCCCGCCGTAGGCTGGCTTACGAGGTTCTGTCGCATCGCAAGCCACCCTTCGGAGGGAACCTGAGATGGCATCGAACAACCGCTCCTCCATCTCTCGCCGCACCTGGATCGCCGCTAGTTCAGGGGTCGTGGCCGCAGGCCTGATCAAGACGAAGGCCGACGCCGTCAAGCTCGTCGCGCAGGAGGTCCCGACGCCGCCCGACGACCCCACCAAGGTCCCGGGCCGCTTCACTTCCGAGGTGGGCGTGCGCGCGCCCGAGGAGCGGCCGCGGCGCCTCACCCGTTCGCAGACCCTCTCCAGTTCGTCGCGGACGCCGCTGCAGGAGCTGCAAGGCACCATCACGCCGGCCGACCTGCACTTCGAGCGCCATCACGCCGGCATCCCCGACATCCGCGCGGGGCGTCACGAGCTGCTGGTGCACGGGATGGTCGAGCGCCCGATGGTCTTCTCGATGGCGGATCTGAAGCGCTATCCGTCGGTGGCGCGCACCTACTTCCTCGAGTGCTCCGGGAACGGGGGTGGGGCGTACAATCGCGAGCGCATGCCGGTCGAGATCAGCCCACAGGCGCTCGACGGGCTGCTCAGCACCAGCGAATGGGTGGGCGTCCCGGTCAAGACCATCCTGAACGAGGTGGGCGCCGACCCGGCCGCGACCTGGATCCTGGCCGAGGGCGCCGACGCCGCCGTCATGTCGCGCAGCGTGCCCATGGAGAAGATCATGGACGACGCCCTCCTCGCCTACGGGCAGAACGGCGAGGCCATCCGTCCCGAGCAGGGATACCCTCTGCGCCTGCTCCTGCCCGGGTGGGAGGGCAACGCCAGCGTCAAGTGGCTGAGGCGCATCGAGGTCACCGACCGCCCGACCATGACCCGCGACGAGACCTCCCGCTACACCGACCCGCTCAAGGGCGGCCTTTCCCGCCAGTTCAGCTTCTTCATGGACGCCAAGTCCACCATCACCTTCCCCGCGTATCCCTACACGCTGCCCGACCCGGGATGGTGGGAGATCCAGGGGCTCGCGTGGACCGGACGCGGGCGTATCACACGCGTCGACATTAGCACCGACGGCGGCCGCAACTGGACCGAGGCCGAACTCCAGGAGCCCATTCTGCCCAAGTCGACGGTCCGCTTCCGCCATCTCTGGAACTGGGACGGCAGCGAAAGCCTGCTGATCAGCCGCGCGGTCGACGAGACCGGCTACGTCCAGCCCACGGTGCAGCAGCTTTGGGAGGCGCGCGGCGAGCGCACGGCGTACCACAACAACCAGCAGCGGGTGTGGAAGGTCGGGGCGGACGGCGCCGTCACCTTCGGCCTGGGGGACCTGGTATGAGGCAGCTCGCGCTGGCAACCATGGTCCTGGCCGTCGGCTGTGCGCCCGCCGGGTCCTCGTCGGCCGGGGGTTCTGGTGACGGCGCCGAGCCCCCGGAGCGTTTCGGCTTCGGCAGCCCCGCGTCGGCCGAGCGCGTCGCCATGTGGGACATCGACGTGAAGCCCGACGGGGAGGGGCTGCCGCCCGGGAGCGGCACCGTGGCCGAGGGCGAACAGATCTACCTCATGCACTGCATCGCCTGCCACGGCCCCACCGGCACCGAGGGGCCCAACGATGTGCTGGTGACGCAGGAGCCGTGGGAGGAGTGGCCCGCCGGCCGTACCGTTGGCGGCTACTGGCCCTACGCCACCACCCTCTACGACTACACCGTGAAGGCGATGCCGCAGCTCACCCCGGGCATCCTCACCGCGGACGAGACCTACGCGGTGATCGCCTACATCCTCTACCTGAACGACCTCGTGCCCGAGGACGCGGTGATGAACGCCGAGACGCTGCCGGCCATCGAGATGCCGTATCGGGACCGCTTCGTGCCCGACGACCGGACGGGGGGCAGCGTTATCCGGTAGCGGGAGCGCTCACCGAGCGGCGGGGCGCAGCAGGCACAATCACGTGTCCTGCGCGGGCACCAGCAGCTTGTCGCGCAACTGGCGGACGTCCTCACGGATGTCCTGGATGTCGATCCTGAGGGCGTCGATATCGTGGCGGACGTCCTCGCGAAGGATGTTCATCTCACCGCGCAACTCGCCGCGCAGGTCGTTCATCTCCCCGCGCAGGCGCGTTTCCATGCTGCCCATCTCGCCGCGCAATTCACTCATCTCGCCGCGCAGGCTGACGAACAAGGTGACCTGGAGCCCCGTCAGCGTTACGCCGACGGCGAGAATGGCGATCAGTTCCTGGCTCAGCTTCATGCGCTTCATACGCCCCCCGCTGGCACCAGCAGCTTGTCGCGCAACTGGCGGACGTCCTCGCGGATGTCCCGGATGTCGATCCTGATGGCGTCGATGTCGTGACGGACGTCCTCCCGCAGGACGTTCATCTCGCCGCGCATCTCGGCGCGCAAGTCGCTCATCTCCCCGCGCATCTCTTCGCGCAGGTCGTTCATCTCCCCGCGCAGGCGGATCTCCATGCTCGCCATCTCGCCGCGCAGGCTGAAGAACAGGGTCATCTGCAGGCCCGTCAGCGTTACGCCGACGGCAAGGATGGCGATCAGTTCCTGGCTCAGCTTCATGCGTTCTCCTTGTTCAAGTGGCGGATGGAGTCACGCAGGTGCTAAACCTTGATCGCCGATCGAGAGAGCCAGCTCGATCCAATGCCTTTGTGTGCGGCACCTCGCATTCCAAGGTGGCACCGGGGCGCGGGCGGCGCCATGGGAGAATGGGATGATCGGGGCGGGTCTCAGGGCGAGATGTGGATCGAATAACCGGCAAGGTCCCTGAGGGCATAGTCTTCTCCCGCTATTTGCAACAGTTGTACGCGGTACTGGGCGAGGAGGGGACGGTGGGGCACCCAGAACTCGAGAACCGGGCCTGAGGACAGGGGCCCGGCGATGATGATCTGGGTCGGAGCGGTGGCGCGGGAGCGGTACAGTTCATAGTCCGCGGCGTGTACGGAGTCTACGGCGGGGCCTTCGATTCCGGGGATGTCGATGGGCCCGTGGATGCTGAGATGGGCGCCGATGTCGCGGGCGTTCGGTGGCAGGGTCAGTGCGACTTCGAGAAAGCCGGGGTCGAGTTCCACGGAATAGTCCCGCGCGGCGACGAAGCCGCCGACGTCGATCCCGATGCGGACCTGTCCCGGCCCGACGGTGCGCACCCATCCGTCGGTGTCGACGGTGGCGATAGCCGGATCGCTTGTGGTCCAGGTGATGCGCGCCGGGGCGACGCGATGTCCGTTCGGGTCGTTCGCGACCGGGAGGGTCGCCTGCACCGAGTCGCCGAGAAGGAGGCGGGGGCCACCCCAGTCGACTTCCACCACCGCGCCCCGCTGCGCGACGGCTACGGAGGCGGATGCCATGGCGTTCCCGCTCGCGGCGGCCACCTGGGCGCGCCCGTTGCCGACCGAGACGGCCGTGCCGGTGGCATCCACCGTGACGACCGAGGGGTCGCTGGTCGACCAGGTGACGGGTGCGCCCGGCATGACCTGTCCGTTCTGGTCGTGGATGGTGGCCTGGAAGCCGGCCCGTTCCTGCAGCGCGACCAGGTTCACCGCGGCGGGGACCACCACTGCGCTGGTCGCGACGGGCGGCTCCACCACGTCGTCCCCGCCACACCCCAGGGCGAGGGCGGCGGCAAGCACGAGCGTAAGGCGGAAATGGGTTTGATACCGCAAACGTAAGCGTTTTGGTGGGCGATATAGTTGTTGTAATCGGTTTCGTGAGCGATATAGTTGTTGTAAGCGTTTTATTGATCGATGTCGATTTCGTCTTGCGCCGGTAGATCGGCGATTCCCCCCCACCCCACACCCCCACCCCACCCCCCAACCCCCGCCCCCCCCCCCGGC